>NZ_JADYVG010000069.1:0-1380 GCF_020193585.1 Bradyrhizobium sp. IC3195 | reverse complement strand
CATGAGCGCTCAATCAGGAGGCGAGTTGGCACATTGGTTGCTATTACGGTCTATGACGACCTGGTCCGCTCAGCGCAGTCAGAGATTGCGCCTTCCAGAATGATCTCAAACATGGAGTTAGATCATGACGAATGAGACGAGAGTACCCGTCACCAGGAAGGCTAGTGAGCCCGCGTTTTTTCCTGAAGCATGGCGCCCACTCGAGGCATTGCGCAACGAGGTGGATCGCTTGTTCGAAGACTTGTTTGGCGGCGATTTCTGGCGCCGCTCGTTCCCCCCGCACGCTAGTCTTGGAAGGTCGGTTGCCAAGAAGGTCGCCGCAAGCCCCGCAGTGGATCTTAGTGAAAGCGACAAGGCTTACGAGATTACAGCCGAACTGCCTGGACTCGATGAAAAGGACATAGAGGTTCAGGTTATCAATGGCGGACTGACCATTAAAGGCGAGAAAAAAGAACACAAGGAAGAGAAGCACAAGGACTACTACCTCTCCGAGCGCAGTTACGGCTCCTTCGCGCGCTACTTCGGTTTACCGGAATGTGTGGAGGCCAGCAAGATTGAGGCCTCCGTCAAGAACGGCGTCCTTAGGGTGACTTTGCCGAAAAATGCGGAAGCTCAGAAGCCGCCCAAGAAGATTGACGTGAAAGCAACTTAGGCACCGACGTGTCCATGCGAGTTGCGACAATCGCACCAAGCGCCAATTGCTTGCGGGGAGAAGTCAAGCGAAACCGTCAGGTGGGGATGACTACACGCGCCTGCATCTGCCTTGCTCTCGGCGAAGTTGATGCGCACACGGGGGAACGATCGCCTGCTTCGTCGGCGCGAGCAGCGAGCGGCGAACTGTCGATTACGACGCCCAACTCATCGCCTCGCCGGTCGCGCTCTAGGTCGTGCGGACTCTTGGGTTTCTCAAATCAGTTGCACAGTGTTTTAAGGCTTTCCTTTAGGAGGAAGCCTTCGGTGTCATGGATTGGTCGTTCTGAACGATGGGCAATGGGATCGCATCTCCAGCTTGATCATCCTCGGCCAGACCAGCGCGGCTCGACGGGCCGTGACAGCGGATGTTCGTCGAGGGCGTGTTGTGGATCGTGCGGACCGTCCCTGGCGGGATCTGCCTGAGGCGCGGACTACCTACTACTTTAGAAGATGGCTTCTTGCCCCTTACTGACTTTCGATCGGTTGGACGCGCTAAGCTCTTCACGGGCCATCCCTGAACCATGGTCTCACTCGATATGAGCAGCTCAAATTAGGCGACCGCCCCAAGCTCGTCGTCGCTTATATGATCTACACGATTCGACTGCTCAACGCTGATGTTGTTGTATCTTGAGATTATCCAACAACTTCGAGCCTTCACTGAACGATCTCGACCAAGATCGCTCTGCC
>NZ_JADYVG010000068.1:0-1417 GCF_020193585.1 Bradyrhizobium sp. IC3195 | reverse complement strand
GGCGATCAAGCACAAAAGAAGCGCAACAAGAGCGGCTGCCAGCCGCTTGAGGTTGATGGCGGCGGCCGTCAGATAGGCCTGGATCTTCATGTTCGGTAGACCACGCCGTATGGCGCGCGCCAGCCCATGCCAGGTCTTGGCTTCGCCATGGAAGCCCTCTGAACGCCAGCGATGACGCTGATAGAGCCGTCGATCCTGCCAGCTCCATCGTTCGCGACGGCGCCGGGCGCGGAGCAGTGCCGGATAATCGTTCCCTACAACAACTGCCTTATTAACTCGCCCCTTCGATAGGCAATCACCCTTGAGCGGACACCGGGCACAATCCTTTGCCTTTGAGTAAAAGAAACGGCCGTGCTTGATGGGTCGCGCGGGCCGCAAGACACGTCCTCGCGGGCACTTCAGGATGTCGTGCTTGGCGTCGTACCGGAAGCGCCTGAGCGGTACGCGACTCTTGATCGGTTCAGCTTTAGCTGGGATCAGGGCATCGATGCCGCGCCGTTCGAGAGCACCGTATACTTTAGCGTAGGCATAGCCGGCATCGGCGGTGACCGTTTTGATGTCAATGCCTGTAATCGCTTCAACCTCGTCGACTTGCGGCTCGATCATCTCGCCTTCGTTCGTTTGTCCAGTTGTGACCGCGACGTCCAAAATGACTCCGACCTTGTCATCGACGGCCGTGTGCTGCTTGTAAGAGGGCTCCAGCCGCCGGTTGCGGGCATTCGTGGCCATCGTCGCATCGGGGTCGGTCGTGCAGACCTTCTTGTACTTGCCACTCTGTCGGCCCGTTTTCTCAGCCTCGCTTTCATCCTCGTTTTGATTTTCGCTCAGGACATCCACCACATGCTGCTCGGTGAGGCTGTCCCAACTCACATTGGCGCGGATCAGCGACGCATCGATGTGGACCACCTCCGCAGTGGCGATCTTGGCCTTCAGGCAGGCCTCGACCGTGCGCTTGAAGATCCTACGGAACCGCTCTTCGCCCCAGCGCTGGCGAATGCGCGTCAGGCTTGAATGGTGCGGTAGTTGCTCATGCAGGCCATAACCGACAAACCAGCGGATCGCGATGTTGACCTGAGCTTCACGCATCAGCTTGCGATCGTGCACGATGCCGCTGAGCAGACCGGCGAGCATCAGCCGTACCGCCGCTTCGGGATCGATGCCGGGCCGGCCGTCATTCGCGCAGTAACAGTCGGTGACCTCTTGCCTTAGCCAAGTCAGGTCGAGCACACGATCGACCCGCGCCAGCACGTGCTCGTCTGGGACGAGTTGTTTGAGCGAGCCGGTGATGAAGAGCTCAAGCTGATCCCGCTCCTTGCGCCCCAGCATCTCGTTTGCTCCGCCGATCGCGAATCGCCGACAAGAATGGAATCAGTCAATTCGGACTTTTTCAACGATCCCACGCGGCAGCGCTGCCAGG
>NZ_JADYVG010000067.1:0-1489 GCF_020193585.1 Bradyrhizobium sp. IC3195 | reverse complement strand
CTAGGGCATGCACATATCTCTGAGGCTCCATCCTGCTGAGACGGCGTGGAAGTATTCGAGGCCGTTTTTGAAGGTGATCGGGCCCGGCGGCTTGGACGATGGGTAGCCGTCCCAGCCGCCGAGACGGCCGATGATCCAGGCGGCCCAGGCGAGGCTGTTGGGCGGATGCGGGTTCTTTAGTCGCTTGCTCGCGGCTTCGAGTTGCTGGTTGAGGGCAATGAGCGCGCCTATTTGGCGGTTATCGAAGGCCGCGACAATAAGCTGGCGACTACCGTTGCGGGCCTGCAGAAGCTGGATGGTGATGACGGCCGCCTTGGCGGCGATCGCAACCAACTTGAGAAGACGATCGGCGGATCCGATCTGGCTGTTTTCGAGCTTGAGGCCTTGTGTCTTCAGGACACGGAAGAACTGCTCGATGATCCAGCGCTGCTTGTACCATTGGACGATGCGCCAGGCGTCCTCGATGCCGTTGACCTCGTGTGTGGTGAGAAGCCGCCAGTGCAGCGGCTCCACACCGGTTTCGGCATTGATCTCTCGCACATCGACCACCGCCAATGGCAAGCTTTTCGGCAAATGGCGCAGGAACTTACTCTGCGGACGAGCGAGCTCGATTGCGCCAAAGCGAAGTTCGAGGTGAGCCAGGCGGGCGGGCCGCGCGGCGCGCGCAGGCAGTTGGATCGCACGCCGATCCACCGCGGCCATGGCACTGCTGACCTCATACAAGCCGCTGCGATCGGCAAGCTTGCGATCATGCATGCTGCGGGCGATGACATGGAAGTGTTGCTCAGCCGAGCTGGCATAAAGGGCAAAAATATCGCTCTCGCGGTCACCCAGCACCGTCACCGCCGCGGCTTTGATGAGCAGCGGCTTGGCCGCCACGGCAGTGGATATCCAGCGCTGCGATTCCTTGTCCGATAACTCCCGATCGTCGTGCGAGGTCGTGCGGCGACCTGTGCGCGTCCATATCTGCCCGCTCAAAAGTCCAAGACAGTTCCCATCGTCGGCATCCACAGCCAGCAGCGGATGCAGCAGCACGCCGTGGCTATTACCTTTTCCGATTTCTCCGAGCCCACGCCGGCGTTGCGATGTGGTGTTGAAGTGGATCTCACTGGTGTCCTGGATCGCCAGCACGTGGCGGCCTTCTACCGCAGTGACCGTGCTTTCGCTCCAGCTTTCGATGATCCGCTCCGCCGTTACCTTTTCATGGCCAAGAAAGCGGTTGAACCGCACTTCCAGCGCGCGGTTCCCCCTGGAGAGCTGCCGAAGGCAGACAGTTCTGCCTGCAACCATGCGTTCAGCGAGCGCCGCCCCCCTTTATCGAGACGACGATCCCCGAACCGGCCCAGCGTCCAGTCAATCCGTGACAACATCGCGGCACCCCCGTCCAAACCATGGAGTGCAGCAATAGGAAGCACACAGACTCCCGATTCTGGAATCCCCGCGGCGGACCCGAGTCAATCCGTCGCACCAGATATGTGCATGCCCTAGC
>NZ_JADYVG010000066.1:0-1531 GCF_020193585.1 Bradyrhizobium sp. IC3195 | reverse complement strand
TAGCAGGCTGTTGAAGAACTCAGCCGCGTTCGCAAACGAAGGCTGAATCGTCGCCATTGTGTATGTAGAAGTGGCCGACGAGCCTGCCGGCAGTGCCGATCATGGCCCATCCGCGACCGCAGGTGGGGTCATTCTCATCGTGTCCCTGCCATGAGAACTCCGCGCAGGCCGAACCGTCTCGCGTGCCGTAGCGGACGTCGAGGAAGCCCTTCAGCGCACCGAAGGCAACTTCACCGTCGGACTTGCCCTTGAAGGTGAGATGCGCCTGTTCGACGAGATCGAGGAAGTCGCCGTCCCAGGTGTCCATTTCGACGATGCGCCAGCGGCCGGCAAAGGCCTTGGCGAAGCCGGGCACCTTGGCCATCAGCCGGCCTCCGCGATCAGCTTGGGCAGCCGCACCAGATTGTAGGCGGCAGCAGCGAAGGTAAAGGCCCATCCGACGCGTTCACGGCCACGGAAGCTGGTCTTCTCTTGCCCGGCGACCGTCTTGATCCAGCCGAATGCCTCCTCGATCCGCTTGCGGATGCGCTGGCTGACGGCATAGCCGCCGTGCCGGGTCGTTCGCCCGTCGATCGCAGAGCTGCGGCCGCTGGTGTTCTGCGCAACATGCGGCGTCACGTTCATCGAGCGCAGCTCGTTGACGAAGTCTTCTGCGTCGTAGGCCTTGTCGGCGCCAAGCGTGATCGCTGTCGGCCGGTCGGCACGCGGTTCGATCATGTGCAGCGCGGCCACCCGTTCGGCATGCCCGTCGGCCTGTGTCAGGCAGGCGTCGACCAGCAAGCCGTGGCGGTTCTCCATCAGCCCATGCCCGATGAAGCACAGCTTCGTCTCCTTGCCTTTCCCCTTGCGGTAAAGCCTGGCATCGGGATCGGTGGTCGAAGCATGGGTGTCGTTCGAGCGTCTCTGGCCATGGAAGTCCGCTTCGGCATTGCGCCCGCCGCCTTGCGCTGGCGGCTCGCCCGAGCCTTCCTTGAGCTTGACGCTCTTCATCGAGGCCCAGGCCTCGATCAGCGTGCCATCGACCGAGAAGTGATCGCTCGACAGAAGCTTCTTCACCTTGGGCTGCGCCAGCACCGCCGCCAGAAACTTGGCCGCGATGTCGCCTTCCAGCAACCGGTCGCGGTTCTTCGAGAACACCGAATGGTCCCAGGCGGCGTCATCGACGCCGATTCCGACGAACCAGCGGAACAGCAGGTCGTATTCCAGCCGCTCCATCAGAAGCCGCTCCGAGCGGATCGAATAAAACGCCTGCAACAGCATCGCCCGCAGCAGCTTCTCCGGCGGGATCGACGGCCGCCCAATCGGCGAATAGAGCGCGGCAAACTCGCGCTCCAGCGTTGACAGCGCCTCGTTCACGATCGTCCGGACCGCTCGCAGCGGATGATCACGCCGCACCCGCGCCTCCAGGTCGACGTAGCTGAACAGCTCGCCCGTTCGATTGTCGCCGCCGCGCACGCCCCATCTCCGAATCTCGTCGGAGCTAATGAATCACGGTCGCCGGTCGGCGGCGAGCACCTTTTTCAACAGCCTG
>NZ_JADYVG010000065.1:0-1694 GCF_020193585.1 Bradyrhizobium sp. IC3195 | reverse complement strand
CCCACCCTGTACCCTTCTGGCGTTCGGAGGCCAGTCAGTTGGTGTAGGCTGGTCGCCGGGCCGATCCGCCGGGAGCCGCCTTGCCCACCTGTGCCTAGAGCACCGACGTAGGACCCGCGCCCTGGCGGAGCATCTGCGATCGAGATCCACTAGGAGGTTTGCGCCGCGAGCGCCGGTACAGGGATTGATTGGGATCGCAGTTGGCCCGCCTTTTGGAAGCGAGGAGGTCCATCAAATGGTCGAGAATGTGCATTGGTTTGTCGGGATCGACTGGGCAACGCAAAGCCATCGCGTTTGCTTGCTCAATGCCGAAGGAGGGCGGCTGGGAGAGCGAGAGTTCGCCCATGGCGGAGCCGGTCTGGTGGAGTTGCGCGACTGGCTGCTCGAGAAGACGAAGGCTGCACCGGCGCAGATCGCCGTGGCGATCGAGATGCCGCACGGTCCTGTGGTGGAGATGCTGCTTGAGTGTGGGTTCCTGGTCTTTGCCATCAATCCCAAGCAGCTTGATCGCTTCCGTGATCGCTTCACGGTCGCGGGTGCCAAGGATGACAGCCGTGACGCTCTTGTCCTAGGGGATTCCTTGCGTACCGATCGCAAGGCCTTCCGGCAGCTTGCCATGGACGATCCGGCGGTGATCAGGTTGCGCGAATGGTCGCGCCTGCTAGATGAGCTGCAGCAGGAACGGACGCGTCTGTCTAACCGCCTGCGTCAGCAGTTGTGGCGTTATTACCCGCAAGCGGCCGAGCTGACCGATGATGTCGCAGACGACTGGTTCCTGAGCTTGTGGCAGAAGGTGCCGACACCCGCTGCGGCCGCCAAGGTATCGGAGAAGACGATTGCGCGCATCCTCAAGGAGCATCGTATCCGCCGTGTCGACGCCGCCACCGCGCTGCAGACCCTGCGCAAGACGGCCTTGTTCGTCGCACCAGGTACCACGGAGGCCGCGTGCGTCCATATCCGCAGCCTTGTCGCGCGCATGCGCCTGGTGAATCGGCAGATCAAGCAAGCCGGCGCTGCCCTGGACGGCCTTTGCGATAGTCTGGCGGCACAGGACGAGGAGAACTCGTCGGGGCAGAGCCATGAGCAGCGTGACGTGGCAATCCTTCGCTCCTGGCCGGGAATCGGCAGGATTGTTCTCGCCACACTGCTCACCGAGGCAGCACAACCGCTGCGCGCCCGAGATTACCACGCTTTGCGTGCTCTGGCAGGGGCCGCCCCGGTCACACGGCAAAGCGGCAAGCAACGCTTCGTGATCCGGCGCTTTGCCTGCAACAAGCGGCTGCAGACCGCTGTCCATCACTGGTCACGCGTTGCCGTCCAGCACGACCCGGCCGCTCGGCACCGCTATGATGCCTTGCGGCAGCGCGGCCACGGCCGCGCGCGCGCGTTGCGCGGCGTGGGCGATCGCCTGCTCTCGGCCCTCTGCGCGGCCCTCAAGAACCGAACGCTGTACGACGCCAATCACAGGAGTGCTCAGGCTGTCAGCAGCCAGTAAGCCTTATTCCTTTGTTCGGCCGCTTGTGACCATTCCTTCGTCCCGACCTGCCGAGCCCAGCAGCGCAGCGCGCAGCCGCTGTCCAGGATGCCATCGGCACCGGCGTAGCCGGCGCGAAGCGTCCTGGACAGCGGTGAGCACTGCGCTACTCTGTTGCATTAAGGCATGAAACCTCTTGACCAAGGCTAGGAGGTCCTAC
>NZ_JADYVG010000064.1:0-1732 GCF_020193585.1 Bradyrhizobium sp. IC3195 | reverse complement strand
GGGTGACGAGACCTCTTCTGGCTCCCATAGGGTCAACCTTTCGGTTTTGCGAAGGGGGACCCTGGATGCCGACGGAGAGGCTTGCGATGCGCCGTGTGCGCGATGTGATCAGGATGAAGGCGGCTGGGCTGCCGAGCCGCGAGATTGCTCGGCGGATGGGCGCGGCGCCCTCGACAGTGCGGCTGACCATCCGGCGATTCGAGGCCGCAGGCCTGAGCTGGCCGTTGCCCGACGAACTCACGGACGCGGCCCTGGAGGCCCGCCTGTTCGCCAAGACCGGCAACGGTAACCGGCAGGGTCATCGCCGCATCGCCGAGCCCGACTGGGCGGCGGTGCACCGCGAGCTCAAGCGCAAGCATGTGACGCTGTCGATCCTGTGGGAGGAGTACATCGGCGCCGAGCCCGGCGGATACCGGTACTCGCGCTTCTGCGAGCTTTACCGCGCCTGGGAGGGACGCCTGTCGGTGACGATGCGCCAGGCGCACGCGGCCGGCGACAAGCTGTTCGTCGACTACGCGGGCGACGGCGTGCCGGTGGTGGTCGACCGCCTCACCGGCGAGCGGAGGACGGCGCAGATCTTCGTCGCCGTGCTCGGCGCCTCAAGCTTCACCTACGCGCAGGCGACGTGGACGCAGGGGCTCGCCGACTGGATCAGCGCCCATGTTGGCGCCTTCGCGGCGATCGGCGGCGTCCCGGCGCTCTTGGTGCCTGACAACACCAAAGTCGCAGTCATCAAGGCGAGCCTCTACGACCCGCAGATCAATCGCACCTATGCGGAGATGGCCGCGCATTACGGCACGGCCGTCTTGCCGGCGCGACCTCGCAAGCCGCGCGACAAGGCCAAGGTCGAGCAGGCCGTCCTCATCATCGAGCGCTGGCTGCTCGGCCGCCTGCGCCACCGCGTCTTCTACAGCCTCGCCGAGGTCAACGCAGCGATCGGCGAGTTGCTCACCAGGCTCAACGAGGAGCGGCCGATCCGGCGGCTCGGCGTGACGCGCCGCCGGCTGCTCGAGGAGATCGACCGGCCGGCGCTCAAGCCGTTGCCGGCGAGCCCCTACGTGCTCGCCGAGTGGCGGATCCGCCGCGTCAGCCTCGACTACCACGTCGAGGTGGAGAAGCATTATTACAGCGTTCCGCATCGCTTCGCGCGTGCCGAGGTCGAGGTGCGGTTCACCGCCCGCACCGTCGAGATCTTCCACAAGGGCGAGCGGATTGCCGCGCATCAGCGCATGAGTGGCAATCACAAGCACACCACCGTGCCGGAGCACATGGCCTCCAGCCATCGGCGCTACGCCGGCTGGACTATCGGGCGTATCCGTCAGGACGCCGCCGCGATCGGGCCGGCAACCAGCGCATTGTGCGACCTCATTCTCGACGAGCGCTCGCACCCCGAACAAGGCTTCCGCGCCTGCCTCGGCATCCTCAGGCTCGCCGCCTCCTATGGGCGCGAACGGCTGGACGCGGCGGCTGCGCGGGCGATCGACATCGGCGCGCGCACCTATGGCTCGGTCAAGTCGATCCTCGCCAACAATCTCGATCGGCGTCCCGCTCACCAGCGCTCCGCGGACGATGCGCCGATCCTGCATGCCAACATCCGCGGACCGCGCTACTACAATTAGGAGACCGTCCCTTGCTCACCCATCCGACCCTCGACCGCCTCAACGCCCTCGGCCTCCACGGCATGGCCAAGGCCTTCGCCGACATTGAAGCCGCCGGTGAGGCTGGCAGCCTC
>NZ_JADYVG010000063.1:0-1788 GCF_020193585.1 Bradyrhizobium sp. IC3195 | reverse complement strand
CAGTGCGATGGTCTTCGGGACGGACTCGGCGCGCGTCGGTGTTAGCGTCTGGTCCGCCCCGACGGTTTTGCTGCGCGATAACTTAAGGGCGCTCGGTCGTGGACCGAGAAAATACAGGGACGTGTTGGATGCGATCTGGAGTTCTTCTTTTGGGAGCCACGACAATTGCGCTCGTCGCAACCGATGCAACGAATGCGGCAGACCTCGAGCCAGGAGTGAAACTGCCACCGGCGGCTATATTGGCGGGCACGTCGGCGGCGGCTACGGCCGCACCTCCTTCAGCAATCCCTACGGTCCGTCGATCTATGGCGATGTCGTCGATACCCCAGTGTTCCTCGCCGGTGGCCAGATCGGCTACAATTGGCAGAAGAACGGTTGGGTATTTGGTGTCGAACTGGATGCCAGCGGTGCTGTCTCCGACGGGACAAATACCTGCCTCGCCGCCTCCGGCTTTATTGTGAGCGCAAACTGCAAGGCAGGTCCCAACGTCTTTGCCACCGGGACCGGTCGCGTCGGTTACGCGTTTGGCGCGCTGGGCCACACGCCGGCCTATCTCAAGGGAGGCGTCGCTTGGCAAAACAACCGGGGCGACGTCGTCAACAACTTCGAAGGCGGGTCGCCACAGGAGAAAGCCCACTTCGACTATGGTCGCCTTGGCGCCACCATCGGGCTGGGCGTCGAGCAAGCGCTTACGCCTGCATGGTCGGTGAAAGCTGAGTATGACTATCTGCATTTCGGCGGACCGAGTGTCGCGACTCCTCCGACGGAGCAGAATCCGCCGTTCGCAATTCTTCCGGCGAACACAACGGGCCTCTCCAGCAACTATCACATCGGAAAGATCGGCTTGAACTACCTTTTGGCTCCGACCCATGGACGGCGCAATGGTCGGATGCGCCGCTGTACGCGAAAGCACCCGCCGGTGCGCCGATCCGGTGTAGCCGGTGTAGGCCGCAGGCTGGTTGGTTCATTCCCGTGCCAGCGCTGAGCAGCTTGGGGTTTTCTTTGTGGAACCTGACGAACTCGATCAGGTTTTCGATGCCAAAGTCGCAGAACGCCTGAACACCATCTTCGCCGACGCCATAGACCCACTGGCCGCTCTCTACACGGCTTTTGCGACATGCCGATTCAGACTCTCCGCGAAATATAGCCATCGGAGCACCTACCGGGAATCTGGCAGACTGAACAATCCGCCTCCAGCATTGGTCACGTCAAATGTCGTCCTTAAGTCAGGTCCTTGCGATCAGGGCTACCAAAAGTGGCAGGTGTCCCATATTGGAGATCGTGTTACCCTCTGAAGGTGATTGAGCTGAGCCGCGAAACCAATCACAACGTTACAGTTCAGAGAGGAGACGTTCAATGGCATCGAGCGTAGCTGAAGACGAGAAACGCCGTACACAGCAAGCGCCGCAAGTGACCCAGGCATCGGCTGCTGGGCCAGGTGGCGCCGCCGAGCACACTAAGCAGTCGACGGCAGCCACGCGCGCTTCATTCGTGTTTGCAGATTGGCAGAAGTCGATCGAAGCAACGACAAACTTCTTCGCGGCGGCTTTGAAAGACGGTTTGAGATTGACTGCTTCCTCTTTGCACGATCACGCCAATTTTCTAAAAGTCGTTGCTGAGGTCAAAACGCCCTCCGAGTTGCTGAAAAGCTATCTGGACTTGGCAGAGCGATCTTGGTCGAGATCGTTCAGTGAAGGCTCGAAGTTGTTGGATAATCTCAAGATACAACAACATCAGCGTTGAGCAGTCGAATCGTGTAGATCATATAAGCGACGACGAGCTTGGGGC
>NZ_JADYVG010000062.1:0-1788 GCF_020193585.1 Bradyrhizobium sp. IC3195 | reverse complement strand
ACGGATGAGATGGACAAGCGATTTTTAAATGATCGCCCCGATGACTATGCGGAAATCGCGTCCATTCTTTTGTTCGGCCGCGGCGCGGGCCATTCTTCCGTCCCGGTCACCGATCTCGCAGCCGCCGCGCGCAGGGTCGGTCAAGGCTGGCCGCGTTTGCGGCCACCGCACGGCTTGGCCTTGACCGGCCCGAGCACGGCGGCATGCTGGCGTGGAACGGGACTGCATTCCTGGCTGGCACTGCCGTCAGCGGCGGTTATGGTTGTCCGGCGCGGGCGACCTCGTGGCGAAGCGTGACGCGTCGGCTGAAAGCGTCACCGGACTGCCTATTTTGTCCTGCCGAGCTGAGGCGCCCGCGCGCCAGGTTTTGGCCGTCGCGGTTTCCATTGCGACACCAATTGTTCGTAGTTTCGCTCCGCCTGGGCGGCAATCAACATCTCACGGTCGCGCAGCGCCTTGATGTTGTAGGCATAGGCTGGTCCGCGCCGGCTGCCCTTCTGTTGCGGATGTCCAGCTTGAAGTTGCATTGCGCGGGTCTTGTTGGCGACCAGCGCCGGACGCGCCCACAGGTAATCTTCGCCCTTCGTCAACAAATGCCAGCAGAGCACCGTGAGCTTGCGAGCCACGGCCACCGCGGCGACCTGATGGCCACGCCGGGCGCGAATCCGCACGAAAAAAGCATGCAGTGGACCGGGCGCCTTGGCCGCGGCCCAGGCGGCCTCGACCAGCATGGCGCGCGCGTGACTGCGGCCGATCTTGCTGATGCGACCGTGATGGGCGGCTCCCAGTCCCGACTGCCGCACCCGCGGGTTCAGCCCGAAATAGCTCACCAGCTTCTGCGGGCTGTCGAACCGGCTGATGTCGCCGATCGCCGCCACGATGCCGGCGGCGACCGCCAGATTGACGCCGGTGATCGTCATCAATCTGTTGACCGCGAGGTCGTCGATGGCGTCCTGAGCGATCTCACGGTCGAGCAGAGCCAGGTCTTCCGCCAGCCGGTCAAGCTCACGGACATGCCGATCGATGGCCGCGCGCTCATCGTGCGGCAGCTGTTGGGCGGCCAACCACGCCCGGCCGCGGGCGTTGAAAAGATCGGCATGCGGGCACTTCGGGATTAGGTGCGCGTGCAGGATCGAATGCACCTCGTTCTTGAGCCGCGTGCGATGCCGCACGACCTGGTAGCGCCGCGCCACCAGCCGACGCTTGCGTTCGGTCTCCGCGTCAGGCGTCCAGATCTGCGGCAGGTACCCGGCCGCCTGCAGACTGGCGAGCGTGCCGGCATCGATCTTGTCGGTCTTAACGTGAGCCTGGGCGATCGCCTTCACCTGCAGCGGATTGGCGATAATCACCCGTGCCACGAACGGCGCCAGAACCCGCGACACCGCCATGCTGTTGGCAGTCGCTTCGAGCACCACCTCATCACTGGCCAGCAGGGTCTTGCCAAATCCCTCCAGCGCAGTCCGCGTCATATCGATGCGGCCCGCATGTCGGAGCCTGCCGTCCTCCCAAAACACCACCTCGCCGAAAGTTCGGTGGACGTCGATGCCAATCACCCGTCGCATTCGCACCTCCTGCCAGACATATGACGGGAGCTGCGGGCGACACGACAACTACGGATTCGCGCTCCCAGCGCAACCGGGCGAGTCGCAGAGGCGGCCAGCTACTAACTCGAGCTCTCGGCTCATCGAATAACATCGGCCTGCCCGCACTTCGTGCTCCCGGTGCCTCTGTCCCGATGGTCGCACCATACGCCACGATGTAGAACACCGCAGCGGGAACGTTGGCACC
>NZ_JADYVG010000061.1:0-1790 GCF_020193585.1 Bradyrhizobium sp. IC3195 | reverse complement strand
ATTGCCTCGCTAAAAATGTTACCGGACAACTTCCCTGTCGTGTCTGGGGCGGAGCTGCCGAATCAGATCGGTGGCGGCTATGGCAGGGAAGATCAGCATGCGCGCAAAGCGCGAGATCACATCAGCGCTGGCCGAGCGTTATCGGGCAAGCGGGCGGCTCGAGAAGGGACGGATCCTAGACGAGCTGTGCGCCGTTGCGGGATGGCATCGCAAGCACGCGATCCGAGCGCTGTCAGCGGACGGGGCATCGGGGTCGGCCGTGCCGCGGCGGCGGGGCCGGACCTACGGAGCTTCCATTCGTATGGCACTGATTGTGCTATGGGACTCGTCTGACCGGCTCTGCAGTAAGCGGCTCGTCGCGATGATCCCGTTCTTGCTTCCGGCTCTTGAACGGCACGGCAGATTGAAGCTTTCTGCTGATGAGCGGTCTAAGGTTTTGAGGGTGAGCGCGGCGACGATCGATCGCCTGCTGAGCGACGTAAGGATCGCAGCAGCCGGAGGACGCCGACGGCGGGCGGGCTTTTCCAGTGCCGTACGGCGGCAAGTCCCGGTGCGTACATTCAATGACTGGGGATCACCTCCGCTGGGGTACTGCGAAGCGGATCTGGTTGCGCACGGCGGCATGTCCGTATCCGGGGCCTTCATTCAGACGCTAACAATGGTGGATGTCGCAACGGGGTGGACCGAATGCTTTCCGCTTGTTGTGCGTGAAGCAGCGCTTGTGGTCGAGGCCCTCGAGCGCGCCCAGAACCTATTTCCCTGGCCCGTTTGCGGGCTCGATTTTGACAACGACAGCGCCTTCATGAACGACACGGTCGTCTCGTGGTGCCGTTCTCACGATGTCGAAGTCACTCGTTCCAGGGCCTACAAGAAGAACGATCAAGCGTTCGTTGAACAGAAGAATGGAGCTATCGTTCGACGTCTGGTGGGCTACGGGCGCTTTGAAGGCATTGATGCCGCTCGCTCATTAGCTCGCCTGTTTGCCGCGGCACGGCTGCACATCAATTTCTTCCAGCCCTCGTTTAAGCTGAAGGAGAAGCACCGCGAAGGTGCCAAGGTGATCAAGCGTTATCTTCCTCCCGCTACACCGTACGAAAGAGCATTGGTCCACCCGCATCTCAACGAGGCATTCAAACGTCGGCTGCGTGAGATTTACCGCACGCTTGATCCGGTGGCATTGCTGGCACAGATGAGGGACGCTCAAAATGAGCTGGGCAAGCGTGTTGATCAGCGGGCCGGAAAGCCAGCCATGACCGTCGCGCCGGTGCAAAGCGACTTGACCGCCTTTGCCCGAGAGCTCGGCGACGGTTGAAAGCAGGGTGAGCAGCGCGGCATTCATCGGCGCCGCTATGTGCGGCGCAAACCTGCGCCACGTCGGCCATCGATGCTCGACCCATACATTCCCATGATCGAGGAATGGCTCGCCGCGGCTCCGCACTTGTCCGCCGTCGATCTCCTCTCCCGGCTGGCAGCGCATGCGCCGGGTCAGTTCAGTGGCCATCAGCGGCGTACGGTGCAGCGGTTGGTGAAGAATTGGCGATCAAAGGTCGCTCGACAGCTCATCAGCAGCACCGAAACCATACTATCGTTCCAAGCTTCCCTCGCTGTCTAAATCCCACGTGTTGCTTTGCCGAATCACCGCAAGCCGCTCTCTCGCTACGGCGCTCTGGAGGGCGCGCTTCGCGAGCGGCTTGCTCGGACCCGCGGGGTCCAATTCGCGCGACAGCTGGGGGCGCTCGGTAACATTGTCATCTGAGGCAATATGAGGGGGCAGTTTTCCATGGCGCGCG
>NZ_JADYVG010000060.1:0-1794 GCF_020193585.1 Bradyrhizobium sp. IC3195 | reverse complement strand
ATTCCTCTTGATGCGCCTCTCTACCGTGGGAGCAGAGACCGTGGCAGCGCGTTTCTCGGCTGCCAAGCCATAAACCTTGTATTCAGCGTGGGGAGCGAGGTGTCCTCTCTACTACCGAAGGGATTAGTACCCGTAGCAAACCCTGCAATCGCCGTTGTGGGGGTCGCGAGCTATCCCTCAAGCACTGTGGGGCCGTACTTGGAGTGCTATTCAGGAATTCAAGTTCGTGATCCCGGCGGTGAGACCGGCTTTTACATTCCTTACATTTACGTGACAACGAATGATGCAGCGCTTGCCTCGGGACGAGAGGTTCTTGGTGCTCCAAAAAAGCTGGCGCACATTACTCTGATTAGAGAAGGTGGCCTAATTCAGGGTACGCTCGAGCGTCCAGCTGGCAAGCGCCTGCTGACTCTTACCGCTCAACCGGACCAGCGCATGAGCTCGAGTTCGCAACAGATGTTTTCTGCGCGGACGTATTTCTACTCGGTTCGGCATTTGCCCCCCATCAATGAGCGCGGGAAGGGCGCAGTAACGCAGCTCGTCAAATGGTGCACCGCGCGAACGTTGCGACGCGACGAGCTTGGCGATCAAGTTCAATTTACTGGACCCATCTCCCTAACTTACGACTCACCCTCGATTGTCGATCCCGTGCACAATATTGCACTTGGCGAACCCATGCTTGGCACATACGAGGAGTATGACGCCAAGCTCGAGGTCATTGATATCCTTTCGGAAACCGCAACTCCAGGCAAATAGTGATCGATAAGCTTTAGGAGTTCATCGGATCCTGAGTTCAGCCGCGGGCTCTCGGCGTGCCCATTGATGGGCCATTACAGCGACGCAAGCTAGGGTCCTAACGCACTGCATGAAACACGCAAGGGAGAAGGCTGCCGCGTGCGCCCGCCGCGGGGCGACTTCTCGGTGGCGACTCGACGGAGAACGTCCGCCTTTCATCGCCATCTAACGCCCGAGACCATCAACGCCGTCTACGCCGACGGCTATGAAAGAACCCGTTGGCTCTCCTATGCCAGCTATGCTGCGCTGGTGCCCCTCCACAGCTGCCGAGCAGCCGCGGGCACGTGCGTTGCGTCGTTCGGAACTAGCCGCTTGGTCAGTGCCATGCCAGCGGCGACCTGGTCCCCGCGCAGCGACGTGGCGACCAACGGGTGCCAGCCTCGAAGCGAAGAAGACTGCTCATGCGGCATAATCCGGCTTGCGGCATAATCAGCGAGCTCGCGGATGAAAAGCGGTGATCATCACTGCTGCAGACTGCGAATATGAACAACGTCGATCATTCGCATGATCACCACAACGCTTCAGCGTATCCCTAATGGCTGGCCCAGGACAGAAATCGAGGCGCTAATGCCAAGGAACCCACGCCGCCAGCGGCCTTTGGCTCGCGGCTTCCGAGTTCTTTCAAGGTGCGCCTGCAGCCACGGTGCGGACCGGCACATAAGCAATGCTGTCGCTGCTCCGATCGTGGCCTTATAATACAAATTGCGGGCACCAATGCCTGGACGGCCTTCCTGCTCTTACACCCGCGTCCGTTTTCAGCAAACGGCGACAATGAGCTGACCACCGGCCGCTCGAAAATGCTTTGCTCTACCGAAGGCGCATTGCCATCAGAACTGGCCGATCAGACGATCTTGGGAAAGTACTAGGCGACTGCCCCAAGCTCGTCGTCGCTTATATGATCTACACGATTCGACTGCTCAACGCTGATGTTGTTGTATCTTGAGATTATCCAACAACTTCGAGCCTTCACTGAACGATCTCGACCAAGATCGCTCTGCC
>NZ_JADYVG010000005.1:0-362633 GCF_020193585.1 Bradyrhizobium sp. IC3195 | reverse complement strand
CTCCCTGCCCGAATGCCGCACCGGCGGAGGCGGTCGCCAGCACGGCGAGCAGCACCAGACCTGTCCTGCTCATCGACTGTCTCTTGGTGCATCTGTTGAGGTCGAGCATCATCGATCCTGCTGGTAGCCCTGGTTGGTCGTGTTCTGCTTGATGTTGCCGTGGCGGCCCTGGGTATCGAAATTCTCGCGGCCCGGCTCCCGTTCTGTCGGCTCGACGGCCGGATCGGAACCGGGTCCCTTGTTGCTCCGCTGTTCTTCGGGGACTGGAGGCATCTTTGACATGTGCTGCTCCTGTGTCGATGGTTCGCAATGTCGAAATAGAACAATGAGTTGTCGCAGGGGTCGTTCCTGCGCCGATCGCCGCAGCGCGAGACAGGGAACAACCGCGCTGCGTCCCGGGTTGATCAGAAGGTGCTGCCGCAGCGCCATCGTGCGAGCTCGCAGGGAAACACTCGACGGGGAAACACATGCCAAAGGCCACTGAACCTGAAACCGATCCGCGAGAGACACCGCTCGACGATCCGCGCCGGAAGACCGATATGCCGACGCACCGGCAGACGAATAAGCCCTGGCAAGGCAATCCCGAGAAGGAACAAATCGATCCGGAACGGCCGCCGCTGGATCTGGAGCGGTGGCAGAAATCGAAGACGCACTAGCAGCGGAGGCCTGCTGGCGTGTCGAGATCGTGAATGACCGGCCGCAGCGGCCCGCCGGAGTGCAGTTCCAGCGTTGCCAGCGTAATCGGCAGCTTGAAGCGGCGCTTCCCTGCGCTGCCTGGATTCAGATAAAGCACGCCGTTGGCGGTCTCGATCCGCGCGCGGTGGGAATGCCCTGAGACCACGACATCGATCCCGAGCTCGGCAGGATCGATCGTCAGCTCGTTGAGGTCGTGCAGGACGTGGAAGCTGCGGCCGCCGAGGCGCAGCGTTTGTGTTTCGGGAAAGCGTTCAGCCCACGTGCCCCGGTCGACATTTCCCCTGATCGCGGTGACGGGTGCGATGCGGCAAAGCCCGTCCATCACCGCCTGGGCGCCGATGTCGCCGGCGTGGATGATGTGCGAGACGCCGGCGAGGCAGCGCTTCGCCTCGGGCCTCAGCAGTCCATGCGTGTCGGCGATCACCCCAATCATGAACGTCATGTCAGATCACGGCTTCAGTGCACTACATCCAGCGGCATCCGGCCGATTTCCTCACCATCCTCGTTCGTGACGAGGATCGAGAAGTGGCGGCCCTTAAGCTCGGGACGCTCCTCGAGCAGGCGCCGCGCAATCTCTTCGGCGACATCCAGAGCCTTGATGTCGTCCGGCAAATCGGCACCTCCCTCGTCGGCTACGGTTTCAGAATCCACCAAATCAAAATGATAGCGCGGCAACGTCTGGTCCTCGGGTGTTCCCGCAGGAACGCGCGGTCTCGGGGCTTCGTTCCGGCGTCGGAGCCATCTGCGGTCCGGCGGGCGGGCATCCCCGTCGGTCCTCGGCGCGAGATTGCCGCGGACTCACGCGCGGCGCCGCCGCGTCCTCGCGCGGGGTCTGTAACGCCCCGCCCTCGATGCCGCGAATGCCAGGCCGGCAGCGATCCCGAGCACCACGAGCCCCTTGCTGAGCACAGCGGCCGGCGGAACCTGCTTCCGCACCAGCCAGCCGCCGTCGACGGACGTGACCTGCGGACCCGCTTCGAGCAAGGTCCCTTCGTTCCTTGCTGCTGGACGCGCGCGCGACAGCAGCCAGCGGAATGCGGCTCCGATGACATTCTCGGTGATCTCAGGAGCAACCGCATAGGCCAGTTGCCCGGCGCGCGCCGGCCACCCCACGGCCATCTCGTCACGAGGCGCGCGGACGAGGCGCAGGAGGGTCTGGGCTACATCTTCGGATTGATAAAGCAGCGGACCAGGATCGAGCCTTCGTCCGGAGACGTTGGCGCCGTGGACGAAGCCCGGCGTATCGACCATGGACGGAAAAACGCCACAGACGTGAATGCCGGGATGAGCCCGGAGCTCCTGACGCAAGCTTGCGGTGAAGCCGCGCAGGCCGAACTTGCTGGCGGTGTAGGCTGCGGCAAAGGGCGTCGGCGCCCAGCCGCCGAGCGAGATGTTGTTGATCAGGACACCGCGGTTCTGGCGAAGGAAGATCGGAAGCACCGCGAACGCGCCATGCATGGTGCCGAGCAGATTGACCTCGATGGTCCGGCGATGAAGCGCGATGTCGGCATCCTGATAGGCCCCGAACACGCCCGTGCCGGCGTTGTTGATCCAGACGTCGATGCCGCCGAAGGCCTCATCCGCCGCACCGGCCAGACGCTGCACCGCCTCCGCGTCAGTGACGTCGGTTGGCACGGCCAGGGCCCGGCCTCCGAGCGCCTCACAATCCGCAGCAAGCCGCATCAAGACCTCGCCGCGGCGTGCGGCGAGGACCACGCTTGCGCCCTCGCGGGCAAAGGCCAGCGCCGCGGCGCGGCCGATTCCACTGGAGGCGCCGGTGATGACGACGCGCGTGCCGACCATCTGCCCGTGCTCGCGTCCCGAGACGTCCGCGGGAAGCAGCCAGCGCAGGGATCGCCGCAGGCGTGCCGTTCCCTGTGTTTCGAACCAGTCGCCATGCGCAAAGATCACCCGCTCCGGAGCCAGCTTCACGAGCCGCTCGCCCGCAGCCCGCGCCGAACGGCCGCCAAGGCGGAGCAGCAGCCGCAGATAGATCGGGGCCTTCCCGCCCGGCTTGGCAATGCCGAGCAGGCTCGCCGCGGCTGTATTCGCGGCGCTGAGGTGGTGGGGATCGAGGTTCTGAACGATATCGGTCAGAACCAGCGTCCGGCTCCGCCTGTCGAACAGCTCGACCTCCGAGAACATCGGAGCATTCACCGACACCGTTTCGAGGTCGGCGGCCCATTCCTCCGGCGTCGTGTCTCCAAGCTCCCGATCGATGCGGAGGCCCGCCGCCCGCACCTGCCCGCGCGCCGCAAGGCCGCGCGCAGCAAAGACCGCGGCCTGCGGCAGCTGCCTTTGCCATTCTGGCAGGAACATCCAGTGCGCAATATTCGGCGCCAGCAGGTATCTGATCGTGCCCAGCCGCTCCAGCTCTTGGCGCAAAGCCGGCGAATATCTCACCGGCGAATGCAGCACGAGGTCGCCGTTCGACAGGCGGATGACAGTCATCCGTACGGGCAGTTGCAGGCCGGCGGCGTTGATCGGCTTGTCGTTCACGATCCAGATATCGTCGGTCACCTGCGACAGGCTGGCAGTCGACACACCGGCGTCGGAACTTTGCATGAGCGTCTTTCCATTGCGAGGGCGTTGCACCAAAGCGCGTGGGCGGCGCTCGTTCCTCATCAATGTCTTGGAAAGGACGTCTGGAAATCACATCGCCGCGGTCGTTCGACCTCCTTCGAGCCGCACCCGTAGCGCGTTGCGGGCGTCGGCGATGACATCGACCCAATCGCCCGGCCGTGTTTGATGAAACAGCCGCAGGCTCGGGTACCAGAACGAACGCGAACCGGATTGGGGCCAGCGCCAGTCGCAATCGGCATGCAGCAAGACCCAGGCCTCGCATCCGAGCGCGCCCGCAAGGTGTGCGATCATGGTGTCGACACAGACGACGAGATCGAGCTGCCGCAGGCGATGGCCGAGAGCGACGATATCAGGCGTGCTGATGTCCCGCGCCCCGATCGCCGCGAGCTCTTCGGTGCTCGTCCCGCGCTGAAGCGAATGGAGCGTCACGCCGGGTTCTGCGAGATTGCGCAGCAAGACGGCCGGAACCTCCCGCCGCTTGTCCCACTCACCGACTTTCCAGACCAGGCCGACGGCCAGACTTTGCAGCCGAAGCGGTTGTACGGCAACAGGAGGGAGCATCAGGTAGGGAACGCGCATCTCGACCTCATCGCGGCGCGCTCTGATAGCGTGCGGCACCTCCATGATCTCGATGTCGACCTCGAAAGCGCTCTCGGGCGCACCATCATGCAGCGGGATGGCGCGATCGACGCCCGCTGCCCCCTCGACCATCGGCAGCAGCTCGGGTTGACACCACAGGGTGACGCTGCGCGCAATCGCGCGAAGCGGCTTCATGAAGCGCAGGAACTGGATGGTGTCGCCGAGTCCGTGATAGCAGCGCACCAGCACGTGCTTATCCCTCAGCTCCTCGCCGCGCCAGATCCGCTGGAGGTGACGCGGGCCAGTGTGCTTCGGCGGATGCGCGATCTCCAGCAAATCTCGATCGTTGATCCGCCAGGCGCGCCCAAAATCGCCCGCCCTGATCGCTTCCGCCCAGCCGCCCGCCATGTCGCGCGGTCGCTAATGTCGCACGAACTTGTGGAATCGACTGAGCTTGCCGTCCTTGGTTCGATCCTGATGCAGGAACGCGATGCCGGCTTCATCGAACTTCTCGAAGAACGCATCCCAGCTGATGCGATCCAACGCTTCATCCGGCGGATCGAAATCAATACGCAGGATTCCGGCGTGGCCACCCTCCTCCGTCGCCTTCACGGTCGCCGGCTTCCCGCCGCGTTCTTCGGCCCATTTCTGGATGACGTTGTGATCGGTGGTCTCGTGGGCTTCGCTGTTCTGTGCCTTGGATGTCATGTCACACCTCGTTCACTAGGCGGGCGATGAACGCCGCACGCATCGAACCATTGGCCGACAAACGCGGGCCGCAGTGATTGGTTCTTCGCGGCAGATACGAAACGGTCCGCGTGAGGCGAGCATCATCTTCTTCATCTTCATCATGAAAGTCGTTCGTTCCGAGCTGGCGGTACGGGACTTTATCCCATGTTAAGCGCGTCGCATTTTGTCGCGATGAATCGGCCCACGGCGTGCCGCTCGCATCTCCTTCCCAGGAACGAACATACCTTCCACACGTTCGCCGACGTACTTACACCGACTCTTGCACCGACGCCGCATGCTTCCGGAGGGCTTCATTCCATGCATTCTCGTCTCCAACACAGGCGCCGCGTGCGCGTCGGACTCGTCGGCGTCGGCAATTGCGCGAGCTCCTTCGTCCAGGGCCTCACCTACTACCGGAACGCCAAGTCGAACGAGCCGGTCCCGGGGCTAATGAACGCGGATCTCGGCGGTTACCATATCAGCGATATCCAGATCGCTTCGGCGTTCGACGTCAACGCCAACAAGGTCGGCCGCGACGTCGCCGATGCGATCTTCGCCTCGCCCAACAACACGCACCGTTTCTCCGACGTCGCGCCGACAGGCGTGATCGTGCAGCGCGGACCGGTCCTGGACGGCATCGGGCATTATCTCACCGACGACGTTCCGATTGCGGACGTGCCGGAGGCCGACGTGTCCGAAGTGCTGGCGATGTCCCGCACCGACGTTCTGGTCTCCTATCTTCCGGTCGGCTCGCAGCGCGCCAGCGAATGGTATGCGGCGCGCGCCATCGAGGCCGGCTGCGGCTACGTCAATTGCATTCCGGTCTTCATCGCCTCCAATCCCGAATGGCGGCGCCGCTTCGAGGAGGCCGGCCTGCCGATCGTCGGCGACGACATCAAGAGCCAGGTCGGTGCCACCATCCTGCATCGCGTGCTCGCTAACCTGTTCCGCGAGCGCGGGGTGCGGCTCGACCGCACCTACCAGCTCAATGTCGGCGGCAACACCGATTTCAAGAACATGCTCGAGCGGGAGCGGCTGGCCTCGAAGAAGATCTCCAAGACCCAGGCCGTGACCAGCCAGTTCGACGTCCCCATGGACCCCGACAACATCCATGTCGGACCGAGCGACCACGTGCCGTGGCTCACCGATCGCAAGCTCGCCTTCATCCGCCTGGAGGGAACGACCTTTGGCGGCGTTCCCCTGAGCGCCGAGGTCAAGCTCGAGGTCTGGGACTCCCCGAATTCGGCGGGCGTCGTGATCGACGCGGTGCGCTGTGCCAAGCTCGCCATGGACCGCGGCCAGGCCGGAGCGCTGACCGGCCCTTCGAGCTATTTCATGAAATCGCCGCCGCAGCAGTTCACCGACGAGGAGGCCGGACGGCGGACGCGCGCCTTCATCGACGACAAGGCGTTTGCGTGATGGCTGGGATCATCCATCTCGTCCGCCACGGTCATCATGCCCTGCTCGGCCGCATCCTGTGCGGCCGGATGAAAGGCGTCGCGCTCGACGATCTCGGCTGTGAGGAAATGGCGCGCTGTGCCGGCACCATCGCGGCGCGGCCATCGCTCATTCAGTCCAGCCCGCAACGGCGCTGTATGCAGTCGGCATGCATCCTCGCGGCGCATTTCAGGCTGCCGGTCGAGATCGTTCCTGCCCTCGACGAACTCGATTATGGCGAATGGACCGGGCGATCGTTCGACGAGCTGGCGCCGGATCCCCGATGGTCGCGCTGGAATGGGCGACGCGGCACCAGCCGCCCGCCCGGCGGCGAGAGCATGCGGTCGCTTCAGAACCGCATGGTCGCTCATCTGGAGCAGCTGCGCGGCGACCGCAATCTCGACGCGGTCGTCCTCGTCAGCCACGCCGAGCCGATCCGTGCCGCGCTGCTGCACTATTCGCGCATGCCGCTCGATCAGTTTCTTTCGATCGAGATCGATCCTGCCAGCATCAGCACGCTCCGCGCCGACAGAAGGGGCATGAAGATCACCGGGATCAACCAGCGGGTGCCGGCGTGAAGATCGTCATCTTCGGCCTGACAATCTCGTCTTCCTGGGGCAACGGTCACGCCACCTTGTGGCGCGGCCTCTGCAAGCATCTCGCGCGTTCGGGACACAGCGTCGTCTTCTTCGAGCGCGACGTGCCCTATTATTCCGGTGCCCGGGATCTCTACGAGCTGCCGGGCGGCGCGCTCCGACTGTTCGCGAACTGGGACGATGTGCGGCAGGCGGCAAGCGCGGAGGTCCGTGACGCCGACGTTGCGATCGTGACCTCCTATTGCCCCGATGCGATCGCCGCGACCGAGCTGATCCTTGCTGAGGATCGTGCCGTTCCCGTGTTCTACGACCTCGATACTCCGGTCACGCTGGCAAGGCTCATCGCCGGCGAGGCCGTTCCCTATATCGGCCCGCGCGGCCTGCGGGACTTCGCGCTGGTGCTCAGCTTTACCGGCGGGCCTCACGTTGCGGACGAATTCCGCAACAGGCTCGGCGCGCGCGACACGCGGCCGCTTTATGGGCATGTCGACACAGACATCCACCATCCGGTCGCGCCGCAGCCGCATTATCGCGCCGATTTGTCCTATCTCGGCACCTACTCCGAAGACCGCCAGCACACGCTCGAGGCGCTTTTCGTTGCGCCCGCGCGGGCGCGCCAGGATCTCCGCTTCCTGATCGGCGGCGCGCAGTACCCGGACGATTTCCCATGGTCGCCCAACATTTATTTCGTGCGGCACCTGCCGCCGTCCGAGCACGCGCCGTTCTTTGCCTCATCGCGGCTGACCCTCAACGTCACCCGCCGGGCCATGGCGGAGATGGGCTGGTGCCCGTCCGGCCGGCTGTTCGAGGCCGCGGCCTGCGGTGCCCCGCTGCTGAGCGACGACTGGCCCGGAATAGCGGACTTCTTCGCGCCCGGAGAAGAGATCCTGATCGCACGCGACGAGCACGACGCGCTTGCCGCACTCGCGATGCCGGATGCCGAGCTCAGGCGCATGGCCCTGCGCGCCTATGAGCGCACCATGGACCAGCACACATCCGACAAGCGGGCGCGTGAACTGATCTCGATGCTCGAGCAGATTGCGTCGAGCCGCATCAGCCGGCAACAAATCGAGGAGGCCTGATCATGTGGGGCATCGTTCCGGCCGCGGGCCGCGGCAGCCGTATCCAGCCGCTTGCGTTCTCGAAGGAATTGCTGCCGGTCGGCAGCCGGCATGACGACGGTACCGACCGTCCCTGCGCGGTCTCCGAATATCTGCTGGAGCGCCTCATCCTCGGCGGCGCGGACAAGATCTGCTTCGTGATCTCGCCCGGCAAGTCCGACATCCTCGAATATTTCGGCGACCATTACGGCAGCGCCGAGCTCGCCTATGTGGTGCAGCCCGAAGCCTCCGGCCTGTGCGACGCGGTGTTCAGGGCAAGCACCGTCGTCGGGCGGCACGAAGACGTCATGGTCGGCTTGCCCGACACGGTGTGGTTTCCCAAGGCGGCCCTGCAATCCCTGCCCGAGGCAGACCTCTCGTTCCTGCTGTTCCCGGTCGAGCACCCCGAATTCTTCGATGCGGTGGTGCTGGACGGCGAGCAGGTGACGGAGATCCAGGTCAAGCAGCCGAATGCAGCCTCGCGCTGGATCTGGGGTGCTTTCAAGATGTCGGCCCACGGCTTCCGCCAGCTCCAGGCGCTGTGGCACGCACGCGAACGCCGCGACGAATATTTCGGGACGCTGGTCAATGCGTACCTTTCGGCCGGCGGCAACGGCATCGGGGTCAAGGCCGGCGAATCCTACGTCGATGTCGGCACCATCGACGGCTATCGCACGGCAATGGCCCTGCTCGCCGAGGGCGTCGAGGGCCGTTCCAAGTCGCGGACCCGCGCCTCATCGGACGGGGCCCGGCCGGTCTCAATGAATAACGGAGCGATTGCATGACCAGAGGCGCCCTCTCCCGCGAGGAAATCCGCCAGCGCGTCGATGCGCTGGGGCCATGGTTTCACAATCTCGACCTCAAGGGCGTGCCGACAGCGCCGTCGCACTTTCTCGGCGACTACCCCAATGTGAAGTGGCAGCGCTTCTCCGGCATCATTCCGGACCGGCTCGAAGGCAAGACCGTGCTCGATATCGGCTGCAATGCCGGCTTCTACGCAATGGAGATGAAGCGGCGCGGCGCCGAACGCGTGCTCGGCCTCGACACCGACGAAGAATATCTGGCCCAGGCCCGCTTCGCGGCCGAGGTGAACGGGCTCAGGATCGAATTCCGCAAGATGTCGGCCTATGATGTCGGGCAGCTGCGCGAAAAGTTCGACCTCGTGATCTTCATGGGCGTGCTCTATCATCTGCGACACCCGCTGCTGGCGCTGGACCTGATCCATGAGCACGTCGCTGGCGATCTCCTCCTGTTTCAGTCGATGCTGCGCGGCGACAGCCGGGTCGATGCGATCGAGAAGAATTACGACTTCTGGACTACCGATCAGTTCGATTCCTCCGGCTACCCGAAGCTGCACTTCATCGAGCACAAATATGCCGACGACCCCACCAATTGGTGGGTGCCCAATCGCGCCTGCGTCGAGGCCATGCTGCGCAGCGCCGGCTTTGCCATCGCGGCCCATCCGGAAGAGGAGGTCTATCTGTGCAAGCGCACGACGCGGCCGCAGGTCGACGGGCCGGTTTATCCGTCACGGGAGGCGAGCCGATGATCGAGGCTGCCAAGATCTGGAACGAGCCCAACAACAAGTCGCATTGGGACCTGCTGATCGACCCGGACTGGGCGATGTTCGCGAATCTTGCCCTCGCGGCGGGAAAGGCTATGCGCAGCGCGCATCCGACCTTGCCGCGCGTGCTCGGCGGCATTTCGCCGATCGACCCGTCCTTCATGCGCAGCATGCAGGCGCGCGGCGTGCTCGACCACGTCGACGCCGTCGCCGTGCACGGCTTTCCGCTCGACTGGAATTTATGGCAGATCGGAGAATGGCCGGCCAAGATCGAGGAGATCAAGGCCGTCACCTCGCTCCCGGTCTGGGTGACCGAGGTCGGCGTCTCCTCGTTCGGCGCCGAGGAGGTGCAAGCCTGGGGCCTGTCGCGCACCGCCGACCTTCTGATCGGCCGCGCGCCGCGCATCCACTGGTACAGCCTCTATGATCTCCCTTCGGCCTGGGAGGCGACCACGCGGCACAAGGAGGCCGAGGGGTCCTCCTATTACCGGCATTTCCACATGGGCCTGCTGCGCGAGGATGGAACGCCGAAAGCCGCGGCGGAGCTGTTCGGCCAATACGCCGCCGACATGGGCCTCTGCCAGTGGTTTCATTTCGAGGACCATCGTCTCGATGATGCCGTGCGCTGGATGCGACGGTTCGGCGTGCGGCACTTGCGGACCGGCCTGTCATGGGCCGACAGCTTCCGCCCCAACGCACTGGACTGGTTCGACCGCCAGATGGATGCGCTGGCCGAGTTCGAGATCACTGTGACGTTCTGCTTCACGCCGGAGCACCGCGGTCTCGAACCGCATCACACCAGCCCGCCGCTCGACGTGAACGAGTTCGCCGATTTCTGCGCGCAGATGGTCGAGCGCTATTGCACGAAGACCGGTCTCGCCTCCTCTAGTGGCGTCTCCCCGCCGATCAGGGAGCCGACATGCGTGCCCTGATCCTGGTGATGGATTCCGTCGGAATCGGCGCCGCGCCCGACGCCGCCAATTACGGCGACGAAGGTGCCGACACCATCGGCCACATTGCGGATGCATGCATGGCCGGGCGTGCCAATAGTCCGCAGCGGGAGGGGCCGCTGTGCCTGCCAAATCTCGTGGTGCTCGGCCTCGGCGAGGCCTGCCGCCTTGCGACGGGGCGCGTCCCGCCCGGGCTCGACGGCCGGGTTCAGGGTGCGCGCCATGGATGCGCCAGCGAGATATCGAGGGGCAAGGACACGCCATCCGGCCATTGGGAGATCGCCGGCGTGCCTGTCGCGTTCGACTGGGGCTATTTTCCAAAGATCCAGCCCTGCTTCCCGCGCGATCTCGTAACAAAGCTGTGCGAACAAGCCGGACTGCCCGGCATCCTCGGCAACTGCCACGCCTCCGGCACCGACATCATCGCCGAATTCGGCGAGCGCCACATGCGCAGCGGCGAGCCGATCTGCTACACCTCGGCCGACAGCGTGTTCCAGATCGCGGCGCACGAGGAGACGTTCGGGCTTGAGCGGCTTTACGACGTTTGCACGATCGCGAGACGGCTGGTCGATCCCCTGAACATCGGCCGCGTCATCGCGCGTCCGTTCGTCGGAACGGACGCAGGCAATTTCAAGCGCAGCTCGCACCGGCGCGATTTCTCGGTTCCGCCGCCCGAGCGAACCATCCTCGACCTTGCAGAAACTGCCGGCCGCGACATCGTCACGATCGGCAAGATCGACGACATCTTCGCTCATCGCGGCACCGGGAGAAACCTGCGCGGCGACGGCAATGCAGCGCTGTTCGATGCCACGCTCGATGGGCTTGGAGGCCTTGCAGAAGGCGGGCTTTTGTTCGCCAACTTCATCGATTTCGACACGCTCTACGGCCACCGCCGCGACGTCGCCGGCTACGCAGCGGCGCTCGAAGCTTTCGACGCCCGCCTCCCCGAGCTGCTGAGCCGGCTGCGAAGCGACGATCTCCTCATCATCACCGCCGATCATGGCTGCGATCCGACCTGGAGCGGCACCGATCATACGCGCGAGCAGGTCCCGATCCTGGCGTGGACCGCGCAGTCAACGGCTCCGATCGGCCGACGCGCCGGCTTTGCCGACATCGGCGCGACGGTTGCAAGACATCTCGACCTGCCGGCGCCACTTCATGGCGCGCATTTCTAGCCGGGATTCTAGCTGGGATTCACTTGGGTTATTGATCCAGGTTAGAGAAATTTTCGTTTGTAGGTTTCGCAGGAACGAACATTCCTTGCACCGCTTCTAACTCCCAGACGTGACTGGCGCGCAGGTCGCCCGACCAAGCAAAGGCGCGCTTCAACTCTCATCATCGGCTGGTCCCGAACGGATCGGTCCCATGCGGCACGGAGCGGTGAATGACGCGAGTATTGATTACCGGAGGCGCGGGATTCATCGGTTCGCATACGGCCGACGTGCTGCTTGCGGCTGGCTATGAGGTCCGCCTTCTCGACAATCTCTCTCCGCAGGTCCATGGCGGCAACCGTCAGCGGCCCGCTTATCTCGCGGACGATGCCGAGCTCGTGGTCGGCGACGTCACGGACAGCGTCGCCGTCGAACAGGCCTTGCGCGGCGCCGACATGGTCCTGCATCTCGCCTCCGCCGTCGGCGTCGGCCAGAGCATGTACGACATCGAGCCCTATGTCAGGACGAACGAGCTCGGCACCGCCGTGCTGCTGCAGGCGCTGGCGAAGCGACCGGTCGCACGGCTGGTTGTGGCGTCCTCGATGAGCATCTACGGCGAGGGCCTGTATCGTGATGCCGTCGGCAACGTCGTGGCTTGCGACGAACGACCGATCGGGCAGCTTCGCCAAGGAGAGTGGGAACTGCGGGATCATGCAGGCCATGCGCTCGATCCCGTGCCTACGCCTGAGACCAAGCAGCCGTCTTTGAGCTCGATCTACGCGCTGAACAAATATGCGCAGGAGCGGATGTGCCTGATCACGGGCAAGGCCTACGGCATTCCGACGGTCGGCTTGCGCTTCTTCAACGTGTTCGGTCCGCGGCAAGCGCTGTCGAATCCCTATACCGGGGTGCTGGCCATCTTCGCCGCGCGGCTGCTCAATGGCCGGCCGCCGCTCGTCTTCGAAGACGGCCTGCAGCGGCGCGACTTCGTCCACGTGCACGATGTCGCCCGCGCCTGCCGCATGGCGCTCGAATCCGACCACGCCCAGGACGTCTTCAACGTCGGCTCGGGCCAGAGCCGCACCATTCTGTCGGTAGCCGAGGATCTTGCCCAGGTGATGGGACGGTGCGAGATCGCTGCCGAGATCACACGGAAATACCGTGCTGGCGACATCCGGCACTGCTTCGCCGACATCGGCAAATCACGCGACCTGCTCGGCTTCGAGCCGCATGTCGCGTTCAAGGACGGGCTCGAAGAGCTCGCCGGGTACCTCGCCGACCAGATCGCCGACGATCAGGCGGAGCGGGCGACCCGTGAGCTGCTGCAACGAGGGTTGGTCGCGTGATGAGTGAACAAGACAACAGACCTGTCCTGGTCACCGGCGGCTGCGGCTTCATCGGCTGCAATCTCGCCGACCGTCTCGCCGAACGCGGCGACCGCGTGCTGGTGCTGGACAATCTCGCCCGCGCCGGCGTGCGCGAGAACGCGCAATGGCTGAAATCCCGGCATGGCGAGCGCGTCGCGATCACGGTGGCCGATATCCGCGACCCCATTCCGGTGATCGACGCCGTGCGCGAGGCACGCGCCGTGCTGCACCTCGCGGCCCAGGTCGCCGTCACCGACAGCGTCAGCGATCCCTCGGCCGATTTCGAGATCAACGCCCGTGGCACGCTGAACGTGCTCGAAGCCGTCCGCCTGCACAACGCCTCAGCGCCAGTGATCTTCGCCTCGACCAACAAGGTCTACGGGCGCCTGATCGAGGACAGCGAGATCGCGCTCACCGGCAGTCGCTACACGCCGGTCAACGATCTGCTCGCCGGCGGCATTTCGGAGAACGCCCCGCTCGATTTCTACAGCCCCTATGGTTGCTCCAAGGGCACCGCCGATCAATACGTCCACGATTATGCCCGGGTGTTCGGGCTGCAGGCCGTGGTGATGCGCATGAGCTGCATCTACGGGCCGCGGCAGTTCGGCACCGAGGACCAGGGCTGGATCGCACACTTCCTGCTCAGCGCCATAAGCGGCAATCCGCTGACGATCTATGGCGACGGCAAGCAGGTCCGCGACGCGCTGCACGTGTCGGACGCGGTGAGCGCCTGGCTCGCGGCGCTCGACCACATCGCGCTGGCGCGCGGGCGCGTCTTCAATCTCGGCGGCGGTCCGGCGAATGCGATCAGCCTGCTCGAGTTGATCGACCGCATCACCGAGCTGACGGGCCGCAAGGTCAGCTATCGCTTTGCAGACTGGCGACCGGGCGATCAGCCCTGGTACGTGACCGACACGCGGGCGCTCGCCACCGCGCTCGGCTGGACGCCGCAAATGCTCCTCGCCGATGGCCTGCGCTCGCTCCACACCTGGCTCGACAGCCGCTTCGGATCACAGAATAGAAGCGAGGCCCTGGCATGACGCGGGTAGCCCTCATCAATCCGAACTGGGACTTTTCGGGCAGCATCTATTTCGGCTGCCGCTCGCCTCACCTGCCGCTCGAGCTCGGCATCTCCCAGCACTATCTGAAGGCGGCCGGCCACGACACGTTGCTGCTCGATGCGCATATGTTCGATCTCTCCCTCCGCGACATCGAGGCCGAGCTGCGCGCCTTTCGTCCCGGCCAGATCGTCTTCACCACCGCACCGACCTATCTGTTCTGGCGCTGCGCGCCGCCCGAGCTGCGCGTGCCGCAGCAACTCGCCATCGCGGTGCGGGACCTTGCGCCGACCCTGATCGCGGTCGGCCCGCATGGTTCGAGTACGCCGAAGACCGCCCTGAGGAAGCTTGGCGTCGATATCGTCGTGATGGGCGAGTGCGAGGCGTCCCTGCTGCGTCTCGCCAATGGCGAGCGAGACTTTCCCGGCCTGTGCTTCGCCGACGGTGCTTCGCTCCGGGTCAATGGCGGGCCCCAGGCGGTCGCGTTCAGCGACCAGCCCGCGCTCGACTGGCCGGAGGATATGATCCGGCGTCACCATCACCATCATCACCGCTTCGAGGCCGCGCCGACCGCACCGGGAGCCGAGGTGGAGGCCTCGCGCGGCTGCCCCTACAACTGCACGTTCTGCGCCAAGGAGAATTTCCGCAACGCCTATCGCAAGCGGCCGCCCGCCGTCATTCTCGACGAGATCGATCGTCTGCGCCGCCATGGCATCGAGTACGTCTATTTCATCGACGAGATCTTTCTTCCCAATCGCGAACTTTTGGAAGGCTTGACGACGCGCGGGCTGAAGTTCGGCGTGCAGACGCGGATCGACCTCTGGAAGCCCGACATGCTCGCCCTGCTCGGGCGCGCCGGCTGCGTCTCGATCGAAGCCGGCATCGAGAGCCTCACCGTGGAAGGGCGCGCGGCCCTCGCCAAGAATTGCAAGATGACGACGGATCAGCTCGCCGACCGGCTGGTCGAAGCTCGCCGCCACGTCCCCTTCGTGCAGGCCAATTTGATCGAGGTGCCCGAGGACGACGATCCCGTGGTGCAGCGCTGGCGCCGCACCATGCAGGATGCCGGCGTCTGGGCCAACGATCCCGTGCCGCTCTATCCCTATCCCGGCTCTCCCGACTACCGCAGGCTCTGGGGCGAGCCCGACGACGTCGCCTGGGAGCGCGCACACCGGCACTATCTCGCGATGTTCGACCAGTTCAGCGACGTGCAGAACGATCGCCCGGTCCCGCTCGACAGCCTCGAACTCCAGGTGGCCTCATGAACCGTGGCGCCGACATCAGGATCATGATGACGACTGACACGGTTGGCGGCGTGTGGACCTATTCCTGCGCGCTTGCCACGAGTCTCGCTGCGTCCGGTGCCGACGTCACGCTGGTGACGCTGGGCCCGCGGGCACGGGTCGATCAGCGTCAGATGCTGCGTGAGACCAGCGTGCACCTGGTCGACACGGACCTCGCACTCGAATGGCAGGACCCGGAGGGCCAAAACGTTTCCGACGCAAGGCGCGTGCTTGCAAACCTGGAAGCCAGATTGATGCCCGACGTTGTGCATCTCAACAGCTTCCGCGAGGCGACCTTTGCCTGGCAGGCCCCGACAGTGCTGGTGGCGCATTCCTGCGTAAATTCGTGGGCACTCGCCTGCCGCGATACGGCCTGGCTTGGCGAGCCCAGATGGCGCCGCTACAGCGAGCGGGTCGCCGCTGCGCTCGACGCGGCGCAGGCCTGGGTCTGTCCGAGCCGGGCCTTCCACGACGACATCACGGCGATCTACCAGCCGCAATCGCGCGGCGCGGTGATCTGGAACGGAATTTCGCCACGCGCCCCGTCTGGGCGAAAGCAGGACCTGATTTTCGCGGCAGGACGGCTGTGGGACCGAGCCAAGAACATCGAAGCGCTCGCCGCCGCCGCGCCTGGGCTGGATTGGCCGGTCGAGGTGGCCGGTCCTATCGAAGCACGCCTGCCAGCGGGTATCACCTGGCTCGGAGAGCTGCCGCACGCGGCGCTGGAGACACGCCTGCAGCATGCAGCGATCTTCGTCAGCCCCGCACTCTATGAACCGTTCGGTCTCTCGGTGCTGGAAGCCGCCGCCGCCGGCTGCGCGCTGGTCCTCTCTGACATCCCGACCTTCAGGGAATTGTGGCGCGGCGCCGCCTTGTTCGTCGATCCCGCCGACAGCGAGGCGCTGCACCGGGCTCTGGCAGATCTTTGCGCTGACGAGATGGGCCGCGCAAAGCTGCAGCGGGCCGCCTATGAGCAATCCCTGACCTATTCGCTGACGCGCATGACGAGCGCCTATCTTGGTCTCTACCGGGACCTGATCGCATCGCGCCGGACGAGCGCCGCGGCCAGCCAAATCGAGGTGCGCGCATGAAATGCGTCCTGTTCTATCATGCCTTCACCTCCTGCTGGAACAACGGCAACGCGCATTTCCTGCGGGGCTATGCGCGCGAGCTCCATGCGCTCGGGCACGAGGTCGTCGTGTTCGAGCCCATCGACGGCTGGAGCCGCCTGAACGCCATCCGCGAAGGAGGGAGTCATGCGATGGAGGACATTCCCGCCCTCTTCCCCGGCATCGACATCCGCCGCTACGACACCAGCCTCGATCTCGAGCGGGCGCTTGATGGCGCGGATCTCGTCATCGTGCATGAATGGAATTCGCCCGATCTCATCGCGCAGATCGGGCGCAGGCGGATGCAAGGCGGGTCCTTCACCCTGCTCTTTCACGATACCCATCACCGTGCGGTCAGCGCGCCCGACGAGCTTGCGCAATTCGATCTCGACGGATTCGACGGCGTGCTCGCCTTCGGCGAGGTGCTTCGGCAGATCTATCTGAAGCTCGGCTGGGCAGACCGGGTCTTCACATGGCACGAGGCAGCGGACGTTGCGCTGTATCACCCGTTGCCCCAGGTCGAGCGGACCGACGATCTGGTCTGGGTCGGCAATTGGGGCGACGGCGAGCGCAGCGCCGAGCTGAACGAGTTCCTGGTCGAGCCCGTGGCGGAGCTGAAGCTCCGCGCCAGCGTCCATGGCGTGCGCTATTCGGATGATGCGCTCCGCACCATCAGGAGCGCAGGCATCCGCTATGGCGGCTGGCTGCCGGCGCACTGGGCCCCCGTCGCCTTCGCCGGCGCGCGCGCAACCATTCACGTGCCGCGCGGGCCTTACGTCGCCCTGCTGCCGGGCATCCCGACCATCCGCGTGTTCGAGGCGCTGGCCTGCGGCATTCCCCTGGTCTCGGCACCCTGGTCGGATACGGAAGGTCTCTTCCCCGAGGGCGCCTATCTCAGCGTTGCCGACGGCGCGCAGATGAAGCATGCGCTTCGCACCGTCATCGACGATCCGGAATTCTCTGCCGCGATGGTGGCGACCGGCCTGAAGGTCATCCAGGATCGTCATACCTGCCGCCACCGCGCCGAGCAGCTCATCGACATCGTCACCGACCTCAGGGATTCCAGCCGTTCGGCACGGCCTCAGCACGACATCGGAGCCGTCGCATGAAGATCTGCTTCTTCGGATCCAGCCTCGTCTCGTCCTACTGGAACGGCGCCGCCACCTACTATCGCGGCATGCTGAAGGAGATCGCGGCGCTCGGCCACGAGGTCACCTTCTACGAGCCCGACGCGTTCGACCGCCAGTCGCATCGCGACATCGACGAGCCGGATTGGGCCAAAGTGGTCGTGTATCCCGCGACCGCGGACGGCTGGCGCCGCTCGCTCGACACAGCCGCACAATCGGCCGACATGCTGGTCAAGGCCAGCGGCGTCGGCGTCTTTGATCTCGAGCTGGAGAACGCCGTCGCCGCGCTGCCCTCACGGCTGACGCGGATCTATTGGGACGTCGATGCTCCCGCCACGCTCGAGGCGATGGAAAGCGATCCGCAGCATCATCTGCGTCGCGCGATCCCATACTACGACATGGTCCTGACCTATGGCGGCGGCGAACCCGTCGTCTCCGCGTATCGATCGGTGGGCGCGCGGGACTGCGTGCCGATCTACAACGCACTCGATCCCTCCACGCATTTTCCGTCACCGCCCAATCCGCGCTTTGCCTGCGATCTCAGCCTGCTGGCGAACCGCCTGCCCGACCGCGAGACGCGCGTCGAGCATTTCTTCCTCGACGTTGCACGCCATCTGCCCGAAAAGTCTTTCGTGCTCGGCGGCTCCGGCTGGGACGACAAGGACGCCTCCGCCAATCTGCGCAAGGTCGGCCATGTCGGCACCGCCGATCACAACGCGTTCTTCGGCTCCGCGCTCGCCACGCTCAACGTCAATCGCGACAGCATGGCGCGCTATGGCTTCTCACCGCCGACGCGGGTGTTCGAAGCGATCGGCGCCGGCGCGTGCCTGATCACCGACGAGTGGGCCGGCATCGATCATTTCCTCGAACCCGGCCGCGAGGTGCTGGTGGCCGCCGACGGAGCCGAGGTGGCCGAGCACCTCACCGCGCTCGATCCCGAGCGGGCCCGGTCTATCGCCCGCCGCGCCCGCGCACGCATCCTCAGCCAGCACACTTACCGGCAGCGCGCCCGCCAGTTCAACGATCTCTTCGTCGCCCACAGCTCCCGAATCGAGGCAGCAGAATGAACCTCTCCATCGTCGTCATCGGTCTTTCGGTCACTTCGTCCTGGGGCAACGGTCATGCCACGACCTACCGCGCCCTGATCGAAGCGCTGGCGCGACGGGGTCACCGCGTCACGTTCCTGGAGCGGGACGTGCCCTGGTATCGGGATCACCGCGACCTGACCAAGCCCTCTGCCTGGACTGTCGAATTGTACCATTCTTCGAAAGATGTTCCGCGCCAGTTCGGCAAGCTGATCCGCGATGCCGATCTGGTGATCATCGGCTCTTATGTTCCTGACGGGATCGCGCTCGCCGAATGGACCACGACGCACGCGAGGGGCATCACCGCGTTCTACGACATCGACACGCCAGTCACTCTGGCGCGGCTCGAGCAAGGCCTCGACTATCTCTCGGCGGCAATGATCCCGCGCTTCGATCTCTATCTGTCGTTCACCGGCGGACCGGTGCCCGGCCTGATCGAGCAGAGCTACGGCAGTCCGCTCGCGCGTGTGCTTTACTGCAGCGCAGACGCGGAGATCTACGCGCCGAAGCAGGCGCCGCCGAAATGGGCGCTCGGCTATCTCGGGACCTACAGCGAGGACCGGCAGCCCGTTCTCGAGGAGCTGCTGCTGGCACCGGCGCGCACGCTGCCGAGCGATCAATTCGTCGTCGCCGGCGCGCAATATCCGGACAATATCGCCTGGCCCGCCAACGTCGCCCGGATCGAGCACCTCTCGCCGAAGCAGCACCCGGAGTTCTACGCGGCGCAGCGTTTCACGCTGAACGCCACCCGCGCCGACATGAAGGCGCTGGGCTTCTCCCCCAGCGTCCGGCTGTTCGAGGCCGCCGCCTGCGGCACGCCCGTGATCTCGGACCGGTGGCCCGGGATCGAGACGATCTTCGCGCCCTCGAAGGAAATCCTGCTGGCAGCCAGCCCGCGCGAGGTCGTCGAGATCCTGCGCGACATGCCGGAAGAGCAACGGCGCACGATCGCCCACAACGCGCGGCGGCGGGTTCTCGCCGATCACACGCCCGACCATCGCGCACGGCAGCTGGAGACCTATTACGCCGAGGCAGCCGCGCGGCGCCGCCGCAAGACGGCGCCACTCCCCGTCGTTCGCCCTATGCAGGTCGCCCAACTCTGAAAGGCCACGTCATGACGCTCCAGACCCGCATCCACGCGTCCCGCCGCTCGCCGACGGTCCTGGTCGCCGGCGGCGCCGGCTTCATCGGATCGCATCTCTGCGACGCGCTCCTGCAACGCGGCAGCATCGTGATCTGCCTGGACAATTTGTTCACGGGGACCACCGACAACGTCCGGCCCCTGCTCAACCATCCGAACTTCCGCTTCATCGAGCATGACGTGCGCGATTCCATCGAGATCGAGGGCGAGATCGACCGGATCTACAGCCTCGCCTGCCCGGCCTCGCCCCGCCATTATCAAGTCGATCCGGTCGGAACGATGAAGACCTGCGTGCTCGGCTCGATCAACCTGCTCGAACTGGCGCGGCAGAAGGGCTCCCGGATTCTTCAAGCCTCCACCAGCGAGGTCTACGGCGACCCGGAGGTGCATCCGCAGCCGGAATCCTATCTCGGCAACGTCAATCCCGTCGGGCCGCGGGCCTGTTACGACGAAGGCAAGCGGGCCGCGGAGACGCTGATGTTCGACTATCGGCGGATGCACGGGACCGAGATCAAAGTCGCGCGCATCTTCAACACCTACGGCCCGCGCATGCTCGAGAATGACGGCCGCGTCGTGTCCAACTTCATCGTGCAGGCGCTGCGTGGCGAGCCGATCACGATCTACGGCCAGGGCACGCAAACCCGCAGCTTCTGCTTCGTTGACGATCTCGTGCGGGGGCTTCAGCTCCTGATGGAGAGCCCCGCCTCGGTCAGCGGTCCGTGCAATCTCGGCAATCCGCACGAGGTCACGATCGAGGCCATCGCCCGTGAGGTGCTGGCATGCACCGAATCTGCATCCCCGCTGCGCTTCGAGCCCCTGCCCAAGGACGATCCCAAGCGGCGCAAGCCTGTGATCGACGCCGCCGAGAAGATCCTGGGATGGCGTCCGAGGGTGGCATTGAAGGACGGCCTTCAAGCGACCATCGCCTATTTTGCGCTCCGTCTCGCCGGGGAATCGCCCACGCTCGTGCCGGCCATCGCCGCGCGCAGGACGCGCCCTCCAGCACGCGGCCGCCTGACGATGTCCGAGCAACCGTGAAGGCAAATCCTTTGACAGGCTAGCCCAGTGTGCTCGCGCAACAGGCCTAAAACGTTCCGGCCACAGTGACCCGAAACGCCATCGGCTCGACCGGGTGCAGCACATAGTCCATCACGCCGTTCCCGCAGACTGCGGCCGGTGCGGCATTGGCGGCGCAGAGATTGTAGAGCGTGTCGGTCTTCAACAGCGAGCCATAGGCATAGGTGATCTGGTTCGCCTTGCTGTTGAACAGGTTGAGCACGTCGAACTGGATGCGCCAGCCGTTCTCGCTGCGGTAGCCGAGCCGCGCGTTGGCGATGCCGGTCGGCCGCGAGCGGAACGCATTGTCCTCGGTCAACGGGCTCGCGCCGATATAGCGCCAGCGCGCGCTGCCGAACCACCCCGTCTTTTCGCCAAGCGTTATTCCGGCCGATGCCACCATCGCCGGGGCGTTGGGAATGTAGTTGCCGGGCGCATTGCCGATTTGCGCCTCGGGATAGCCGGCGAGCGAGGCATAGACCGCGGCCTGCTCGCCGTCATGGCCACGGAAGCGCGCATGCGTCATTGCAAGATCCACATCGATGTCGATCCAGGACCGCGGCCGGTAATGGTTGGTCCACTCGAAGCCGTAGCGGCGGCTGGCGCGGGTTGCCGAGGTATCGCCGGCATCGCCGGAGAACAGGATCTCGGAATCCTGGTCCAGGATGAAGAGGCTGAGAGAGCTCTCGAGGCCGGGAACGATCCTGCTGCGAACCCCGACCTCCGCGCCTCTGGTGCGCACCAGGAGCGGCGACGGCGTGAGCCTTGTCGCGGGATCGGTGGGATCCTCCGTCGTGGTCGCACCGCGGGCATCGTTCGAGTGCATGCCGTAGCCGGCGCCGAGGAAGAATTCCGTATGATTGAACGGACCAAGCACCATCCTGAATTTCGGGCTGCCGAGCGCGGCATCGGCGCGACCGGAATTTGCGGCGTTGAACAGAGAGATGACGTCGGCGGCGTAATAATCGCCGCGCCAGCCCAACGTCGTCCTGAGCCAGTCGGTCCAGCGCACCGTGTTTTCGGCAAAGACCCCGACGCTGCCCTCGCCGACCTTGTCGCTGCGGATATTGCCGATGAAGCCGCGACGGAACGTATTGGTGAGCGCGAGGTCGATCGCATCATAACGCGATTGCAGACCGAAGGTGGTCTGCATCGGCAGGCCGGCCAAGGAGCCGTCCAGCGTGCGCGAGACATTGGCGCCCGCCATCAAGCGGTCGTCGTGCTGGTGGAACTGGTCGCCGAGCACGGGATCGTCAAGGAAGTAAGTGAAATTATTGAAGAGGTCGAGTTGGCTCTTCACCAGATAGGCGTTGGCTTTCCATGAACCGACGTCGTCGGTCTGCGCGATGCGCCCGGACAGCGCAAAGCGGTTGGCGTGGCCGCCGTCGCTCGGATCTTCCGAACCATAACGGCCGAGCAGGCCGCTGGTGATGGCGCGCTGCGGCACCTGGTCGGTCGAATTCCATTTGTTGACGTAGGCCATGCCGGTGAGCGACATGCCGTCGGTCGCGGTGCCCTGGCTGTAGCGCACGAGGCCGTTGAGCTTTCGCAATTTGTCCGGATTGTCCCACGGGCCGTCGTAGGTCCCGATCTCGCCGGCCACCAGCAGCGAACCGTCGCCAACTTTCGCGGAATCCATGCCGAGCAGACGGCGGTAACCGAAGCTGCCGGCGCTCACCTGCGCCAGCCGCCTTGTGCTGTCGATCAGGCCGATGTGAACGCTTCCGACCGAGGCGAAGTCGCCTTCGTCGGCGAAGTAAGGTCCCTTGCGCACGTCCATTGCGGCGATGGTTTCCGGGATCAGCCAGTTGAGATCGGCATAGCCCTGACCATGCGCGTGGGTGCGCATGTTGACGGGGACGCCGTCGACGATGATCGCCAAATCGGTGCCGTGGTCGAGATTGTAACCGCGCAGGAAATACTGGTTGGCTTTGCCCTCGCCGGAATGCTGCGTCACGATCAGACCGGGCACGGCTTCGAGCGCCTCGCCCGGCCGTGTGAAAGGGCGCGCGTTGATCTCGTCGCCGGAGACGGTGATCTCGCTGGCCATGCCGGCTGCGGCCCTTGCACCCGAGCCGGCACTGCGCGGATCGGACGCCTGCGTCGTCGCGGGAGACACGAAGATGCGGCGGCCGGCCGCGGGCGATCTGGCGGCACGGCGCGATGCGGCCGTCATCTTGCGCCCGGGCGTGGCGCCGCCACTGACCTCGACCGGCGGCAGTTCGCGTGAGGTGTCATTGCTCTGTGCGAGGGCGCGGCCGTCATCCGCGAGCAGCGCCAGGACCGAGAGTGCCGTCAACACGCCGCCGTGACGATCGTGCTCAGGCCGCCTCGGTCGCATCGGTGCATTCCAAAACTTTCGTGCCGGCGCGGCGAGGCTCGTTCCCGAACATGCGGCGATAGAGCACGACCGAGACGAGCCATGCGACCGCAAACAGCGCGATCACGACAAAGCCGACATTGGCAAGCGACTCGTTGAGGTCCTCGACCAGCACCCATGCGCCGCCGGAGAGACCGAGCCGCTCGCCGATCAGGCCGAGCGCTTCGATCCCGCCGATGAACAGTGCAACCGCGACGGAGGCGCCGGTGATCGTGAGATTGTACCAGAGCTTGCGCAAGGGATCGACGAAGGCCCAGCGATAGGCGCTCACCATCAGCGCGGAATCGGCAGTGTCGACCAGCGCCATGCCTGCAGCGAACAGCGCGGGGAAAACCAGCACATCGGCGAGCGAGGCGCCGCGCGCGGCTTCGCTGGCGGAGATGCTGAGCAGGCTGATCTCCGTCGCGGTGTCGAAGCCGAGGCCGAACAGGAAGCCGAGCGGATACATGTGCCAGGGCTTCGTCACCAGGCGGAACATCGGGCCGAGCAGCCGGGCCAGAATACCGCGGCTGGCAAGCAGCGCATCGAGTTGCGCAGCATCGTGAACGCCCTGCTCCCGCGCCGCGCGAAACGTCCGCCACAGGCCGACGAAAATGACGAGGTTGATCGCGGCAACCGCAAGCAGGAACAGGGCCGAGACTGAGGTGCCGATGAGACCGCCGATCTCCTTGAGCAGACTGTCGCCGCCGAGGCTCACGACGCCCAGTGCCAGCAGCATGGTCGCCACCACGACGACGGTGGAATGGCCGAGCGCGAAATAGAGGCCGACGCTGCGCGGCGTCTCGCCGCCGTGCATCAGCTTGCGCACGACGTTGTCGATCGCGGCAATGTGATCGGCATCGACGGCATGACGCAGGCCGAACACCCAGGCTAGCAAGGCCGTCGCCATCACCGTCGGCCGGTCGCCGAACAGCGTGAAGGCCCAGGCCCATGCGGCGATGTTGGCGGCGACGAGCCCGCCAAGCAGCGCCACCGTTCCGGGCTCGACCGCCCGCAAAGTCCGCATCGCTGCTCGTTCCATTCGCTCGCCCTTACAGTATGACGTTTATCAAAATTTCTCATACTGGCAAGAGCAAGAGCCGGACCAGTTTCGGCCTGCCCCCTGACGAGCCGACGGAATGCGAGCCAAATGGCGGGCCTGATGGAGGAATTCGGCGTCAGCGGGATCACCGCGCCGATGCGGGATGGGCGCTCGCATTGGCAAGCAGATATCCAGTTTGACGCCGAAGTTGACGGTCGTCAGGGGGAGCTCGACCCACGCAACTGGAACCCGTTGCTGTGAAGCCGCTCACATCCGATTCGACGATCCCGATGTATTCATCGTGCCGGGTGGAGATGGCAGACGGAGACGCGCATGAAACTCCTCATGCTCTCGCTAATCGCAGCCATGCTTCTCGCCGGTGCGGCCAATAGCGTGTTCAGGCCGCATCCAGTGCCTCATTTCGGTCAGCCCGGCATGGCGTCCATTCAAGATATGCAGACGGGACGGGCCGACAAGCTTCCCGAGCAGGAGCTGCAGGACCGCTCCGTCTTGTTTGCGAAAGAGCTGCGGTAGGCCGGCAGGCTCGCTTTATTCGGCCGCTGCGGTCGCAGGTTGCCGCTGCCCATCGTTCGGTCCCGTTCGCGCCATCTGCTCGTCGAGCCAGAGGCTGTGGTGCTCGCGCGCCCAGTTGACGTCGACTTCGCCCGAGCCCATGGCCGCGAACGCACCTTCCATGCCGATAGTGCCGATATAGATGTGCCCGATCATCGCCGCGACGAACAGGACCGCCACAATGGAGTGGACGATCTGGGCCATCTGCATGCTTTCGATACCCGTGCCGTAGAACGGGAACATCAGCGCATAGCCGCTCGCCGCGACGAGCCCACCACCGATCACGACGATCCAGTAGATCATCTTCTGGCCGCCATTGAAGCGATTGGCCGGTGGATGGTCATGCCCGATCAGGCCGCCACCCCGCTTGGCCCATTCGATATCCACCTTATTGGGGATATTGCCGCCGATCCACATCAGGAAGATCAGCACGACCCCCAGCGTGAACGGGAAGCTCAGATAATTGTGGGCGTATTTGGCCCATTGCGACCATTCGGAAAAGGCCTCGAAACCGATCAGCGGCAATAGCAGTTGCCGGCCAAAGGTGACGTTGAGGCCGGAGATCGCCAGGATGATGAAGCAGGTTGCCGTCATCCAGTGCACGAAACGTTCGAAACCGTTGAAGCGCACGATGGTGCGGCCCGAGTGGCCGCTTTCCAGCCGAACCATGCCGCGGGTGAGATAGAAGATCATGATCAGGGCGATCATGCCGATGATGGCAACGCCGCCGATCCAGGGCAGCGTCACCATGCGGAATTCCCGCCATTCCCGCCCCTGCGGCTGCTCGAGAACGCCGGACCGCTGATCCGGAATGCTGACACGCCCTTGAATCCGGTTCAGCTCCTGCAGAAGCTGCTGCTCCTTGACCGAGCTTGCAGTCGGATTGACCTGCTGAGCACTCGCAGGCGCCGCCATCGCCAAGAGAAGCAGCGTGCAAACGCCGAACGCCAGGCGAATGAACCTTCCAAATGACGCCATCACGTCCTCCCCGGTATTTGCGCGCCCTTCTGTTGCCACTTCAGGACTCGATCGCCTCGCGATAAGCGGTCTTCCAGCCCCATGCACCCGAGCCATAGCCGCGCTTCATGACGCGCTCCTTGTAGATCTGCGCGATGATCTCGCCGTCGCCCGCAAGCAAGGATTTGGTCGAGCACATTTCCGCGCAGAGCGGCAGCTTGCCTTCGGCCAGCCGGTTCGCACCGTATTTCGCGTATTCCTCCTTGCTGCCGTCAGCCTCCGGGCCGCCGGCGCAATAGGTGCACTTGTCCATCTTGCCCCGCGAGCCGAAGTTTCCGACCTTTGGATATTGCGGCGCGCCGAACGGACAGGCGTAGAAGCAATAGCCGCAGCCGATGCAGAGGTCCTTGGAGTGCAGCACCACGGCATCGGCCGTGGTGTAGAAGCAGTTCACCGGACACACCGCCGCGCAGGGCGCGTCCGTGCAGTGCATGCAGGCCATCGAGATCGAGCGCTCACCCGGCTTGCCGTCGTTGATGGTGACGACACGCCGCCGGTTGATGCCCCAGGGCACCTCGTGCTCGTTCTTGCAGGCGGTGACGCAGGCGTTGCACTCGATGCAGCGATCAGCGTCGCAGAGAAATTTCATCCGAGCCATGTGCGTGCTCCTCTCAGGCTGCGACGATCTGACAAAGCGTGACCTTCGGCTCCTGCATGCCGGTTGCAGGATCGTAGCCGTAGCTCGTGATCGTGTTGGCGCTCTCGCCCAGCACGATCGGATCGGTGCCGGCAGGATAGTTCTTGCGCAGGTCGTTACCGCCGAGCCAGCCGCCGAAATGGAACGGCATCCAGGCGACGCCCTTGCCGACGCGTTCGGTCACCATCGCCTTCATCTTGGCCCGCGAGTTGTTCTCAGCGCCGCTCACCCAGACCCAGCCGCCGTCCTTGATGCCGCGATCGGCGGCATCAGCCGGGCTGATCTCGATGAACATGTCCTGTTGCAATTCGGCGAGCCACGGATTGGTGCGGGTTTCCTCGCCGCCGCCTTCGTATTCGACAAGACGTCCGGAGGAGAGGATCAGCGGGAACTGCTTGGCGATCCCCTTCTCCACCGCCGCCTTCTGCACCGAGAAGCCGATGTTGGGCAGACGGAACTGCTTGGCATCGGGCAAGGTCGGATACTTCTCGACGAGGTCGACGCGCGGCGTGTAGATCGGCTCGCGGTGCACCGGGATTGGATCCGGTAGACCGAACGCATTCATGCGCGCCTTGCCGTTGCCGAAGGGCACGCAGCCATGCTTCAGCGCGACGCGCTGGATGCCGCCGGAGAGGTCGAGCGCCCAGGACACCGCATCCGGATTGGCCGGGTTGACCCGCTGGATGGTCGCCATCTCGGCCTCGGTGAGATCCTTGTCCCAACCGAGCTTCTTCAGGCTCGCCAGCGTGAACTCGGGATAGCCGTCCTCGATCTCCGATCCCTTGGAGAAGGACTTGTCGGCGAGCAGGCTGACCTTGCGCGTCGTGCCGTCGGGCAGCTTCTCCTCGCGCTCGATGCCGAAGCGCGGACGGAATGCGCCGCCGCCGTCCATGACGTGCAGATTGTTGTTGTAGAGCAGCGGCGAGCCGGGATGCTTCACCTCGGGCGAGCCCCAGCACGGCCAAGGCAGGCCGTAATAATCGCCGCCGACTTCCGGATCGTCCTTGGGGGCGCGCATCGTCACCAGGTCGAACTTGTGCTGGTTCTTCATGTGCGCCTTGATGCGCTCCGGCGACTGGCCGCAATAACCGGTCGACCAGCTTCCACGGTTGATCTCGCGCAGCACGTCCTCGGGGACCGGAAGGTTGTTCTCGACCTTGATGTTCTTGAACATCTTGTCGGCGAAGCCGAACTTCTTCGCCAGCAGATAGATGATCTCGAGGTCGTCCTTGGATTCGAAGATCGGCTTGACGATCTGCTCGCCCCATTGCATCGAGCGGTTGGAGGCGACGCGCGATCCCGCGCATTCGAACTGCGTCGCCACGGGCAGGATATAGACGCCGTCCTTGCGCCCGGCCTCGATCGCCAGAGACGCCCAGGTGGTCGGGTGCGGATCGGCGATCACCAGCAGCTCCAGCGCCTTCAGGCCCTTCAGCGATTCGGGAATGCGCGTGATGCTGTTGCTGGCGTGGCCTTGCACGAACACGGCCTTGACGTTGTCCTTCTGTGCGACGTCGGCCTTCGGCAACAGTGCCGCATCGAACCAGCGCGTCAGCGGGATGCCTGGCGTCTCCATCTGCTTCTTCTCGTCGAAGCGCGAGACGAGATAGTCGTAGTCGACCTCCCAGACCCGGGACCAGTGCTTCCAGGCGCCCTCCGCGAGGCCGTAATAGAACGGCAACGTCACGATATCGAGGCCGACATCGGTCGCGCCCTGCACGTTGTCATGGCCGCGCAGGATGTTGGCGCCGGCCCCGGCCTTGCCGACGTTGCCCGTCATCAGCAGCGCGATGCAGCTCGCCCGCACGTTGGCGGTGCCGACCGTGTGCTGGGTCTGGCCCATGCACCAGATGATGGTCGCGGGCTTGACCGTCGCGAACGTCTTGGCGACGCGCTCGAGCTGCGCGGCGGGCACACCGGTGACGCGCTCGACCTCCTGCGGATTCCATTTCTCGACCTCCTTGCGCAGGTCGTCGAAGCCGTAGACGCGCTGGGCGATGAATTCCTTGTCCTCCCAGCCGTTCTTCAGGATGTGCCACATCATGCCGTAGAGCACGGGAATGTCGGTGCCGGGACGGATGCGGACATATTCGGTGGCATGTGCCGCGGTGCGGGTCAGGCGCGGATCGAAGACGATGAAATTCGCCTTGTTGAGCTCCTTGGATTCGAGCAGGTGCTGCATGCTGACCGGATGCGCTTCCGCCGCGTTGCTGCCGATGAACAGCATCGTCTTGGAGTTGCGCATGTCGTTGATGCTGTTCGTCATCGCGCCGTAGCCCCAGGTATTGGCGACGCCGGTGACGGTGGTGGAGTGGCAGATCCGCGCCTGGTGATCGGTGTTGTTGGTGCCCCAGAACGCGCCCAACTTGCGGAACAGGTAGGCTCCTTCGTTGGTCATCTTGGCCGAGCCGAGCCAATAGACCGAATCGCTGCCCGACTTCTCGCGAACCTGCAGCAGCTTGTCGCCGATCTCGTTCACCGCCGTGTCCCACGACACGCGCGTCCACTGCCCGTTCACCAGCTTCATCGGATAGCGCAGGCGGCGATCGCTGTGCACGAGCTCGCGCACCGAGGCGCCCTTGGCGCAATGCGAGCCACGGTTGATCGGCGAATCCCAGCTCGGTTCCTGCCCGATCCAGACTCCGTTGAGGACTTCCGCCGTCACCGTGCAGCCCACGGCACAATGCGTGCAGATGCTCTTCTTGACGGTGGCGCCGGCCGCGAGCGGGCCGGCGGCGGCCGCCTCCGCCTTTCGCACGTTGCCGACCGGCATGGCCCCGAGCGCGGCGAGCGCGCCGCCGGCCAGGCCGGACTTGCGCAGGAACGTGCGGCGATCAAGTCCCCCGCCCTGTCCCGCAAGGGATTCGGCGACGGAACCGCGGCGATCGGAACGCTGGTGTGTTCGCTTGATAAGCACGGGCAGCCTCCCTCTCAGGCCGGATAACGATTGACGCGGTAGAACGTCTTCACGTGATCGGATTCCTTGTAGCGCGCCTTGCGCTTCTCATCGTTGGTTTCACTGTCGGCCTGGGCGGACCCGACCAACGGTGTTGCAAGCGCCGCGCCGGCACCGGCGGTACCCAAGCCGACCTTGCGCAGGAAATCGCGGCGTCCGACCTTTGCTTTCGTCTCGTCACTCATCGCATCTCTCCCGGACCGAAGCGCCTCGGTCAGCTGGCGAATGTAAATGCTTCCGTCTCGATTTCGATGAAAGTGCGGCCGAGCGCGCCGACTGCGCGATAGAAACGGGCAGTCCCCGCGTTCTCGATGTCGGCGAACAATCGCCCCATCCATGGCGACACGTGCTTTTCGAAGAAGGCGCGCTGCGCCTCGTGCGAGGCATCGAAGCGGCCATCGGCAAGGCCCGACATGATCTCGCACAGGATGGCAGCGTGATCTTCGGGTTCGGAATCGTTGGCGATACGCTCGATGCCGAGCGTCATCAGGTCGCCGCGCAGGCGCGACAAGGGCCGTTCGTTGAGAAAGCCCGTGAGATAATAGGAGGCATAAGGCAGCAATTCGCCGCGGCCGAGCCCGACGAACAAATCGAAATACTCCCGCTCAACCTTCGCTGGGACGGCGCTCGAGGCGGCCTCGGCAAGCGCCGCATGCGCGCGACCGAGCGGCGTCGCGTCTCCGCTGAGCGCGGCGAGCTGATCGAGCAGGCGCTTCGACGGAGGCGCAGACAGCAGCGCCGCGAGCAAGACGTATTCCTGCGCGCGCGCCGCATCGATGGGATCGACGAGTTCGGCGGAGCCGGCTTGCTCACCGTAAAGATCGGGCCGCAGATCGTTTCGGGAGACGCCAGTCGCCGTTTCGACTGCAACCACCCGTTGTGCGGGCACACGGGTCCAATTCGAGACGGAGGGCTGGCTGATGCCTATTTTGCGTGCAAGCTGAGCGATGCCGCCTGCGGCATCGATCGCTCGATCAAGTCCGTCATCGCGCACGTGGACCTCCCATCCCAGTCCCGTCTGCTTGATTATCGCTTTTGTTACAAAGCAGTAGGTAGCGTAATCCGGGTTCCAGCAACGGTCAATCGCCTGCCATAGCCTGTACCTATAGTCTTTGGTCGTGGTTCAGCGCGGCAGTGCACCACCATGCGTGCGGGACCTCACAGGCTCTGCAGAATCCGCAGGTCTTTCACCCACTGTCGGTTGCACTGCAGCAGGGATTGCCAGGTGCCGCGTCTCATCGGGCGGCTCGACGACGTTGGAAACAAGTGCCACATCGGCTTGATGCGATTCCGCCGGAGAATCCGCCGTTCCGATCGACGCCTCAGCAAGAGTCTGGGCCGCAGACTTGGCCGCCTCGCGCACGCCGCCGACAATGCGATCGACCAGTGCGGCCAGCTCCTCCGAGGAACAATCCAGCGGGCCAAATCCCGGCATCGCCGTCGGGTCGTTGAAGTCCCATGCATTCTCCGCGAGCCCGACAAAGTCGCGAATCGCGGGATCGGTCGCCCAAGCGCGGCGAAGAGCCGCAAGGCTCAACTCGCGAGGAATCCCCTTGCCGAGGAAGGCCGTGATGTCGGTGGCAGCATTGATCTCGTCGATCGACGGCAGGCTCGACAGATCGAACTCCGTCTCGTCCTCTTTGTCCTCGGACGGCGGCGTCGGCTGCGCCGGGGCAGGTTTCGCCGGCTCCGCTCGCGACTGCTGTTTGCGGCGGGACCAACGCGCAAGGAAGTCCTCCTCACTCATTCCTTTCCGCCTTCATGTTCGCGCCGCGCCAGCGCCTCCGGATCGGCACGGCGCCGCTTGCGTTTGACGAATTCGCGCTCGACATGGTGCTCGGCCACGAAGCTTTCAATCGCCTCGCTCAGCACTTCCGGCATCGGCACGGCCTCGACGAGATTGTCGGCGGCTTCGGTAAAGCCTTCGCCCTCGGCGGGGTCGGCGGTCACCGCGGTGACTGCATAGGGCCAGACGCCTTCCGCAGGCGACAACACGACCCAGATGCTCGGACCGCCGGAAGCGAGATTGTCGCGATAGCGCGTCGTCTCCGACGGATAGAGATCGATGGTCGCACTTCCGGCATAGAACAGGGTCGTGCCGTCCTGCTCGCGAAGCACGGTCCATGGCTCGGTCGACGGCTCGTCCGGCAGGACAGCAATTCCGCGCCAGATGAAATCGACCCAAGGCGAGTCGGCCTTGCGCCGCTCGACTACGACGCCGACGGCAATCGAGAGGGACGGCAATGCCGCGGGGCTCATGTCGCCATCTCCAGCCGCTTCACCGGCAATCCGGTCAGCAGATTCTGTGGCTTCATCCGCAGCTTCTGATCCGCCGTCATCGAAAGGATCAGGTAGACCGGCTCATCCCCGACATCGTCGAGGGCACGGCTGGAATCCGCAAACGTCAGCCGGAACAGCGCCAGCACGCGATCGGCGTCGCGCTCGCCGAGCTCTTCGCCGTGCCACAGACGGTCGCCGAGCCTTGTGGCATCGGCATCGAGCCCGACATACCAGCTCAGCTTCGCCTCGTGCAGCGCCCGTAGCGGCTCGATCACGACATCGATGCCGAGCAGATGGGAGACCCAACGCGTCATCGCCTGCGCCAGCGCTACAGGTCCGCGGCCGTCGGCGGTCAGGTCGAGGGCCATGTCGAACTGGTCACTCCGGTGCCAATAGGCCTCGGCATTCTCCTCGCCAAACACCTCGACCACCGCACCGGTGGTGGCGCCGAGCATCGACATCAGCGAGAGCACCGGGGTCGGGCTCCGGCCGCCGACGACCTCCTCGTCTCCCAGCAACAAAGCGTGCTCATGTGGGAGAACGCGCTGGATCCGGAAGAACAATTCGGCCGCGCGCAGCACGAACGGGTCGTCGCAGCCGTCGAGCGCGTTGCGCAGGATGACGTGCACGAGCTGGTTGACGAACAGCGGCGGCAGATCGTTCGCCCCTGAGCGGAGCCAGGCAAGATAGGCCGCTTCGAGCGTCGGATGCCGCAGCAGAAGATCGCGGAACGCCAGCACGAACTGCCAATTCTCCCTGGCATCAGCATCGGTAATCGCGGCGATCTCGCCGGCGCCGACGGCCTGGCGCGGGTCGGCGAGCAGATCGCGATGAAGCCGGCGTTCGACCGGGCACGCGTCGTCCGGCGGCATCAGCTCGGGACGGGCAAAATAGGCTTTGAGAAATTCGTCCGTGACACGCAGGCCGCCGCCCTCGTCGCGATCGAGCAGGTGGTGACCACAGGAGATCCAGAAATCGTTCATCGGACGGTCGGCTCCCGGCCGAGATCCGCAAGCCTGAGATCGCCGTCCGGCTCGACGTCGTCCTCCATCTCGATGAACGAGAACGCCTTGCCATGCTCCTGGCCTTCCCGAAGCTGCAGCCGGCGGAACGACTCGCGGACCTCCCCGTCGCTCGAGGTGCGGTGCACTGCAATAAGCGAGCTGATGGGATGGCTGCAGAGCGACTGGGCAAAAGCGACCTCCTCTTCGGCCGCCGTTTTCGCCGCCGCCATATCCGGCGCGCCGAAACGATCGACCAATTGCCTCGCCAGCAGATCGACCAGGCCGTGGTAATCGTCCGCGGTCGCCGGAACGATCTGCGCCAGCGTCGACCAGCCCCAGGATTGCACCCCGAGGAACCCACCGCGAAACGCCGCGCGGGCCTTGCCCTCGAGCTTCGCGCCATCGCAATCCCAGAAGCGGAAGGCGCCGGAAACGGCCCATTCGCCCGGCTCTGCCGCCACGTCGAACACGAAAGTGTCCGAGGGATCGAGCGCGATCGTGCGCAGGAGTTTCACAGGCGCGGTCCTCCGAGGGCCGAATCGAGCCAGGACGGCACCGCGAGCGCCCGGACCAGGTCGCTTCGTTCGATCGTCTCCGTCCCGATGCGGCGCGTCAGGAGGTCGCCGCAATCATCTATGCGCTGTATCGTCTGCCTTTCACGCGGCATCCGCGTGAGATAGTCGCGCGCGACGCTGTCGAAGCCGTCGACCCGCCAGCCGTCCAGCGCCAGCATCAGATGCCGGGCGAAGCTTTCCGTGATCTGCGCCGCGCCCGCCTCGCCAAAGCCTTCCTGGTCAAGCGCCGAGGCCAGCGGGTGGACGCCTGGATCGTCATCATTCATGGCAACCGTCCGTATCATCGCGCCGAAGACCAGCCAGGGCGGCGGCGCGTCCTCGTCAGCTCCGGAACACCAACCCATCCGTCCGCCGCCGACCAGCCCCCCGTCGATCCTGACCGCATCCGGCCAGCCGATCGTGATCGGCTTGCTCGGCGGTGCATAGGCGCGAAGCGCGTCGGTGAGCGCGACCATGCCTGCGTAGAACGCACGCCGCGCGCTGCGCAACGGCTCGGCCGGCTCGAGCACCACGGCGAACTCGGCGAGGTCGAAGCGGCCGACATAGACGAGCGTTCCGGCGCCGCTCTCCGGTGCGATGCGGCATGCATGGGCAAAAGCGTCGCCGCTCTCGCGCAATCGCACCAATGTGAACGGCGGCGGCAGGTGGATCGGTTCCGCCGTGGAAACATGGCTCACTGGGATCGACGGCAGACCGTCCTCCGCTTTCCTTTTCTTCCCGATGGATAATGTCTATACGAGGCGAAGGGCCGGCGCGAGTCCGTCGTCGTCGTCCGAAAGGCGGAGGAGTTAACCTGGAGCAGCCGTCGAAGACCATCCTGATCTGCTCGTGCGAAGACACGATGCGCCTCGACGTGGCTGCAATCCGGCGCGCATGTCCGAACAGCGAGGTCAAGAGCTTCCGCCACCTCTGCGGGGCGGAGCTCGATCATTTCCGCAACATGGCCGCGACAGAAGGCGTGTTGACGGTCGCCTGCACGCAGCAGGCGGCGCAATTTTCGGACGAGGCCGGCGAGCGGCCTGACGCGATCGGCTTCGTCAATATCCGCGAGACGGCCGGCTGGTCCCGCGACGGCGCGCACGCCGGCGCAAAAATGGCCGCCCTGCTCGCATCCGCCTCCATCCCCGCCCCGGACTATCCGCTCGTCACCTTGTCGAGCGAGGGCGTCATCCTGATCTACGGGCGCGATGAGGCCGCGATTGAGGCCGGCCGCCTGCTTGCCGATCACCTCGACGTCACCGTGATGCTGAAGCAGCTCGATGACACGGTGCCGCCGGTTGCCACGGTGTTCCCGATCGTGAAGGGCACGATCCGCTCCGCGAAGGGACATTTCGGCGCGTTCGAGCTGGTAATCGACGATTATGCGCGTCCCCGCCCCTCCTCGCGCGATCGCTTCGTGCTCGACTCGCCGCGAAGCGGGGTCACCTCGCGCTGCGATATCGTGCTCGATCTTTCCGGCGGTCTGCCAATGTTTCCCGCCCACGACCTGCGCGACGGCTATCTCCGCGCCGACACGAAAGATCCCGCCGCGGTGCTGCGCGCGGTGCTGACCGCGCGCGATCTCGTCGGCAGCTTCGACAAGCCGAGATATGTCGAGGTTGCGCCGGCGCTTTGCGCCCATTCGCGCTCGAAGCGTACGGGCTGCCATCGCTGTCTCGATCTTTGCCCGACCGGGGCGATCACGCCCGTCGGCGATCATATCGCAATCGATCCGAATATCTGCGCGGGCTGCGGCCAATGCGCGGCGGCCTGCCCGACCAGCGCGGTCTCCTACGCGCTGCCGCCCGCCGATACGCTGCTCCATAAACTTCGCGCCATGCTGCTCGCCTATCGCGAGGCCGGCGGCGCGAATGCGGTGCTGCTCTTTCACGACAGCCCGCACGGCACGCCGTTGATCGACGCCCTCGCGCGGCATGGCGACGGCCTGCCGGCGAACGTGCTTCCCTTTGCCGTCAACGAGCTCACGCAGGTCGGGCTGGAGGCGATCGTCGGCGCCTTCGCCTATGGCGTCTCTGCCGTGCGCTTCCTGCTCCGTGGCAAGCCGCGCCACGACGTGACCGGATTGACGCAGACGATCGCGATGGCTGAGGCGATCCTCGGCGGCCTTGGATTTGCGGGCCGTCGCCTCGCCACCATCGAAACCGACGATCCCGACGCGCTCGGCGCGCATTTGACTGATATCGGCACGCTCGCCGCGGTCCCGACGCCGGCAACTTTCAAGACCGTCGGCAAGCGGCGCGACCTCTTGCGGTTCGCCCTCAGCGAGTTGCATCGGCTGGCGCCGCAGCCGGTGGACGTCATCGCGCTGCCGCAAGGTGCGCCGGTCGGCGCAATCAGCGTCGAGGCCGATGGCTGCACGCTGTGCCTGTCCTGCGTCTCGGCCTGCCCGACCGGCGCATTGCGCGACGATCCCGAGCGGCCGGTGCTGAAATTCATCGAGGATGCCTGCGTGCAGTGCGGCCTGTGCCAGAGCACCTGTCCGGAAAAGGTCATCAGCCTCAAGCCGCAGATCGATTTCCGGGCGGCGCGCGCGCCCGCCGTTGTCATCAAGGAAGAGGAGCCCGCGCTCTGCGTCCGCTGCGGCACGCCCTTCGGCGTCAAGAGCACGATCGACCGCATCGCCGCCAAGCTCGAAGGCCGGCACTGGATGTATCCGGCCGGCGACAAGCGAATCGAGGCGCTCAGGATGTGCGCGGACTGCCGCGTCGTGGTCATGAGCGAACAACAATTCGATCCGTTCAAGGGCGTTCCGGAACGAACGCCGCCGCGAACGACGGATGATTATCTCCGCGAACGCAACGGCAAGGACTAAAGCGGACGCCGTCGAATCGGCGCAAGGCAATCATCGCGACGTCGCGCGGCCCAGAAAGTCGGTCAGCGCGCGCCGGTCCTCGGCCGAGCCGATGCGCTGCTCCGGCATCTTGGTGCCGGGGGTGTAGGCATTCGGCCCGATTTCGAACAATCGTGCGACGGTTTCCGGCGTCCAGACGATGTCCATCGTCTTCAGTGCATCAGAGAAGCGATATCCCGGCACCGAAGCGATCTTGCGGCCGTAGAGTCCCGCAAGTGTGGGACCCGCGCGCTGCACCTCCTTGTCCGAGAGCGTGTGGCAGGCAACACAGGCCCGAAACACATCGGCGCCGTGATCGCCGGCATAGGCCGCAAGCGGGTCGGCCGGTGTGCCGACCAGGCTTGAACCGATGGGATTGCCGGTGCGGGCATTCCAGCGCCTGATCCTGCCGTCCGCACCACCCGTCATCAGTGTCTCGCGATCGGCAAGGAAGGCGACCGCCCACACCGGCAGCCCGGGCCCAACCAGGGTGCGCAGCAGGTTGCGCGACTTGCGATCGATGATCGCCACCGTGCCGCCGATCCCGGCCGCAGCGACCAGCGCACCGTCCGCCGACATGGCCAAGGCCACCACCGGCGTCGGACTGGCCGCGACCTCGCCGCTGACCTTGCCGTCCGTTGTCAGCATGCGCAGCCTGCCATCGACCGCGCCCGTGACGATTTCACCATCCGGCGCGACAGCCACCGCGTTCAGCGGCGCCGGCAAAGTCACGATGTCAGGTTGGCCATCCGGCAAACGCCAGATGCGCAGCGCAAGATCGTAGCCGACACTGACGAGCCTGCCGTCCGGCAGGAAAGCGACCCCATTGACGTTCTGCGTATGCCCTTCGAGCACGCGGGATGTGCCGTCCGACAGCGACCAGAGCCGCACTGTCTGGTCCCATGACGCCGATGCGAGAAGCGTCCCATCGGACGACACAGCAAGCGCCGCGATCGGTGCGACATGTCCCTCCAGCACCCGGTCCGGCTCCGGCCGGCCCGCCGTCCACACCGCAATGCGCGCATCGGCGCCGGCCGTGATCATGCGGCCGTCTTTGAGAAAGGCGACGGCGTTGACCCCATCGGCATGATACCGCAGCACGTGCTCTGCTGTATCTGTCCTGAGCGACCAGCGGATGACGGCGGTGTCGAAGCTGCCGGAGAGAAGGCTGTCGTCATCGGGCGAAATGGCGAGAGCCCGTATCGGGCCGCCGTGTCCGACCATGTCGGCATGCACGGACGATGCGGCAAAGATGGTCCACAGCAATGCGGCCACCTTCGTGCACAGAGCCGATCTGTTCATTCCTGGCCGCCTGCTGACATTCACCCGCTCGAGATTGCCAGAAGAGGCAACGGAAATGAATATCCTGGAACGGTCTACTTGAAACAGTCTACTTGGCCGGTGCCGTCGTGGTCTTGGACGACCCCTCCGGCGCGGGCTGCATTCCGGGCGGACTCTGGCCCTGGGGGCTTTCGGGCGGCGCACCACCCGAGCCGGTATTGATCGGACCCGTCCAACCTTGCGGCTGGAGCTGGCCCTTGTCCTCGGGAGGCGTTTGCCCCGTCGGCGAGTTGGTTTGCGCCGGCTGGGCCAAGGCGCCCTCGACAATGCAAAGTGCTGCGAAGCACAGGATCGTTCTCGGTAATTTCACGCCAAGCCTCCGATGCGCTCACCAGGCCTGCAGAAAACTTGCAAGACCCGCATCCGTTCCGGATCGTGCAGCGCAGCAGCACCGAGCTCCGGTCCCTTAGCTCGATGGGCGATGCGTCTTTCCGCCGATCCCGTGTTCAAAAGCCCATAGCGGGCGGATGGCTGATGCGATCGACGAGCTTGCTCGCCGCAGGCCCTGTCGTATAGATGGCGTGGTCCAATCGAGGGAGGCGGAGGATGAAGGCTTTTTTGCTTGGCTGCGTCGCGGCCGTGGTGATCGCGGTTGGTGGGATGGTGATCCTCGATCGCGTGCAGGAGCCCGCCGCGCACGCGTTTGCCACCACCGGGGTGCGTCTCTAAGAAGGCTCACTCGCGCTTGAGCCCGATCGGCCCGAGGATCGGAGCGGAGGGAACGAGCTCGACCTTGCGAACCATAGCTTCCTGCAGCCGTGGATCGTAGATCATTGCCTGCGCCGTGCAGACGATGGCACCGCGCAAGGTGCGCTCCACGCGCCATTTCTGTCTCCGGCTTTAGAATTTGGTAACCATACGAGCATGGTTGAACGCATTGACGCAAATCGCGCGGCGGCAGTGTCTGACCTGTAACGGCCCTGGTATAAGCGCAGCTACGGTTCGAACGACGTTCGCGGATGATCCGGTTTCCTTGTGCGCATGAATAAGCCCAGCAACACGTTCGACATCGCCATCGAGCCGTCGTTCGACTTTCTGTCTCCGGAATATGCAGAGCTGTTCGATCGTTCGGCTGCCACTGCCTTCCAGCATCCGGTCTGGTTGCATAGCCTCTACACCAGGCTCGCGCCGGAAACGGATGCAACGGCTCTGGTCGTCGTGGTGCGCTACCGCGACACCGGCGCCCTTGCCATGGTGCTGCCGCTGCTCCGGATCCGGCGCGGTCCGATACGGACCGTCGAGTTCGCCGACTTGCGCGTTTCCGACTATCTGGCACCGGTTTGCAGCCCGGACGTGTTCTCGCAATTGCTCCATGATGCGGCTGCATGCGCGCAGATTCGGCGCCTTGTCCGCCCCTTCGATCTGCTGCGAATGGCCAAGCTGCCTGACGGACGGCTTCCGATCGAGGACCTCCTCGCCACGTCCCGCCGTGTCTCGATGAACACCAATGCTTATGCCACGGTTCTGGTCGCGCCGTACGAGCAATGGCGGGCCAGTGCGATGGATCGCTCCTACCAGAAGGAGCTCGCCAAGAAATATCGCCAGCTGCAGAAGAAGGGCGCGCTGAGCTTCTCATGCTGCAGCGACAGCGCCGCCGTGCTCGAGACGATGGAGGTGATGAGGAAGTTTCGCGGCCCGCGCTTTCACGCACAAGGCGACGGAGACCTGCTGCAGCGGCCCGAATATTACGGCTTCTATTCCGACGTCGCCCTTCGGGGCCTCGGGTCCTTCGTTCGCCTCTATGCCATGAAGATGGACGGCGAAGTGATCGCCGCCGTGCTCGGATTGTGCCACCGCGACAGCTTCCTCGTCATCATGAGCGCCTTCGACATCGCCGGCTACAAGAGCCAGTCCATCGGCGCGCTGATGTTCGAACAAGTGGCGCGGGATTGTATCGAGCGCGGAGATCAGATGCTCGACTTCACCATCGGCGACGAGCCATACAAGAAATCGTTCGGCGCACAGGCTTCACCGATGTGGGAGGTCACGCAGGTCGGCAGCGCCGTAGGCGCGATCGCCCTCTTCGCGCTGAAGCAGGCGCCCTGGCTCAAGCTGGCGGCCAAGCGGCTCTCCGATTTGAAGGTTCAGCCCGCCCACACCGCGAGGCCCACGCGCTGACCGGCGGGGGGTCGCAGAGATCAGGCGCGCAATACGCCGCGGACGCGGCCAAGCCAGCCCGGATGCATCTGATCGACGCGGTGTGCAAGACTGCGCCGCAGGAAGTGCAACCGTCGCCGCACGTCCCAGCCGATATCGTTGCGCGAGGTCAGCGCCTGGCGGAAGCGTGCCATCTTCAGCGATTGCTGATCCGCCGCGATCTTGTCGCGATCGGCATAGAATTGCGAGATCTTCTCCAGGCCCATGCCTGCAGTCATGAGCCATCGCGGCACATATTCGGTGCAGAGACGGTCGACGTCCACGAGCAGGCGGGCGACACCCGTTCCGGCCGCGGGACAATTGGTCTGGAACGCATCGCCGATGAGCACGATTCCGGGCCGGAGATGCCCCTCGACGACGGTCAGATCCATCACCCAGTTCTGGACGCGATCGGTCACACGGAAATCGCCGAGGTAGCTCCGCAATCCCGGCAGCAGGCGCAAGATTGTCGCCTCCGGTTCGCGGCGCAACTCGCGCATAACAGGATCGGTCGGATCGCGGAACATGAAGAGATTGGCACGCATTCCGGCGTGGACGGGAAACAGGCTGAGATAGTCGATGCCATCGGCGGTGCGTTCGCCGTAACAGGTCAACGCCTCGAAATCGAACGGGGTGCCATCCTGGCGCGCGATCGTGAAACCGAACGACACCGAATGGCGCTCGGCAAGCACGCGCCGCCTGATGCCGAGCTTGTAGCCCAGGGCTCCCGCCATGCCGGTGGCCAGAACGACGAGGCGCGCCGTCACGCGCCGCCCGGAGGCGAGCTCGAGATGCTGGACATCGCCGCTGCTGCCAATCGCTGTGACCTCGTCGACGATCAGGTTGGAAGGATCCGGAAGCTGGCGACGCGCCATTGCGACGAGATCGGCATAGGCAAATCCGTAAGCCCTGCCGACGCTGACATCGACCACCTTGCCCTCACGGATGTTGAGCACTTGATCATATCGGCACGCGACATCTTCGAGCGCATCGAGAAAGCCGAGCTTACCGAACAGCTCCAGCTGATGGCCGCCGATCTTCTCGACCCGAAACTCATCCGGATGGACTGCCCGCTTGTCGATCAGAGCGACGCGACGCCCTGCCCGCGCCAGCACGGCCGCCGCAAGCGATCCCGCAAGACCGCCACCGACGATGGCCACGTCCGAGTCGATGGTTGCGGTCTCGTCCCCGTCGACCGGCTCGGTCACGGTTCTCGTCATGGCTCCGGCTCCCACGGTTAACAGCGTCTGCAGTGCAATTCTCTCGCCTGATGTCGCATCGCAGGGCCGGGTGCGAACATTTCCTGAGATTGAGGTTAATGACCGCAGGTGCCCAGTTCGCCGACTCGCCGCGGCACGCGTCTTGCTGTCCCGAAACCATTCTGCACGCGAGCCCCGGATCTCGCCTTCTCAGTCGTCGATGCGGCGTTATGCCGTCCGTCGCGCGAGTTGAAACTCGCAGATGTTGGACAATGGAGACAGCGATGTTCCAGAACGAAGCAACCCGTATCACCGCGATCGCCGAAATCCTCCAACTCGTCCATTAACACTCGCGATTGCTCGACATGCTAGGTTCTCGCCGGTATCGGAACATGTCTCGTCAGGGGAGCGCGGCTCCCTTAACCCTTCCATGATCGCATCCATTCTCCAGTTCATGCGGCGCGACGTCACGCGCGGCGTTGCCGGGACCATCCTGCTCAAGGTCGGCAGCGGCGTGCTCGCGTTCGCGTTGTTCTCGCTGGCTGCGCGGACGATGTCGCCTGACGGCTTCGGCATCTTTGCGACCTGGCTGTCGGTCGCGCAGATCGCAGCCGTCGTGGGACTGGTCGGCCAGGAATCCCTGCTGGTGCGATTCCTGAACGAATATCAGGTCGGCGAAAGGCCGGACCTTACCAAGGGCGTGCTGCAATCGAGCTTGAAGATCGCCTCGCTCGCAATGCTGATCGTGATCGGCGGAATCGCGATCGTCGCGAGCATGAGAGGCGACTGGTGGCTGCTGATCCTTGCGGTGTCGGCCTACACGGCCGTCAATGCCGGATTGATGCTCGGCAGCCAAATCGCGCGCTCGCTGGTCAGCATTCTCATGGGCGAAGGAAACCGCGAGTTCCTTTGGCGGGCCCTCGTCGTCGTGTTCCTGCTCGTCATGCTGCTCGCCCATCGCCAACTCGATCCGGCCGAGCTGTTCGCGGCGATGACGGTCGCCATGTCGGTTGGCCTTGTTGCGCAGATCGTATCCGTCGCGCGCGTGCTGCCGGATCTGCGCAGTACGCCGGCGCGCTCGGAGACGTCACGCTGGCGATCAAGTGCCCTGCACTTCTGGCTCGCATCGATCCTCGAAGTCGCCAATCAGTATCTCGACGTCATTCTGGTCTACTGGATGCTGGATCCGACGACCGCGGGAATCTACTTTGCCGCCTCGCGCCTCGCCAACATTTTCGCCATGGTGTCCGCGGCGCTTTACACGTTCGGTGCGCGCCGGCTCCCGTCGCTCTATTTCAGCAAGAACCACGGGGAGTTCGAGCGGACCTCGCGCTTGATGGCGGAAGTGACTGGGCTCTGCGTCGTCGCCGGTCTCGCCACGATCTGGATCGGCGGCCCCTATCTCCTCAACCTGTTCGGACCTCATTTCGCCGAGCAGCATTCGGTCCTGATCGTGCTTGCAATCGGAACCGCCATCCAGGCGGCGGGCGGCCCGGCTGCTGCGATCCTGCAGCTGACCGGTCATGAACGAATCTATGTGCCGGTGGTCGCTGCCAACGTCGGGCTGCGGCTCGTCGGATTTCTCGTCCTGGTCCCCTTCCTCGGCGTGCTTGGCGCGGCGATTTCGACGACCGTGTCGCTCGCGCTCGCGACCATCGCCCTGAACGTCCTCTGCCGCCGGCGCAGCGGGGTGGATCCTTCCGTTCTGGTGCTCTTGCGCTTCCCAGCATCGAGGCGCGGCAATTATGCCGTTCGCAGCGCTGACTCGCGTGACTAGGTGTCAGCACGCGCCGCCGGGGTGAACGCGCAGGACCGATTGGTTAACGCGCCAGCCGGGAACCAGCGGAAATGCTGCGCCAACGACACCGTCGCCATCCGCGCCGCATTAACTCCGTTTGTTGCTAGCCGGTGTCCGCGGGATGCCCGCATGATAGGTACGGAGTTAAGAAGGTGAAGATTTCGTTGCTTTAGCGGGTCGGGATCCGTGCTCCATTATCAGCCGAACAAAGACCTGGACGAGACGAGCGCGACGGCACCTGCGCGGCCGAACGGCAGTGGGCGAAAACTCCACGTGCTTCTTGCGCAAACCCAGGCCGAGAACGCCGGTGCACAGGAGATCTCGCGGCTGCTCGGCGCCGGGCTGACCGCGCGCGGTCACCGGGTCACCAATCTGTTCTTCTTCCGCAAATCGGACTCCTTTGACGAACCGCCCGCCACGCTCTACTGCGCGCCGAGCCGGCCGGGCAATCCGCTGGCGCTGCTGCGGATGCTGTGGACGCTCGGCCGCCACATCAGAACCACCAAGCCCGACGCCGTCTTGACCTTCCAGCATTTCGGCAACGTCATCGGCGCCGGCGTCACGCGCCTCGTCAGCCGTGCACCCGTCGTCGCCAATCAGGTTTCATCCGCGCTGGCGATGAGCTGGCCGGTCCGCACCGCCGACATCGCCATGGGCAGCCTCGGCTTCTTCGACTGCATCACGCTCAATTCGCAGGACATGGAGCGCGAATATTCGCGCTACCCCGCGGCCTACCGGTCGCGCATGGTGCATGTGCCGCACGGCTTCGACGACAAGGCCCTTACCCTGTCGAAGGAGGCGGCACGAGGTCAATTCAACCTGCCACCGGACCGCGTCCTGCTCGGTTGCGCGGCACGGCTGCATCCGCATAAGCGGCTCGATCTGGCGATCGGTCTGCTGCCGGATCAACCGTCCTGGCATCTTGCGCTGGCCGGCCAGGGAGCCGACGAGGCCCGGCTGAGGCAGCTCGCGAACGACTTGAACGTCGCGGACCGTCTGCATTTGCTGGGAGAGATTCCTCCTGGCCGGATGGCGGACTTCCTTGCTTGTCTCGACGTGTTCGTCTTTCCGACCCAGGCCGAGACCTTCGGTCTGGCCGCGGTCGAGGCTGCCAACGCCGGTGTTCCCTCCGTCGTGACCGATCTTCCCGTCCTGCGCGAGGTATTGTCCTACGAGGGCAGACCGACGGCGCTCTTCGTCGATGCCTCCGATCATGCGAAGCTCTCCGCGGCGGTCTCCAGGCTGGTAACCGACAAGCAATTACGTGACGAGCTGCGACAAAACGCCAAAGGCCTGCGGCTGCGCTATTCGGTAGATGCCATGGTCGAGGAATACGTCCGGATTCTCGACCGGGTCGTTTGACCTGATACGTCGGAACAGATTGGCTCGACATGATCATCGAGTTTCGCTGTGAACGTGACTATGCGCGGCGCTGGATGGACCGCAGGACGCTGTCGGTCGACGGCCGGGACATGCCGGTGCAAGTTGCATGGACGGCAACGGCGGAGCCGCGGCCGGCGGGTCTCGATGCGCTGTTCGAGCTCGAACGCATCGTGTTGCACAAGGGCAAGCACAGCGCCGCCGACAGGCTGACGATCAGCTCCGAACCAGCACGGGTCAGCATCGGCACCGCCGACGTAATCGTCGATTTCACGAATGCCCCGTGCGATCCGGCGAGCCCGGCCCGGCTGTATCTGCGGCCGCTGTTCAACGGCGTCGCAGGCGAAAATGCCGCGCTCGCCGCCATCCTCGCCGGCGACCTGCCCGTGATCGAGATCGTCAACGAGATCGACGGTTCGGTCCTCGACCGCGGCCATCCGTCCGGTGAGATTGCTGCGGGCCTCAGTGGTGCGCTCGAAACGATCATGGCGCGGACCCTCACCATGCTGGCGGCGATCCTGTCGGGAAGGCCGCGCATCGTGCCGCACCTGCCGCGCCCCGCTTCAACTGTCCCGCACCGCGGACCCGTTGGCTACGTGGCGCGCGGCCTTGCCGTATCGATCGCCAAGGAGATCTATCGCCTCTGCTGCTATGCCCCGCATTGGCATATCGGATGGCGCTTCAACGACGGCCCGGGCGTCTGGCAGACCGGAGACCTGTCAGGTCCAAGCTGGAACGTTCTGGGAGATCCTGGAAACCACTTCTACGCCGATCCCTTTCCCGTCACGTGGCAGGGACGGACCTTCGCCTTCTTCGAGGATCTCGATCACCGTGTCGGAAAAGGTATCATTTCCGCGATCGCGTTCAACGACGCGGGGCCGATCGGCGAGGTGATGCCGGTGCTGGAGGAGCCCTGTCACCTCTCCTATCCGTTCCTGATCGAGGACGATGGCGAGCTGTGGATGATCCCGGAGAGCTCGACCCGCGGGGACGTCGCCCTCTACAAATGCACTCGGTTTCCGGACAAATGGGAGCGATACGCAACGCTCCTTTCCGGACTCGAGCTGGCCGACGTCACGATCACGCGCCACAACGGCCTGTATTATCTGTTTGGCGCCTGGCGCGACGGAACGGGTGGCTATTCGGATTCGCTGGCGATCTATTACGCCGATCGGCTCTTGGGGCCTTGGCTTCCCCACGCCAGCAATCCCGTCTTGATCGACCGCGCCAGCACGCGGCCGGCAGGAAACTTCACGCTCGATGACAAACTGTGGCGACCGGTCCAGGATTGCACCGACGGATACGGCGCAGCGCTTGCCCTGGCGGAAGTGGTCGAGCTGTCGCCGACGGTATTCAAGCAGGTCGTCCGCCACACTCTGAAACCCGGACCGGCATGGCCGGGCAGGAAGCTGCACACCTTGAATCGCTGCGGGCGGCTCGAGCTGATCGACGGATCGCGCGTCCAGCCCAAGACCAGTCTCTTTACGAGCGCATTTCCATCGGCCGTGTCACCTGCGCGAACCAATCCCTCCACCGCCGGCTAGCAGCCGCGCGTCTTCGCGCCCGAGTACGCGGCTAAGAACGCGTGCGATCGTTCCGGCCTGCGATGCGTTGCCGCGCCAAGCCACGATCTGGTCGGGACGTATCAGGGCGAGATCCGCCTCATAGAGATCGCGCAACGATCTGGGTAGCGTGACGAGCTTTACGTCGGCCCCGATCGCGCGAATGGTGTCAGCGAATGACGCATGGGCCGACATGACGTCCCCAAACTGAAGCAAGGTCCATTCGAATCCGAACTGGTCGTATAGCGACATGCCGTCCTCCAGCCACGCATGCGGTGGGCGGCCACCGGGAGAGGCGGTGGGAACGTAGACGTTGGCAGCATCCGGCGGCGGCTCGCTACCATCGGGGACGATGATTGGGGAGCCGTCGTAGCGTCCGCCGAAGGTGACGCCGGGGATGTTGAACTCGGCACGGGCGTGCTGATTGAGATAGGCACCCGCGATTCGCCGCGCCTTGTGGCCGGCCTCCGTGGCATCCTCGATCTCCGGCGCCGGCGCGAAGAGGCCAAGCGAATCGGCGAAGCGGCGCGCATGATCGGTGTTGCGGAGCGCCACCGGACGCCGCTCGACCTCGTAACTATTGAGCAGTGCCGCCGGGCTCACGCCCTTGACGACGCTTGCGAGCTTCCAGCCGAGATTGACCGCATCCTCGATGGCGGTGTTGTAGCCGAGCCCGCCGGTCGGCGTGAACAGATGCGCCGCGTCGCCGCCGAGGAAGACCCTGCCCCGCTGCATCCCGCTTGCCACCAATGCGTGACCGGCGGTCCAGGTCAGGAAGGACAGAACTTCGCAATCGATCGGCGCACCGCAGGCGCGCTGGAACGCGGCTTTGGCCTGGTTGATCGTGATCGCAGTTTCGTCCTCGGCCGGTCGCAACTGGGTGTGGAATGCAAACTCATCGCGGCCGTTCACCGAAGCCATGAAGGCGCGGCGGTCGCCGTTGAAGCAATTGTACATCCACGCTTTCGCGTGGGGAACGCGCGCGTAGAAATCGGGCGAGCGGAGATAGACCGCCAGCATGCGGCCGCCCATGAAGTCGCGCTGCGTCCCGCTCTCGCCGCCATAGACGATCCCGAGCGATTGCCGGACCATCGAGCGCGGCCCGTCGGCCCCGACCAGGAAGTCGGCGCGGACCCGAAAGCGGCTGCCATCGTCGAGACATTCGATATTGCCGGCGATACCGTCATCACTTTCCGTGTAGCCGATCAGCCGGTGACCGTAGTTGAGCTGGATTCCGGGCAGCCGTTCGGCGTGGCGGCGCAGCACCGCCTCGACATATTTCTGCGAGACCCGATGCGGCAGCTCCGCCGCGCTCCAGGAGCCTGACATGCCCTTGATCAGCTCACCCGCCCGCGACGCTGACGGCAGCGCGAACCGCGCCAGCTCGTATCCGGTATAGCGCGTGAAATATGCGACATCGGTCGGGTAGTCCGCGGGCAGACCTTCGCGCCTGATCTCGTCGGCAAAGCCCAGCCGCCGATAATGCTCCATCGAGCGCGCCTGCGTCGCATTGGCTTGCGGGTTGAAGGCCGTGCCCGGCTTTTCGTCGACCAGGATCGCGGACACGCCGCGGCGGCCGAGCTCGTTGGCCAGCATCAGCCCGCAAGGGCCCCCGCCAACGATGAGCACCGCGGCCGTCAGACGAATTTCCAAGATGCTTCTCCCTACCAACACCAACCTGTATGGTAAGGACACCTGACTATTTCGTCAAGATGCCTGACTAATCCGGATCATCGAGCGTGTCGGATTCCGTGCCATACACCGCGAGCCCCTTCAGGATTGCATCCATCGTGGCCTTGCCGAGCTCGACGCGCATCTCCCGCTCGGCGATGTCGACGGCATCACGGAACGCATCGAGCCATTTACGTCCGGCCGGCGTGAACACGACGATGCGCGCGCGCCGGTCGGTCGGATCGGCGATGCGATCGACGAGGCCGAGCGCGGCGCATTGGTCGACCAGCTCGCCCATCGCCTGCTTGCTCATGGAGGCGCGGCGGGCGAGCTCGGTGAGCCGCGTCCCCTCCACGTCCAGATTGCGCGTGAGGCTGACATGGGCGATGCGCGTCTCGTCGTGGCCCCGCTCGGTCATCAATTCGAGCACACGGCCTTCGAAGCGCCGCACCGCGTTATTGAGCAGGCGGCCGATATTGGCATGCCGCCACGCGGTGCCTGACGTCGTGGATTTCACCGGATCTGCTTTCCGAATCGACCGAACGAGATCGTGGAAAGCTAGCACAGGCATGGCTGCGTGCTACTGGTGAGCACGCGAGGTATCGGCGGCGGGCGGCGCGATCGAACCGCCACCCGCCAGCTCTCGTGCTTCGAACGCCCCGATGCCTTACTGCGAGCGATCCGAGGTCCAGCCCTTGTACGCGGCAACGTTGTCCCTGGTCACCAGCTTGGACGGCAGCAGCTCGACGGTCGAAGCCGGCTTCTGGCCGTTGAGAATGCCGACGCCGACCTGCACGGCCCGCCGTGCCATGAAGAACGGGTCCTGCGACGCCGATGCCTGGATCTGCGGCGACTGCGGATCTTTCAGCGCGGCCTCGATATCGGGCGCGCCGTCGACGGCGGTGATGATCATGCCGGTTCGGTTCTGCTGGCGTGCCGCAAGGTCGGTGCCGATCGCCTGCGGATCGTTGATGGCGAATATGGCGTCGATCTTGGGGAAGCGGGTCAGATAGCCCTGCGCGACGGTGAGGCCGCCCTCGCGCGAGCCCTTGCCGTCCTGGTCGCTCGACAACACCTTGATGCCGGGATTCTTCGCGAACACGTTCTTGCAGCCGACCACACGGTCGATCACGGCGGAGACCTGCGGCCCGTTCTCGATGATGACGTCACCCTTGCCGCCCAATTTGTCGACGATGTACTGGCAGGAGATCTCGCCGGCCTGCACGTTGTTCGTGGTCACGGTGGCATCGGCGCCTTCGGCCGCGGTGTCGACAGCGACGACGACGATGCCTGCGGCTTGCGCCTTCTTGATGGCCGGCCCGATCGCCTTGGGATCGCCGGGATTGAGCAGGATCAGGTCGACGCCAGCGGCGATGAAATTGTCGATCTGGGTGACCTGCTTGCCGAGGTCGTATTCGAAGCCGACCGTCGTGATCTTCACGTTGGGATTGGTCTTCTTGGCCTCGAACTCGGCGCCCTTCGACAGCGCGACGAAGAACGGATTGCCCATCGATCCCAGCGAGACGCCGATCGACTTGAGCTCCTTGGCGAAGGATGGTGCGGTGGTGAGGGCAAGCGCCATGGCGGCGCCGGCGAGCATGATCGTCTTCAACATGGACTTCCTCCCTGGTCTGTCTTCGTCCCCGGCGCGGCAGACCAGTTGCCGCAACGGAATCTCGTCTCAACCATGCGCACGCCGTTGCGCGCCAGACCTTTCACGTTCTCGCGGAGCCTTGCAGCCGGTAGCGGTCCAGCGCCACGGCACCGATGATCACCAGGCCCTTGATCACATATTGCCAGATGTCGGAGACACCGATCAGGATGAGCCCGTTCGAGAGCACGGCGATGATGAGCGCACCGACCAGCGTGCCCCAGATCGAGCCGATGCCGCCGACGAACGAGGTACCGCCGAGGATCACCGCGGTGATTGCATCGAGCTCATAGGACTGGCCGAGCTGGAGTCCGTTGGCTGCGTAGAGCCGCGCCGCCTGCATGGCGCCGCCGAGCCCGGCGAAAAGTCCGGAGATGCCGTAGACGAAGATCAGGACGGCCCAGACCTTGATGCCGGCAAGCCGCGCTGCGCTCTCGTTTCCGCCCACGGCATAGATATGCACGCCGAGCACGGTCCGGCGCAGCACCAGCCAGGAGACGAGAATGACGAGCAAGGCGATTACTGAGAGCCATGGGATCGACGCGACTCCGGGAATGAGCGTCAACGAGCCGTTGCCGATGAAGGCATAGGGAATGGAGGGATTGAACACGGTGGTGTCGGCCCCGAGCAGCCGCGCCAGGCCGCGCACCGCGGTGAGCGAGCCGAGCGTGACGATGAAGGGCGGCAGGCGCAGCAGCGCAATCAGCGCGCCGTTGACGATGCCGAAGACGAGGCCGGTGAGCAGTGCGGCCGGCAGCCACAGCATTCCGAGCTCCGGCATCTTGGAGAGCGTCAAACCCGCCATCGCGGAGGCCGCCAGGATCGAGCCGACCGACAGGTCGATGCCGCCGGTGAGGATGACGAAGGTCATGCCGGCGGCGAGCACGGTGTTCACAGCGGCCTGCTGCAATACGATGCCGAGATTTTGTCCTGTGAAGAAGCGGCCTTCGGACAGCACGTTGAAGCCGATGCAGAGGATCAGCAGCACCGGCAACATGCCGAGCGCGCTGATCAGCATCCTCATCCGCTGGCGTCTTGTTTCCGCGGCAGCGCCATTGGTCGTCGTCGATGCCGGCTTTGCCTCCGCAGCACCATTGTCAGGCATCGAGATGCTCCATCCCCGTGGCAAGCCCCATGATGTCTTCCTGCGCCAGCGGCGAATTCGGACCGCGGCTGACCTCGCCGGCAATGTGCCCGGCACGCATCACGATGACGCGGTCGCAGATGCCGATGATCTCGGGCAGATCGGACGAGATGACGAGGATCGCGGTGCCGGCCTTGGCGAGATTGTCGATGATCGAATAGATTTCCGACTTGGCGCCGACATCGACGCCGCGCGTCGGCTCGTCGAGAATCAGGACCTTCGGCGCGATGGCGAGCAGCCGCGACAGCAGCACCTTCTGCTGGTTGCCCCCTGACAGGCCGCCGGCGGGAACGCCAGCATTGGCGGCGCGGATGCTGAGGCCTGCAAACGCGCGGTCGGCGCGCTCGCGTGCCTTGTCGCGGTCCAGAAACCAGCCGAGCTTCGCATCGCGGCCGAGCACGGCGAGGTTGATGTTGTCCAGACACGACATGTCGAGAAACAGGCCGAGCGCCTTCCTGTCTTCGGTCAGATAGGCAATGCCGGCCTCGAGCGCCTCGCCCGGCGTGCGGATCTCGACCGGACGCCCCTCCAGCTCGAGCCGGCCGGAGGTTTTTGGCGACGCGCCGATGATGAGATGCGCAAGCTCGGTGCGACCGGCGCCGATCAGGCCGGCGAGGCCGACCACCTCACCCGCATGCACGGTGAGAGAGCAGCCCTTGACGCGCCCGCCATCGGCCATGTCGATCGCCGCGAGCACGGGATGCCCCCGCCCCGCCTCCGGATCATGGTCCTTCTTGTAGAACGAGGAGACGTCGCGACCGACCATCAAGCGCACGATGGTGTCGGCGCGGATCTCGGGCTTGTCGAGCGAGCCGACCAGGCGGCCGTCGCGCAGCACGGTGACGCGATCGCCGAGCGCATAGACCTCGTCCATGCGATGCGAGATGTAGATGATGGCAAGGCCCTCGGCGCGAAGCTGGCGGATCAACGCGAACAGCCGCTCACTTTCGGCGGCCGACAACGAGGTGGTCGGCTCGTCCATGATGAGGATTTTCGATCTGACGTGCAGCGCACGGGCGATCTCGACCAGCTGCCGCTGCCCCATGGACAGATGCGCCACCAGCGTCGAGGGCAGGAAGTCTGCGCCCAGGCGCTTCAGGATCGGGCCGACGCCCTCGCGCATGGTGCCGCGCGCCAGCAAGCCTGACCGCGATATCTCCCGTCCCAGATAGATGTTCTCGGCAACGCTGAGATTGGGAGCGAGCGACAGCTCCTGGTAGATGATGGAGATGCCCGCCGCGCGGCCGCCGAGCGGGCCTTCGATCCGCACCGCCCTGCCCTCGATGCGGATCTCGCCGCCCGGGTCGGGCCGGTAGGCGCCGGACAGGATCTTCATCAGCGTCGACTTGCCGGCGCCGTTCTCACCCATCAGGGCGTGAATTTCGCCGGGATAGACGGTGAGATCGACGGCCCGCAGCGCCTTGATGCCGAAGAAGGTCTTCGAGACCCCGCGCATCTCGAGGATCGGATCGTTCATCGTGCCTCCCGGCGCACAATGCGTTTCCCACCCGCGTCTCGTTTCTCGGCAACGCGGTTTGGTCATTAAACAAAAGCGGGTGACGCAGGGCAATACCGAAGGCGAATATACCGAAGTATGCAAACCAGATTGGGCCAGCTAGTGGCGCGGCCGATACAGGTCGCGCCAGGCGGGAAGCCGTTCAGCGTAGGCATCGACCAGTGCAGCGTCGGGCTCGAATGTTTCGATGCGCTGCGGCTGCATGCATACGTCACCGATTGCCTCACCCGTGACAGCAAGCCGCCCCAATCTCGCCGCACCGAACGCGGCGCCGGTTTCACCTCCGGCAAAGCGATGCATCGGAATGCTCAGCACGTTCGCCAGCACCGAGAGCCAGAAGGTAGAGCGTGAACCGCCGCCAATCACGTCGGCCTCCGCAATCCCGATGCCGGCATCCGCGAGCGCATCGCGGCAATCGGCAAGCGCGAAGGCAACGCCTTCGAGCACCGCCTGCACGATCGCCGCGCGATCGGTGCCATGGCTCAGGCCATCCAGCATGCCGCGCACAACGGGATCGTCGTGCGGCGTCCGCTCACCGGCGAGATAAGGCAGGAAGCTCACGGGCGACGGCGCCGGCGGTCGTGCTCCAAGCGGCGCCAGCAGCTCGGCCTCGGCGGCGCCGAACAGGCGCGCGAGCCAGGCAAGGCAGGAAGCGGCCGAGAGGATCGCGCCGGCCTGAATCCACATCCCTGGAATGGCGTGGCAGAACGTGTGCACGACACGGTCGGGATTGGCGGCGATCCGGTCGGTCGGGACCATGAGCGCACCCGAGGTTCCCAGCGACACGAAAGCGGCTCCCGGCCGGATTGCGCCGATGCCGATGGCGCCCGCGGGATTGTCGCCGGCCCCACCCGCGATCACCGGCTGCCTGATCATCCCCCAGCGCCGCGCGAGTTCGCTGCGCAGCGTGGTTGCGGGCGCGCATCCCTCGACCAGGCGCGGCATGTGCTCGCGCGACAAGCCGCTCGCTGCCAGCGCGGCGTCCGACCAATCGCGGCGCGCAACGTCGAGCCATAGGGATCCCGAGGCATCCGAGACGTCCTCGACAGCCTCGCCCGATAGCACCAGTCGCAGATAGGCCTTTGGCAGAAGAACGAGTTTCGTCGCCGCGAAGATCTCGGGCTCGTGCGCGGCGATCCAGAGCAGTTTTGGCGCGGTGAAGCCCGGCATCGCCTTGTTGCCCGTCACCTCGCGCAAGGCGGGCCAGCGTTGCTCCAGGACACGGCACTCAGTCGCAGAGCGTCCGTCGTTCCAGAGGATGCAGGGCCGCAGCGGCCTCAAGCTTGCATCGAGCAGCGTGGCGCCATGCATCTGGCCGGACAGCCCGATGCCTGCGACCGCCGCCAACGCATCGGCATGCGACGCCTTGAGGGCATCCAGCGTGGCGAAGGTCGCATCGATCCACTGCGCCGGATCCTGCTCGGAATAGCCCGGTTGCGGCGAGACGGTCGCGAGCGACCGGCTCTCGCTTGCGATCACGCGCTGGGCATCGTCGACGAGAACCGTCTTGACCGCCGACGTGCCGAGATCGATGCCGAGATACATGCTGCTTCCGCTCACTTCGCCGCGTCGATCCAGATCCCCGGCTCTGAATGCTCCCGGATGTAGCTGACGAGGAAGTCGGAGAACACCCTGATCTTGGCGGGCAGCCTGACTCGGTTCTGATAGGCGATGTTCATGGTGAGCAACGGCAGCTGCCAATCACTCAGGACAGGCACCAGCCGGCCAGCCGCGATATCGCCCTGCACGATATAGAGCGGCTGGATCAGGATGCCGAGCCCCGCGCGCGCCGCACCACAGATGATCTGGCCGTCGTTGCTGTCGAGCGTCGGCGCGATCCGGATCGTCTGCGTCGTGCTGCCCTGGCTCAGCCGCAGCGAATAGGGATCATTGGCGAGGTTGTAGATCAGCATGTTGTGGCGGGCGAGATCGGCGGGATGCTCGGGCCGGCCGTGCTTCTCCAGATAGGACGGAGCGGCCGCGAGCACGCGGTGCATCTGACCGATGCGGCGGACGACGATGTTTGAATCCGGCTCGTGCTCGCGGGTGCGGATCGCAACGTCAATGCCGGCTTCGATGAAGTCGAGGTAGCGGTTCGCGCTGATGATCTGCACGCTGAGATCGGGATAGAGCGCGCGGAAGGCGGGCAGCATCGGCGCGAGGTAGATCATCGCAAAGGACAGCGAGCTCGTCACGCGCAGCATGCCCTTCGGCGACAGCGCGCGGTCGGAGACGGCGTCCTCGGCTTCGGCGAGCTCGTTCAGAAGCGTGCTGCACCGCTGCAGCAGTTCCTGTCCCGCTTCGGTCAGCCATTGCCGGCGCGTGTTGCGCTCGATCAGCCGGACCGCAAGCCGCTCCTCCAGCGCGCTGAGATGGCGGCTCGCAGCGGCGTTCGACATCCGCAGGATTTCGGCGGCCTTGGAAAGGCTGCCGAGCTCAGCGGTTTTGGAGAAGACCTCGAGTTGAAGCAGCCGGTCCATTTTTGCATAAACAGGAAAAGAGACTTACAAATTTTGACCTTTATTTCCGTTTTCTGCAAGGCAAAATGGCGCCAACAAAGCACCATTGCAGGCGAGGAAATCAGGAAATGTCGGGCCCGATCAGGCACATCGTGATGTGGCGACTGCGCGGGGAGACGCCCGCGGAGCGCTCCGCCGCCCGGCTCAAGGTCAAGACCCTGTTCGAGGGCCTCAAAGGCCGGATCGACGGCCTCACGCATATCGAAGTCGGCATGGACGTCAGCGCGGTCGATTACGCCTGCGACGTGGTGCTGTTCTCCGAATTCACCGACCAGGCGGCGCTCGCCGCCTATGCCAACCACCCGGAGCATCTGCGCGTGCGCGAGGCGCTGGGCGACTTGCGGATCGGGCGCTTCCAGGTCGATTATCCCATCAAAGAGACCGGCGCATGATCGGTTCGTTCACCTTCGAAAACCTGCCCTGCCGCGTCGTGTTCGGCAGCGGCACGCTTGCCTCAGCCAAGGCCGAGGTCGAGCGGCTCGGCGGCAAGCGTGCGCTGGTGCTGACGACGCCGCAGCAGGAGGCACAAGGCAAGAGCTTGGGAGCCGCGCTCGGCCCGCTCTATGCCGGCATCTTTTCCGGCGCCACCATGCACACGCCGGTCGAGGTCACGGAACGCGCGCTCGCGGCAATGAAGGCATGCGAAGCCGATTGCGTCGTTTCGCTCGGCGGCGGCTCGACCACCGGGCTCGGCAAGGCTTTGGCCTTGCGCGCCGGTGTAAACCAGCTCTGCATTCCCACCACCTATGCCGGATCGGAGATGACGCCGATCGTCGGCCAGACCGAGAACGGGCTGAAGACCACGGTGCGCGATGCAGCCGTGCTGCCGGAGACCGTGATCTACGACGTCGACCTGACGCTGACGCTGCCGGCGAGCCTCGCCGCAACCTCCGGCATCAACGCGATCGCCCATGCCGTCGAGGCGCTTTACGCGCGCGACGCCAACCCTGTCACCTCGCTGATGGCCGAAGAAGGCATCCGCGCGCTGGCGCGCGCCCTGCCCGCCATTGTCGCCAGGAACGACGATCGGGAGGCCCGCACTGAGGCGCTCTATGGCGCCTGGCTGTGCGGTGTCTGCCTCGGCACTGTCGGCATGGCGCTGCATCACAAGCTCTGTCACACGCTCGGCGGCACTTTCGACCTGCCGCACGCCGAAACGCACACCATCGTGCTGCCGCATGCGCTGGCCTACAACGCGCCGGCCGTGCCCGACGCGATGGTGCGGATCGCGCGCGCGATCGGGGCAGCCGATGCAGCTCGGGGGCTTTTCGAACTTGCGAAGCGGCTGGGTGCGAAGGTCGCGCTACGCGATGTCGGCATGCCCGAGGGCGGCATCGACAAGGCGGCTGACCTCGCAGTCACGAATGCCTACTGGAATCCGCGCCCGCTCGAGCGTGGCGCCATTCGCGAGTTGATCGCGCGCGCCTGGACCGGCGAGCCACCCGGCGCCATCAAAGCGGCAGCTTGAAGCGATGCGGCGCACCCTGATCAGATCCGCCACCGTCATCAGCATGGATGACGCGATCGGCGATCTCTCGACCGGCGATGTGCTGGTCGAGGGCAGCCGGATCGCCGAGGTGCGCCCGTCGATCGACGCTGCGGCCGACACGGCGGTCGTCGACGGCACGGGCCGCATCGTCATTCCCGGCCTGATCAACGCACATATGCACACTTGGCAGACCGGCTTGCGCGGCTTTGCCGCGAACTGGACGCTGCTGGAATATTTCCGCCGCATGCATGCGGGCCTCGCCACCGTGTTCCGGCCCGACGATATCTACATCGCAACCCTCGTCGGCGCGCTGAACCAGATCAATCACGGCGTCACCACGCTGGTCGATTGGTGCCACAACAACCCGACGTCGGACCATACCGACGCCGCCTTGCGCGGCCTGATCGAAAGCGGCATCCGCGCCGCGTTCTTCCACGGCTCGCCCAAGCCCGAGCCGAAGCCGGGCGAGCCGCATTTCTCGGAAGTGCCGCATCCGCGCCGCGAGGTCGAGCGGCTGCTGGCGGGCCCCCTCGCCGACCGCGACGGCCTCGTCACGCTCGGGCTCGCCATTCTCGGCCCGCATTACTCGACGCTCGACGTCGCCATGCACGATTTCCGCCTGGCGCGGGAGCTGAACCTGATCGCCTCGATGCATCAGGGCGGCGGTCCGGCCAAGACGCCCGACGGCTGGGAGAAGCTGCTCGAGGCCGGCCTCGTCGGCCCCGGCATCAACATCGTCCACGGCAACGATCTGCCCGATGATCTGCTCGATCGTCTCGTCGATCTCGGCGTATCGTTCTCGGTGACGCCCGAGAACGAGATGATCCAGGGCCATGGCTTTCCGATCACCGGCCGCCTCCTGAAGCGCGGCGTGCGGCCGACGGTCGGGATTGATCTCGAATCCGTGCTGGCCGGCGATCTCCTCTCCGTCGCGCGCGTTGCGCTCTCGATGCAGCGGGCGCTCGACAATGCGGAATCGCGCAAGGCGAGTGGTGCCATTCCGGCGACGACCACGATTCCCGTGCGCGAAGCGCTGCGCTGGGTCACGACGGAAGGCGCCCGCATGCTCGGCCGCGGGCACCAGATCGGCTCGCTGACGCCTGGCAAGCTCGCCGACCTCGTCATCATCAACGCCTCCGATCTCAATCTTCATCCGGTGCATGACCCGATCGCAACTGTCGTGATGCAGACGAGCCTCGCCAACATCGAGGCCGTCATGATCGGCGGCGCCTGGAAGAAGCGCAACGGCTGGCTGCTGGTTGACGGGCTGGAGACGAAGAAGGAGTTGCTGGCGCAATCCGGCCGGCGGCTGGTGCAGGATATTGAACGACAGGGACGCGCCGCCTGAGGCGCCAATGGACAAGAACAATGACTGACGCTCTGAAAACAGTTGGTTTCATCGGGATCGGCAAGATGGGCCTGCCGATGTCGGTGCTCGTCGCCAAGGCGGGCTTTGCCGTTACCGCGTTCGACCAGAGCGCGGCGCGCATCGACGAGGCGCGCGCGCAGGGCATTGCGATTGCCGCCTCGCCGGCCGAGGCCGTGAGCGGCAAGGCCGCAGTGATCACGTCTCTGCCCGACGACGCTGCTTTGCGCGGCGCATTGCTCGGCTCCGCCGGCCTGATCGCCGCGATGGCGCCCGGTGCCGTCTTGATCGAAACCAGCACCGTGAGTGTCGAAGCCTCGGCTGAGGTTGCAGCCGCCGCGCTGGCACGCGGCATTTCCTATCTGCGCTCGCCGGTCTCCGGCAATGCCAGCATCGTTCACACCGGCGCGCTGAGCTGCTTCGTGTCGGGGCCGAAAGACGCCTTTGAGAGCGCAAAGCCGCTGTTCACCGCATTCACCCGCGCCCAGACCTATCTCGGCCCGGCCGAGGAAGCGCGCTACGCAAAACTCTCGGTCAACCTGATGATCGCGGTGTCTGCGGCGATGATGGCCGAGAGCCTGGCGCTGGCGCGCAAGGGCGGCATCGCCTGGCAGGACATCCTAAAAGTGCTCGACGACAGCGCGGTCGCCTCTCCCATGGTGAAGTACAAGACCGCGCCGCTGCGGACTCGCGACTTCGAGTCCACCTTCTCCTGCAGGCAGATGGCCAAGGATCTCGACCTGATCCTGGGCGCCGGCCACGCCGTCGGCGTGCCGCTGCAGCTCGCCGCGCAAGTGCGCGAGACCTATGGCGCGCTGGTCGCGCAGGGCGACGGCGATACCGACTTCATCGCGACCGTCAAGCATCTCGAACGGCTGTCCGGCCTCGGCGAACCAAAACCCTGATCGCGGAGATACACATGCGTAACTTCAACGAAAACACGATCACGGACGCCGTTCTGGAGCGGATCGCGGGCGCGACCGATCCACGCATCAAGCAGGTGAGCGAAGCGCTGGTGCGGCACTTGCACGCCTTCGTCCGCGAGGTGCGGCCCACCCAGAAGGAGTGGGAGTTCGGCATCGATTTCCTGACCCGCACCGGGCACATGTGCAACGACAAGCGCCAGGAATTCATCTTGCTGTCGGACACGCTTGGCGTCTCCATGCTGGTCGATGCCATCAACCATCCGGTGCCCGAAGGCGCGACCGAGACCACGGTGCTCGGGCCGTTCTTCGTCCAGGCTGCGCCGGAGAAGGACAGCGGCGCTGACATCTCCGGGCCGATGGATGGCGATCCGATGCTGGTCACCGGCTCGGTCGCGACCGTGGACGGGAAGCCGCTCGTGGGCGCGGTGGTCGACGTCTGGCACTCCGACGACGACGGCTATTACGACGTGCAGCAGCTCGACAAGATCGGCGATCTCGCGATGCGCGCCCGCTTCCATACCGACGCCAACGGCCGCTTCCATTTCTGGTCGATCAAGCCGGCCGCCTACCCGATTCCGCATGATGGACCGGTCGGCGAGATGCTCGAGGTGCAGGGACGCCATCCCTGGCGCCCGGCGCACGTGCACTTCATGATCTCAGCGCCCGGTTTCGAGCAGCTGGTGACGCACGTCTTCGTTGCCGGCGACCAATATCTCGACAGCGACGTGGTGTTCGGCGTCAAGGACAGCCTGATCCGGGAGTTCGTCCGTCATCCCGCCGGCCGTGCGCCGGATGGTCGCATGGTGGAGCGCGACTATTTTCATCTCAACTATGATTTCGGCCTGAAGCAGGTCGCAAGCAACGCAAGAGCCGCTTAAGCTCAACAACGGACCAACAAGAGTCCGTAAAACAGGGACGGGAGCTGAGGATGGGACCGCGGATCAGCACGGGCGTTTTGGCCGAGCGCCTCACCGGCATGATCGGTCCGCGCGCGAGCGTTGCGCGCGGCGTGCTCGATCAGCACGGGCAGAGCGAGTCGCACTATCAGAGCCTGCCGCCCGACATCGTGGTCTTCCCCGAGACCACGCAGGAGGTCGCCGAAATCGTCAAGCTCTGCGCCGGCGTCGGCATGCCGATCGTCCCGTTCGGCGCCGGCACCTCGCTCGAAGGCAATGCGGCCGCGGTCGCGGGGGGCGTCTGCTTCGACTTCGCGCGGATGAACAAGGTACTGACGTTGCACGACAGCGACATGGACGTCGTGGTGCAGCCTGGCATCACCCGCAAGCAGCTCAATGCGGAGCTGCGCAATACCGGCCTGTTCTTCCCGATCGATCCCGGCGCCGACGCATCGATCGGCGGCATGACCTCGACACGCGCTTCCGGCACCATGGCGGTGCGCTACGGCACCATGAAAGACAACGTCATGGCGCTCGAGGTGGTGCTGGCCGATGGCCGCGTGATCCGCACCGCCCGGCGGGCGCGCAAATCGGCCGCCGGCTATGACCTCACGCGCATGTTCGTCGGCGCGGAGGGCACCCTCGGCGTCATCACGGAGATCACGCTGAAGGTACATCCCGTGCCGCAGGCGATCTCGGCGGCAGTCTGCAGCTTCGACACCCTGCACGATGCGGTGGACACCGCGATCTCCGTGATCCAGTCCGCGATCCCCGTGGCCCGCATCGAGCTGCTCGACGATGTCATGATGCGCGGCATCAATGCCTACGCCAAGCTCGGCTATCGCGAGGCCCCCACGCTGTTCTTCGAATTCCACGGCTCCGAAACCTCCGTCGCCGAGCAGGCCGAAGCCGCGCAGGCGATCGCGGCCGAGCATGGCGGCCATGGCTTTGCCTGGGCCAAGGCGCAGGAAGACCGCAGCCGGCTCTGGCATGCCCGCGACAACACCCTGTACGCCGGCCTTGGCTTGCGGCCCGGAGCGCGCGCTGTGATCACCGACGTCTGCGTGCCGATCTCGCGTCTGGCGGAATGCCTGACGGAGACGCGTCGCGACGGTGACGAGCACGGCTTTACCGCGCCGATCGTCGGCCATGGGCGACGGCAATTTCCACATGCTGATCCTGATCGACCCGACACGACCGGAGGAGGTCGAGGGCGCCAAGGCGCTGCAGGCCCGCATGGTCGCGCGTGCCATCGCCATGGACGGCACCTGCACCGGCGAGCACGGCATCGGGCTCGGCAAGATCGACTATCTGACCGACGAGCTCGGCGAGGCCGTGGACGTGATGCGATCGATCAAGGCGGCGCTCGATCCCGACGGATTGATGAACCCCGGAAAGATCTTTGCTGGCAGAGCCAAAACATGAGCAACAAGCCATGAGCGACGCGCTCCCCATCGAGGTCACCTCGCCCACGCCGCTGCTGGAACTGCGCGGCATCAGCAAGGAGTTTCCGGGCGTCAAGGCGCTGGACGACGTGTCCTTTGCCGTCTACCCCGGCGAAGTCCATATGCTGCTGGGCGAGAACGGCGCCGGCAAGTCGAGCCTGATGAAAGTGCTGTGCGGCGCCTATCGCGCTGACGCCGGCGAATTCTATTACAACGGCGAACGCGTCGCGATCTCCTCGACTGCCGATGCGCAGAAGCTCGGCATCGCCGTGATCTTCCAGGAATTCTCGCTGGTCCCCCATCTCGACATCGCCCAGAACATCTTCTTGGGACGCGAGCCGAAGGGCCGCATTCCCGGCACCATCGACCGCCGCAGGATATTGGCCGACGCAAGGCGCGTGCTCGACACGATCGGCTTCGACATCGATCCCGCCACCATTGTCGACAAGCTCGGCGTCGCCCAGCAGCAGATGGTCGAGATCGCCAAGGCGATCAGCCAGAACGCCCGCATCCTCGTCATGGACGAGCCGACCGCGGCACTGTCCGACCGCGAGACCGAGCTCCTGTTCGCGCTAATCGCGCGGCTGAAGGCGGACGGCGTGTCCATCGTCTATATCTCGCACCGCATGGCCGAGGTGTTCACGCTCGGCGATCGCATCACCGTGCTGCGCGACGGCCGCCGCATCGACGGCGTCCGGCCCGCCGACGTCACGCCGGACCAGCTGGTGCGCATGATGGTCGGCCGCAACATCGACATGACCTATCCGCGCCATTTCGTCGACAAGCCCGGCGAAGTGTTGCTCGAGGTCAAGGGCCTGAGCGCGCCCACCGGCATCTCCGACATCAACATCGAGGTACGCCGGGGCGAGATCGTCGGGCTATGCGGCCTGGTCGGCTCCGGCCGCAGCGAGGTCGCCCGCGCCATCTTCGGCGCAGATCCCGTGACCTCGGGCGAGATCATCTTCGACGGCAAGAGCATTTCCGGCGAGCCGGATCTCGCCGCCCGCCGCGGCATCGCGCTGATCCCGGAGAGCCGCAAGAGCGAAGGCCTCGCGCTGCTGCGATCCGTCAGCGACAATCTGGTGGTGTCGGCGCTGAAAAAGCTGTTTCCGAGCGGGCTATTCGACCAACGCTCGGCCCAGCGTACCGCTGACGGCCTGATCCGGCAGCTCCGCATCGCGACACCAAGCGCACGCCAGACCGTCGGCCTGCTCTCGGGCGGCAACCAGCAGAAGGTCGTGATCGGCAAATGGCTCGCCGCCGGCTCAAAACTCTTCATCTTCGATGAGCCGACGCGAGGCATAGACATCGGCGCCAAGTCGGAGATCTTCGCGCTGATCGACCGCCTGGTCGCGGACGGCGCGGCGGCGCTGATGATCTCGTCCGAACAGGTCGAGATCTGCCATGTCTGCGACCGCGCCTATGTGATGCGCGAGGGGCGCATCGCGGGACATTTGTCACGCAACGAATTGACCGAGGAGAACATCGTGCGATTGGGGATGCATCATGCGTGAGGTCGCGGTCGTCGCTCAACCCAATCCGCTGCAGCGCATTCCCGGCGTTGCCATGGTGCTGGTGCTGCTGATCGTGCTGTTCAGCGTGATCGCGCCCGGCTTCCTGTCGGTCGCCAACCTCTCCAACGTGCTGGTGCAATCGACCATCCTGACCATGCTCGCGCTGCCGATGACCCTGATCATCATGACGGAGGGGCTGGACCTGTCGATGGGCGCGGTGCTGACGCTGACTTCGCTGTGCGTCGCGATCGTGTCGCTTGCGACCAAGTCGATGCTGCTCGGCCTCGGCGCCGGCCTTCTGGTCGGCACGGCCTTTGGCCTCGCCAACGGCTGGCTGGTCGCCATTCTCGGCATACCTCCCTTCGTCGCGACGCTCGGCACGCTCGGCATGGCGCAAGGCCTGTCGCTGATCGTCAGCGACGGCCAGAGCGTGGTCGGCATTCCCCACAGCGTGCGCGACATCTATTCGGCGACGCTAGCAGGCATTCCCGTGCCGATCGTGATGGCCCTGGTGACCTATGCGGCCTTTCACGGCCTGCTCTATCACACCCGCTTCGGCACCTACATCTTCGCCCTCGGCGGCAACCGCGAGGCGCTGCGCTATGCCGGGCTATCCCCCAACAGGCTGCTGATCGCGGTCTACGCGATCGGCGGCGCCATGGCCGGAATCGCAGGCCTGTTGATGACCGCACGCATGAACTCCGGCCATCCCACCGCCGGCCTCGGCCTGGAATTCGATGCCATCGCGGCCGTCGCCGTCGGCGGCACCTCGTTCGAGCGCGGGAATGGTTGGCTACTCGGTACGCTGCTCGGAGTCCTTTCCGTCGGCGTGTTGCGCAACGGGCTGAACCTGATCTCGCTCCCCTCCTCGGTGCAGGTCGCCAGCGTCGGCGTGCTCGTCATCGTTGCCCTGTTCCTCGACGGCCTCAGGAGCCGCACATGACCGACATCACCAAGGGCGCCATGGCGCCGCCCCGCTCCTTCCTGTCGCAGGACGCGGTCCAGCTATTCTATCGCCTGCTCGCGGCTTTCCTGATCTGCGCGGTGCTGGCCGTGCTCAGCGATTCCTTCCTGAGCCTCGGCAACATCCTCAACGTGCTGAGGCAGGCAAGCTTGACCTTCTTCATCGCCTCCGGCCTGACGCTGGTGGTGCTGACCGCAGGCCTCGATCTCTCCGTCGGCGCCAATGTCGCGCTGTCCGCCTGCCTCGCCGGTACCGTGATCCACACGACCGGTTCGCCTGCGCTCGGCATCCTCACCGGACTTGCCTGCGGCGGGCTCGTCGGCCTGATCAACGGCGTCATGGTCACGGCGCTCCGCATCCCCTCCTTCATCGCCACCTACGGCATGCTCTGGGTGCTGAACGGCCTCACCTATTGGTACATGGCGGGCGAGACCCTGCACGGCTTCCCGGCCGGCTTCCGCCAGATCGGCAGCGGCTATCTGTTCGGCCTGCCCATTCCGGTCTACCTGCTCCTGGTGTTCCTCGGCATCGGGACGTTCTTCGCGCAGCGCACGGTCTGGGGCCAGGAGATCTACGCGATCGGCGCCAATCCTGTCGCCGCACGACTATCAGGCATTCCCGTCGCGCGCCGCCTGCTGCTGGTCTACGCGGTCTCAGGCACCATGGCGGGACTTGCCTCGATCATCTTCCTGTCGCGGCTCAATTCGGCCGAGGCCGATATCGGCGAGAGCCTGACGCTGCCGGCGATCGCGGCCGTTCTGATCGGGGGGACCTCGCTGTTCGGCGGCGTCGGCACCGTGTTCGGCACCTTCATCGGCGCGCTGATCCTGACCCTGGTGCTGAACGGCATGAACCTGCTCGCGGTCAGCGCCAATTGGCAGCCGCTCGTCACCGGCGTCATCGTCATTCTCGCGGTCTGGCTCGACATGAAGACCCGCCGTCGCGCGCAATGAGTTCTAGCAATCCAACAAGCAAAATGAGGGATGGAGGCAACATGCAACGTAAACTGGGCTATATGGCGCTGCCGCTGCTGATGGCGACTGCGCTCACCACTGCGGCGCGTGCCGACGGCGAGACCATCGCCGTCTTCACCAAGAACCAGACCAATCCGTTCTTCCAGACGGTGCGGGTCGGCGCCGACAACATGGCGAAGGTGCTGAACGCGAAGACGCTGCAGTACATCCCGACCAAGCCGGACTCGATCCCCGAGCAGCTCAGCCAGATCGAGGACGTCGTGGTGAAGAAGCCGAGCGCGATCGTGTTCACGCCGGTCGACTACAAGGCGATGGTACCGGGCGTCGAGAAGATCAACGAAGCCAAGATCCCGGTCGTCAACATCACCGACCGTTCTGCCGGCGGCAAGTTCCTGTCCTTCGTCGGCGCCGACGATTACAGCCTTGGGCTGGAGACCGCGCGCTTCCTGCTGAAGACGCTCGGCGGCAAGGGCAACATCGTCATCATCGAAGGCGTCAAGGGCTCGCTGACCAATGTCGACCGCGTCCGCGGCTTCAACGACGCGCTGAAGGAAGCCCCCGGCGCCAAGCTTTTGGCCTCGCAGCCCGGCAACTACCAGCGGCTCCAGGCGCTCCAGGTGATGGAGAACTTGATGCAGTCCAATTCGCAGATCGACGGCGTGTTAGCCGCCAACGATGCCATGGCGGTCGGCGCGATCGAGGCGCTCGACGGTGCCAACCGCAAGGCGCAGGTGATCGGCATCAACGGCACCAAGGAGGCGATCGACGCGATCAAGTCCGGCAAGCTGCTGGCGAGCGGCGACTACAACGGCTTTGCGCAAGGCTGCCTCGGCACCATGATGGCGATCCGCTCCTTGCGGGGCCAGCCTGTCATCAGCGAGATCGTGCTGAAGCCGACAGTGATCACCAAGGACAATTACGGGCCGTTCGACGTGCCGCTGGAGCAGCGGACCTGCCCCACCTTCGAGGACGCCGGCAAGCTCAGCGCGAAGTAGGCCATCCCCCCACATCAAGACCGGACGGCCGCAGCCCGCGGCCGTCCCAAGAATGAAGCCAAGAAACGGAGACAGCATGCTGTTCGCCATTCACGCCCTCGACCGCACCGGCGCGTTGCCGACCAGGCTCGCCAATTACGATGCCCACAAGGCTTTCCTCAGCGACACCTCGCGCTTCGGCGTCAAGATCGTGATGTCCGGTCCGCTCGTCTCCGACGACGGCCAGACCATGATCGGCAGCCTGTTCCTGATCGAGGCCCCCGGCCGCGCCGAGGTCGAAGCCTTCAACCGTGCAGATCCGTTTGCCGCGGCCGACATCTGGGACAAGGTCACGATCACCGGCTTCCTGCGCCGGCAGGGTTGAGGTCCGCCGCCACAAAAGTGCGAAAACAACCCCATGCACAGTAGAACGGGGCTTGTTCTTGCTGACGAATTTCAGATGCACCGCGCGGCCTCGCATTCGAGGCCAATGCCGACCCAGATCGGCGGTGGATTTTGACTCGTCGGGCAAAACAGGGACATAATGCAATCATCACCCGATGTCAGTCCGGTCCTCCGTCCAGGCACCGCCACGCGTCGGCGTGAGTGTGCGACGCGCACTGGCGTCAGGTCCCTTCAGCTGCTCATTGCCGGCGCGGCCTCTTCGAGATGGCAGGCCACCCACTGCTCGGCTCCGGTCGCGCGCAGCGTCGGCTCCTCCGTCCGGCAGCGATCGAACACGAACGGACAACGGGTGTGAAAGCGGCATCCCTTCGGCGGATTGATCGGGCTCGGCACGTCGCCCTTGAGGATGATGGGATTGCGCTGGGCTCCGGGCTCCGGCAGCGGCACGGCCGAAAGCAGCGCCTTGGTGTAGGGATGCCTTGGCGCGGCAAAGATCTCGCGGCGCGGAGCCACCTCGACGATCTTGCCGAGATACATCACGGCGACGCGGTGGGTCATGTGCTCGACGATGGCGAGATCGTGGCTGATGAAGAGCAGCGCGAGGCCGAACTCGCGCTGCAGATCCTGCAAGAGATTGACGATCTGCGCCTTAACCGAGACATCGAGCGCGGAGACCGCCTCGTCGCAGACGATCAGCTCGGGCTCGGCCGCAAGCGCCCGCGCGATGCCGATGCGCTGACGCTGGCCGCCGGAGAATTCGTGCGGCCTGCGGTTCAGCGCCTCGCGCGGCAGGCGCACCGTGTCCATCAGCGATGTGACACGGACCTCGAGATCCTCTGCGGATTTGGCGAGGCCGAAATTGCGGATCGGCTCGGCGAGAATGTCGCGCACGCGCATGCGCGGATTGAGGCTCGAGAACGGATCCTGGAACACGACCTGCACGCGGCGGCGCATCTGGCGCATCGTGCCCGGTGCGGCGTCGTCGATCCTCTGGCCGTCGAGGATGACCTGGCCCGAGGTGATCTCGAACAGTCGCAGGATGGCGCGGCCGACCGTCGATTTTCCGCAGCCGGACTCGCCGACCAGGGACAGCGTCTCGCCGCGCGCGATCTCGAACGACACGCCGTCCACCGCGTAGACGAATTCGGTTTGCCGTCCGAAGAGGCCCTTGTTGATCGGAAAGTGCTTCTTGAGGTCGTTGACCTGGAGCAGCGGAACACTCATGCCGCGATCGCTCCCTTGGCGGCGTAATGGCACGCAGCGATGTGGCGGGGGCCCTTCTCCTCCAGCCCCGGCGCATATTGGCGGCAGAGATCGGTCGCGAGCGCACAGCGCCCGGCAAAGACGCAGCCCGTGATCGGCTTGCGCAGATCAGGCACCTGCCCGGGAATCTCGGCGAGCCGCGTCGCGGTGCCCGCAAGCGAAGAGCCGAGCTTCGGCACCGCACCCAACAAGCCTTGCGTATAGGGATGGCGCGGGGAACGGAACAACTCGGCCACCGGCGCCTCCTCGACCTTGCGGCCGGCATACATCACCATGACACGCTCGGCGATCTCGGCGACGACGCCGAGATCGTGGGTGATCAGGATGATGGCCGCTCCGACCCGGCGCTTCAGGTCCAGCATCAGCTTGAGGATCTGCGCCTGGATCGTCACGTCGAGCGCGGTGGTCGGCTCGTCCGCAATGAGAAGCTTGGGATTGCAGGCCAGCGCGACCGCGATCATCACGCGCTGGCGCATGCCGCCTGACAGCTGGTGCGGATATTCGCCGACGCGCCGTTTCGGCTCGGGAATGCCGACCAGTGTCAGCATCTCGACCGCGTGCGCCTCCGCCGCCTGCTTGTCGAGGCCCTGATGGATCATCAAGGTCTCGCGGATCTGGCGGCCGACGGTGAGCACCGGGTTCAGGCTCGTCATCGGTTCCTGAAAGATCATCGAGATGTCGTTGCCGCGGATCGCGCGCATCTCGCGATCGGACAGTTTCAGCAGATCCCTGCCCGCGAAGCGGATGCTGCCTGCGATCCGGCCCGGCGGCTCCGGAATCAGCCGCATCAAGGACATCGACGTCACCGACTTGCCGCAACCGGACTCGCCGACGATGGCGAGCGTCTCACCCTCATTGACATGGAAGGAGACCCCGTCGACCGCGCGGTTGATGCCGCCGGGCGTGCGGAAATGGGTCTGGAGGTTCTCGACTTCGAGCAAAGCCATCGCAATCAGCCTCGATCCATCACAGACAACATCACAGGCTTTTGGCCATGCGCGGGTCCAGCGCATCGCGAAGACCGTCGCCGAGCAGATTCACGGCGAGCACGGTGACGGACAGGAACGCCGCCGGGAAGAACACGATGTAGGGCTTCACCTGCCAGAGCGCGCGGCCCTCGGCCATGATGTTGCCCCAGGACGGAATGGTCGGCGGTGTGCCGGCGCCGATGAAGGACAGGATCGCCTCCGTGATCATGGCGCTGGCGCAGATGTAAGTCGCCTGGACCAGCATCGGCGCAACCGTGTTGGGCAGGATGTGGCGCAGGATGATCATCGGCGTGCGCGTGCCGCAGGCCACGGCCGCGTCAACATAGGGCTGCTCGCGCAAGGACAGCACGACGCTGCGGACGAGGCGCGAGACGCGCGGGATCTCGGCGATGGTGATCGCCAGGATGACGTTGCCGACGCTGCCGCGCGTCAGGGCCATCAGCGCGATTGCCAGCAGGATCGGCGGAATCGACATCAGCCCGTCCATGAACCGCATCAGGATGCCGTCGGCCCAGCGGATGAAGCCGGAGACCATGCCGATGGCAAGGCCGATCGCCGAGGCGCAGATCGCGACCGACAAGCCGACCGTGAGCGAGACGCGCGCGCCGAACAGTACGCGCGAATAGATGTCGCGGCCGAGCACGTCGGTGCCGAACCAGAAATCGGCCGACGGCGCGCGGGTGCGCTTGGCGGGCGCAAGCGCGGTCGGATCGACCGTGCCGAGGTATGGCGCAAAGATCGCGATCAGCACCAGCATCAGCAGCAGCGCGCCGCCGATCGCGACCGTCGGGTGGCCGCGCAGGAGGCCGACGAAGCCGCGCCGTATCCTGACCGGCCGCAGGATCTCGGGCAGTTGCGGCGCAAGGACGAGGCCGGCCGGAAGCGAATGCGGATTAACGGTGGTGTCGGTCAATAGCGGATCCTCGGGTCAACGAGCGTGTAGACGACGTCGATCATCAGATTGACGAGGACGTAGACGAAGCTGAACAGCAGCACGATGCCCTGAATCACCGGATAGTCACGGCGCAGGATGGCATCGATGGTGAGGCGGCCGAGGCCGGGGATCGCGAACACGCTCTCGGTCACGACCGCGCCGCCGATCAGGAGCGCGATGCCGATCCCGATCACGGTGACGATCGGCACCGCCGCGTTCTTCAGGGCGTGAATGAACAGGATGCCGCCCTGCCCGAGGCCCTTGGCCTTGGCGGTGCGGATATAGTCCTGCTGCAGCACTTCGAGCATGGCTGCCCGCGTGATGCGGGCGACCAGCGCGATGTAGACGCAGCCGAGCGCGATCGCCGGCAGGATCAGGTTTTCCAGCCATGGCCAGAAACCCTGGGCCAGCGGCGTGTAGCCCTGCACCGGCAGCCATTCCAGCTCCAGCGCGAAGATGTAGGCGAGCATGTAGCCGACCACGAAGACCGGCAGCGAGAATCCGAACACGGCAAAGCCCATGATGACGCGATCGATCAGGCTGCCGGCCTTCCATGCCGCCACCACGCCGAGCGGCACTGCCACCACGATCGTCAGCAGCAGCGTGACGATCATCAGCGACAGCGTCGGTCCGAGACGCTGCCCGATCATCGCCGAGACCGGCAGGTTGGTGAAGATCGAGGTGCCGAGATCGCCGTGCAGGATGCGCCAGACCCAGCCTCCGAACTGGACCAGGAAGGGCCGGTCCAGCCCGAGGCTCTGGCGGATGCGCTCCACATCCTCCGGGCTTGCCTGATCGCCCGCGATCACCACGGCCGGATCGCCGGGCGCGATGTAAAGCAGGCTGAACACGAACAGCGCGACGATCGCCATGACCGGCAAGGTCGCAACGATGCGACGGAGGATGTAGGAGAGCATCTGGCCTCAGCGCACGATCATGCGGACTTCGACACGCCCCAGAAGAACGGCAGCGGTCCCTTGGCAACGCCGGAGACGTTCTTGCGCCACGCGGTGTAGCTCAGGAAGAAACCAGTCGGCGCGTAAACCACGTCATCGAGCGCCGCCTTGTTGAGGCGGCCGATGGCGGCCTTCTCCTCGTCGATGTTCTTGGCCTCGAACCACGAGGCGACCTCCTTTTCGGTGGCCGCGCTGGTGGGCCAGCCGAACCAGGCCTTGTCGCCGTTGGCACGGATGGCGGTGTAGGGAGCCGGATTGACGCAATCCGCGCCGGCGTGCCAGGTGTGGAACATGTTCCAGCCGCCCTGTCCCGGAGGCGTCTTCTGTGCGCGGCGGGAGCCGACGGTGCCCCAATCGGTTGCGACGAAGTCGACATTCATGCCGAGCTTCTTGAGAAGGTCGGCGGTGACGTCGCCCATTGCCTTGGTGATCGGTTGGTCCTGCGCGACGAGGCAGGTCACCGGCTGGCCGGAATAGCCGCTCTCGGCGAGCAGCTTCTTGGCGGCGTCCAGATCGCGCTTGCCCTTCAGGATCTCGCCGCCCACTTCGGTGTAGAGCGGCGTATCCGGCGTGAAGTAGCCGGGCAGCGACTTCCACAGCGAATTGTCGTCGCCGACGATCGCGCGCATGTAGTCTTCCTGGCTGAGCGCCATCAGCACCGCACGCCGCGCCTTGACGTCGTTGAACGGCGGATACAGGAAGTTCATGCGGAACGAGCCGATATTGCCGAGGGGATCGCCGATATCGACGCTGATATTCTTGTTCTTCTTCAGAACCGGAACGAGATCCGCGATCGGGTTCTCCCACCAGTCGATCTCACCGTTCTGCAACGCGGCCGCCGCGGTTGCCGGATCCGGCATGATCACCCACTCGACGCGGTCGACCATCACCTGCTTGCCGCCAGCAAGCCAGGACGCCTTCTCCTGCCGCGGTGAATAGTCGGCGAATTTCTCGAACACGGCCTTCGCACCGGGGACCCACTCGCTCTTGGCGAACTTCAGCGGACCGGAGCCGATATATTCGGAAATCTGCTTGAACGGATCGGTCTGCGCGATGCGCTCCGGCATGATGAAGCTGCAAGGCGAATTGTTCTTGCCGAGCGCATAGAGCAATTTCGGGAAAGGCTGCTTCAGCACCCATTTGAAGGTGCGGTCGTCGACGGCCGTGAGCTCCTGCTGGAGCGCCTTGATCATCAGGCCCATCGGATCGCGCGCCGACCAGCGCGTCAGACTTGCCACGACGTCCTTGCTGAGCACCGGCTCGCCATCGTGGAACTTGAGGCCGGGTCGCAGCTTGAACGTCCAGGTGGTGCCGTCGTCGGTCACTTCCTCGGACTCGACCATCTGCCGCTGCGGCCGGAACGAGGAATCGATGCCGTAGAGCGTGTCCCAAACCATCGCGGCGGCATTGCGCACGACATATTGCGTGCCCCAGATCGGGTCGAAATTGGCGAGATTGGCCTGGGGCACGAAACGCAGGGTGCGCGCCGAGGCACCCTGAGCGATCGCCGGGGCCGACAGGCCACCCGTCAATGCCAGGCTGCCCGCGCCAGCCAGTCCCTTCAATACCGTCCTGCGATCCATGAAGTCCTCCCAGAAGTGCCGTGATGCCAGCTATTCATTGGCAAAGGGCAAGTGAAACCGAGCCCATTTGCAAGCAAATGGTATGCCACTAAATGCGGCTTCGCCAGCGGGATCTCGCCATTTGGCGGTCCAGGAATGCGAGTCGGGGCTCACAGAGCGGCCGCCAGCGTCGGCCCGGTCTCGATATGCGGGATCGCTTCGACCAGTTTGCGCGTGTAGTCGGTCTTTGGATTATCAAATAACGCCCGGCTCTCGCCCTGCTCCACGATGCCGCCGTTGCGCAGCACGATGGTGCGGTCGCACAGCATGCGCACGACGTTGAGATCGTGGCTGACGAACAGCAGCGCAATGTCGTTCTCGCGCCTGAGGCGATCGAGCAGTTGCAGCACAACCGCCTGCACCGAGACGTCGAGTGCGGCGGTCGGCTCGTCCAGCACCAGCAGCCGCGGCCGGCAGGCGATGGCGCGGGCGATGCCGACGCGGGCCTTCTGCCCGCCGGAGAGCTGATGCGGAAACCGCGGCAACAGATCGAGCGGCAGCCCGACTCGCTCGGCGCATTCTTCCACCCGTTTGCGCAAGCCTTCGCCCGCGCGCATGCCGTCGAGCCGCATCAAGGGATGGGCAATGCAATCGAACGCCGTAAAGCGCGGGTTGAGGCTCTCGTTGGGGTCCTGAAAGACCATCTGGATGTCTTTGCGCAACGGCGAGCGGTGGAAATCGCGCGCCGCCACGTGCCCGATCGACTGCCCGTCGAACACGATGTCGCCCTCGCTCGGATCGATCAGGCGGCAGATCATGCGCGAGGTCGTGCTCTTGCCCGAGCCGGACTCGCCGACTAGCCCGACACTCTCGCCGCCCGCCATCGTCATCGAGAAGTCGGCAACCGCAGCGGAGCCCTGATCGAAACGCTTGGCGAGCTTGCGCACTTCCAGGAGCGGCGGCGTGCCGTGCGCTCGCTCCTGCCTGGGTCTGGTGACGACGTTGGCGTAACGCTCTCTGTCCTCCTCCGTCACGAGATCTTCGATCCGTGACGTCGCCGTCGGCGACGCCGCTACCAGGCGTCTGGTATAGGCGTGCTGCGGCGCGCTGAAGAGAATGCCGGGGCTCGCCTCCTCGACGATGCGGCCGCGCTCCATCACGGCAATGCGGCGGCAGTAGCGTGCCGCAAGGCCGAGGTCGTGCGTGATCAGGATCGTGGCCATGCCTCGCGCGGCGGCAATGTCTGCCAGCAGATCCATCACCACCTTCTGCGTGGTAACGTCGAGGCCGGTGGTCGGCTCGTCCGCGATCAACAGCGCAGGATTGCAGGAGATCGCGATCGCGATCATGACGCGCTGGCACATACCGCCGGAGAGCTCGTGCGGATAGGCGTTCATCCGCGCCTCGGGATCGCGGATCTGAACGGCGCGCAGCAGGTCCAGCGCCTCGGCACGCGCGGCCTCTTTCGAGATACGCTTGTGGGTGAGGATCGCGTCCGCGATCTGCAGGCCGATCGCGCGGATCGGATTGAGCGCCGCCCGCGGATTCTGGAAGATCATCGACATCGCGGCGCCCTGCAGCTGTCGCAGATCATCGCCGCGGAGCTTGGTGACGTCCTGCCCACGGAACAGAATCTTGCCGCCGGTGACGCGGCCGGCTGCATCGAGCAGCCGCGTCGTCGCAAAGCCGGTGACCGACTTGCCCGAGCCGCTCTCGCCGACGAGGCCGAGCATCTCGCCGGCCTTCACCGTGAGCGTGACGCCGCGCACGGCCTCGACCATGCCCCGCCGCGTCGAGAACGCGACGTGGAGGTTGTCGATCCTGAGCAGGTCCTCGCTCATGTGCGCATCCGCGGATCGAGAATGTCCCGCATCCCGTCGCCGAGGAGGTTGAAGCACAGCACCGCCAGCATCAGCGCAAGGCCCGGAAAGGCCACCAGCCACCAGCGTCCGGTCGAGATGAAGCGCGCCCCTTCCGCGACCATGATGCCCCATTCCGGCGTCGGCGGCTTGACGCCGAGACCGATGAACGACAGGCCGGCGGCATTGAGAATGGCCCAGCCGAGATTGAGCGAGATCTGCACAGCCATTGCGGGCAGGATGTTCGGCAGCAGGAAGCGCAGCACCACCGAGAAATGGCTCTCGCCGCAGGCGCGCGCGGCCTCGACCCAGCCGACATTGCGGCGGACGTTGACCTCGGCCCGTGCGAAGCGGATGTAGAACGGAAGATTGATGATCGCGGTCGCGATCACGATGTTCTCGATCCGGTTGCCGAGCGCGGCGACCATCGCCATCGCCAGCACGAACAACGGAAAGGCCATCATCACGTCGACGAAGCGGCCGACGGCGCGATCGAGCCGTCCACCGGCATAGCCGCAGAACGCGCCGACGACGGCCCCGATCACGAACGAGATTCCGACCGCGGAGACTGCGATGGCAAGGTCGAGCCGTGCAGCGATGATGAGACGGCTGAACACGTCGCGGCCGAGCTGGTCCGTACCGGCAATGTGCGCCGCACTCGGTGGCAGCAGGGCCTCCGACACGTTCGAGGCCACGGGATCGTAGGGCACGATCCACGGTCCGAAGATCGCGACCAGGACGAACAGCGTCACCCCGGCCGCGGCCACCGCCGTGAGCGGATTGCCGCGCAGGATCCAGACCGAATGGCGAAGTGTGGCGCTGGTCATTCGATCGACACCCTGGGATCGGCGATGCCGTAGCAGATGTCCACGACGAGATTGACCAGCACGAACAGGCTGGCCATCAGCAGCACGAAACCCTGCACCGGCGCATAGTCGGAGGACAGCAACGCGTCGAGCGCATAGGAGGCCACGCCCGGCCAGGAGAACACTTTCTCCACCAGCACGTTGGCGCCCAGCATGGTCGAGAACACGATGCCGGCGATGGTGATGACGGGCAGGATCGCATTGCGGAGCGCATAGGTGACGACCACCTTGCGCCAGGACAATCCGACCGAGCGCGCAGTGCGCACGAAATCGCTGCCGAGCGAGACCAGCATCGAGGCCCGCGTGATCCGCGCCAGCGGCGCGATCACGAACAGCGCCATGCTCACCGCCGGCAGGATCAACTGCCTGCAGGCCGCCCACCAGCCCTCGACGTCGCCGGCGAGCAGGAAATCGATCGAGAGGAAGCCGGTGCGCTGCGGCGGCAGCGAGGTGAAGACGTCGATGCGCCCGGTCGGATCAGGGGCCAGCCCGAACAGATAATAGAAGACATAGATCAAGAGCAGGCCCGAGACGAAGGTCGGCACGCAGACGCCGAGTGCGCAGAACAGCCGCACGCCGTGATCGATGATTGATCCCGGCCGCAGCGCCGCCAGCACCCCAAGCGGCACGGCCGCGATGAGCGCGATCAACAGTGCGGTGAAGGTGAGCTCGAGCGAGGCCGGCAATCGCTCGCGCAGGTCCTTCAGCACCGGCTGTCCCGTCATCATCGAGCGGCCGAGATTGCCGTGGCCGATGTCGGAGAGATAGAACACGAGCTGCTCCGGCACGGATTTGTCGAGCCCCATCTGCTTGCGGATCTGCTCGATCTCCTCCTTGCCGGCATTGGGCCCCGAGGCGAAGAACACCGCGGGGTCGCCGGGCAGGACGCGCATCAACAGGAAGGTGAAGACCAGCACACCGAACAGTGCCGGCAGCGACGACAAGAGCCGCCTGCCCGCCCGCACCATCGTTGCACCAAGACCGGTCGTCACCATTCAGCGTCCCTGCTGGCCGCGGATGTCACTTGCGGCTGACATCCCGATAATCCACCTGGCGGTGGAACTCATAGGTGTAGCCTTCGATCGACGGCGCCATCACCGCGTCCTGATTGGGCTGCCACAGCATGATCTGCGGCATCAGGTCGACATGCATCGCGTTGAGCTTGCGGCCGGCTTCCTCGTACTTGGCCTTATCCGGCTCGAAGCGGGCCTCCTGCGCAATCGCGGCAAGGTCCGGATTGTTGATCGAAGAGTAATTCCAGCGCTGAGTGCCGGTGTAGAAGTTGCGGTAGAAATAGTCGGTCGACGGCAGCCAGGCGACGATGCCTTCGGTGAAGAACGGCAGCTTCTTCTCGTTGATCTGCGTCGACATCTGCGCGTCCGGCAGCTTCTGGATGTCGACCTTGATGCCGATCTTGCCAAGAGACTCCTTGACGAGGGCGGCCATCGGCTCGGCCGTCGCGGCCTGGCCGACATTGAAGCTGAAGGTGGTCGAGAAGCCTTCGGGCAGACCTGCAGCCTTGAGGTATTCCCTGGCCTTGTCGAGATCCATCTTCACCGGCTGCTGGAACGGATAGATGCCGTTCGCCGGCTTGCCGTCCGGCCAAGTCGCGCCGAACAGCGGCGCGCCGCGGCCGAACAGGGCCGCCTTGAACATGTCCTCATAGGGCAGCGCGGAAGCGATGGCGCGGCGGACATTGACGTTGTCGAAGGGCGGGATCTGGTTGTTCATCGAGACGTAGGTGACCGCATTGTATTGCGGCGTCGAGATTACCTTGAGCTTGCCCTTGGCCTCCAGCGACTGTACGTCGCTCGCCTGCAGGTCGAGCACGAGATCGGCATCGCCGCGCTCGACGAGGTTGGCGCGGGTCGCCGGCTCCGGCACCGATTGCACGATGACGCGCTTGAAGTACGCCGGCTTGCCCGGCGATCCGCGGTTCCAGGCCTCGTTGCGCTTGATGATCACCTGCTCGCCCGGCTTGAAGCTCTCGACCGCATAGGCGCCGCTGCCGGCGGTGTGCTCCTTCAGCCAGGCCGTGGCCCAGGGATCGTCAGCCGTCGCGTGCTCTTTTGCCACTTTCGAGTTGATGATCATCGGGTAGACGGTAGCAAGATTAGGCAGCGCAAGCTTGTCGGGTTTTGGAAGCGTCACCTCGATGGTGAGGGGATCGATCACCTTGAACTGATCGGCCGACGTCAGCGAGCCCGTCAGCAGCTGCGCCTTGCCGAGGATCGGCGCGGTCACGCAGCGGTCGAGCGACCACTTGACGTCCTCGGCCGTGACCGGTGAGCCGTCCTGGAACTTTGCATCCTTGCGCAGGCGGAAGGTGATCTTCAGTCCGTCGGGACTGACGTCATAGGATTCGGCGAGCTCGCCGGTGATCGTGTCGAGGTCGAACACCCATTTGCCGTTGAGCTGCTTGCGGCCGAATGCCACCAGCCGGTCATAGGTGCTCATGCTCAACGCGAAGGATTCGCGGGTCGAGCCGGGGATGTTGGGATCGAGCGTGTTGACGGAGGCGCCGGTGACGTAGCGCAAGGTCTCTGCCCTGGTTTGCGCTTGCGACGGCGCAGTGGCGATGAGCAGCAGCGCAGTGGTAGCGAGAACTGAGGTCGCCAGTCTGAAAGACACAAAACGCATTGGTTTTTCCCTGAATTTCGAACGAGAACGCCAGCAAGGCAGGTTCAGAAGGAAGCAAGTTGCGCGCCAGTCCGATCGGACATTTCGAGGGACGCGAGGTCGCGGCGGCGCATGGGTGATCACAGCGATTCCCCCATTTCTCGCGCATGACGCGTCACCACGGCCTGCGGCACGTCATAGGCGCTGAGCGAATCCCAGTGCCGTTCGACATCGGCGCGAAACAGGCCGCGCGTCAGGCCGTGGACCAGCTTTGGAACGGCCGTCGTCATCGCATTGATCGACGATCCCGACGGACCGAAGCTCATGGTCGAGGCGATGGCGAACAGATGGATGTCGGCGATCCACGGCGTCATTCCCTGCTCGCGCTCGGTGAAGGCATAGTCGTCGGCGAGATAGGGAAAGCGGCCGAGCCGTTCGTTGCGTTCGTCTTCCGGCGGCTGGTAGCGGTCGGCCCAGGTCGCGATGTTGCCGGCACATTGGGCGAGCTCGCCGCGGCCGGCAAAGTCCATGTCGATGCCGGTGCCGCAGATGACGAAATCGGCGGTGATGGCGCCGCGCGGCATCTGGAGTTCAACGCCGTTATCGGTCTTGCGCGCGGCTTCGACCGGCGCACCCTCGTGCAGTGTGAAGTTGGCGTGACGCGCACAGCGGTCATAGGTCGGCTGCGGAAATCCTTCCCGCATCTCGAGGATCTTGCGCATGAAGCGCCAGCGCCAGGCATCGTCGAGATCGCTGAGATGACGCAGGAAGCCACGAAAGGTCAGCCAGCGATAGGGCTGGATCACCTGGATCTGCGCACGGCGGCACAGCAGGTGCACTTCAGCGGCACCGGCCTCCAGCGCAGTCGCCGCATTGTCGAAAGCGGAGGCGCCGGCACCGATCACGGCGACGCGCTTGCCGCGCAGGCTTTCGAAATCGATGTCGTCGGCGACGGTTGCAACAGAGCTCGCCGGCAGATGCACTAGCTGCTCCGGAATCATCCAGCCGCCCATGCCCTCCTGCCCTGTTGCCAGCACGATTTTGCGGGCATAGAGCGTTTCGACCTCTCCTGCCCGTTTCACGCGCGCAGCGAGCAGGCCGTTAGCCGCCGGCGCGATCTCCTTGAGCTCGCAAGCGTTGCGCACCGGCAAGCCGACCGTGCGCCGCAGCCAGAGCAGATACTCCGCCCAATGCTCGCGCGCGATCAGGCCGAGCTCCTGCCAGCTCGCCTTGCCGAAGCGGGCCTCGTGCCAGGACTGGTAAGTCAGGCCGGGGATATCGAGATCCGGGCCGGTGTAGTCCTTCGGGCTGCGCAGCGTCGGCATGCGGGCGTAGGTGAGCCACGGGCCCTCCTTGCCCTCCTCGGCCTTGTCGATCAGCAGGATGTTGCTGACGCGCGAGCGCAGCAGGCCGAAGCCGATGGCGATGCCGGACTGGCCGGCGCCGATGATGAGAACATCCAGCGCCGCCTTGCCGTCTGGCCCCGCTTTCGGTTCGAGCCACGCCGCGCCGGGATGCGCGATCATCGCCAGATCGGCGTGAATCTCGGCTTCGAGCTGGGCCAGCGCCTCACTCATGCGGCGAGCCAGCCTCCGTCGACCACCATCACGGTACCGGTTGTGAACGACGAGGCATCGCTTGCGAGATGCAGCGCGGTTTGCGCGATCTCCTCAGGCACGCCAAACCGCTTCATGGCGTGGCGGCTGCGCGAGGCCTCGCGCACCTCGTCCGAATTGGCGTGGCGGGCAAAGCTGCGGCGAAGCATCGGCGTGTCGATCGCGCCGGGAGCGATTGCGTTGACGCGGATGCCGTCGGCGGCGAAATCCACCGCCATGGTGCGCGTCAGGCTCACGATCGCGCCCTTGGCGGCGATATAGGCGCTGTTACCCTTGCCGCCGGCAATGGCGAGCTGCGATGCCAGCGTGATGATCGAGCCGCTGTTCTGCCGCTGCATCTGCGGCACCGCGGCCCGCGCCCACAGCCAGGTGCCGCCGACATTGGCGCGGAACACCGCATCCCAGTCGTCCAGGCTCGTCGTCAGCACCGTGCCACCACAGGAGAAGCCAGCCGCCGTCATGAGGATATCGAGCCGGCCATGCCGGGCCACGACGTCGCCGACGACGGTTTCGGCGAATGCGCCATCGCCGACGTCGCCAAGATGCACCGTCGCTTCGCCGACCAGCCTCAGCGTGTCCTCAAGCCCAGCGGCGTCGCGATCGACCAGCGCAAGGCGTGCGCCCTCCTCCGCAAACAGATTTGCGCTGGCGCGGCCGATGCCCGAGCCCGCGCCGGTGATGATGGCCGTGCGCCCCTGCAGCCGCATGTCAGATCCCCTCCCTGTGCTGCATCCACCAGGCGCTCATCGCGGCAGCTGACTCCGCACAGCCGAACCGCGCGCGCCAACCGAATTCGTCGGCCATTCGCGTCACTGAGAGCGGCGCGCGATCGCCTCCATGAAGCTTGATGAAGGTCTTCTCGCCCGGCTCCGCCAGCCGACACTCCAGCCCGGGATGCAGGGCCGCAAAAGCCTCGCCCCATTGCAGCGCCGACCAGGCCGCGCCGCTGGAGATATTGTAGAGCCGATGGCGCGGCCGCTCGGCTTCGATCAGCACGGCCACGGCCTCGGCGGCGTCAACAGCATAGGTCCAATCCTTGACACCCGGCGTCGGCAGCAGCGCCGGCTCGCCGCGCGCGAATGCGGCCAATATCTGATATTGGAGGCTCGGCGTATCGCGCACTGAACCGGGGCGCTCCCACGGCCCGAAGACCGCAGTCAACCGCACACTCAGAAAATCACCGCCAAAAAGTTCGGCGTACCGTGCCACCGATCGTTCCGAGGTGAACTTGCTGATGGCGTAGAACGAGACGGGATCGCAGGGCGTCTCCTCGTCCAGAATGTCGACCCGCGCACCCGCGGCGCCGTAGGCCGACGCCGACGACAGATTCACGACGCGGCGAACGCCATGGCGGATCGCGGCTTGCAGGATCGGGATCTGGGCCATGACGTTGATCTCGAGAACGCGCGCGGGCGATGCCCGTTCGAGGTCATCGCCGGCGGTGACCGCGGCACCCAGTACGATCGCATCGCAGCCCTTTGCAATCAGGGCGTCGATGGTGTCTGTGTCGCTAATATCGCCCTGCACGGCATTTATCCGCGCGCCGTAGTCAGCCAGAGATCTTTGTGCACTCGCCGGCAACGCCGCACGATCATGCAGCGTCACCTCATGCCCGCGCGCGAGCAGCACCTCGGCGAGATTGAGGCCGACAAACCCGGTGCCGCCGAAGATGACGATCTTCATCGCGCGCGATCCACCGTCACAGCAGCTTTGCCCCAAAATTCCGTTCGGGATCCATGTCGGCGACGAGCCGGCCGGTCGGCCTGGCCGCCTCGCCGCCGCTGCGCGCGAGGAACTTTCCGCTGCCGGCGCTCGCGAGGCACTTGTCGCCCTCGATGATCAGGCGGCCGCGCGACAGCACCGACACCGGCCAACCCTTGAGCTTGCGACCCGCGAACGGCGTGTAGCCGGCAAGGTCGTGCATCATCTCGTCCGCGATTGTGACCTCGCGGTTGGGATCCCAGATCGCGATATCGGCGTCGGCGCCGACGGCGATCGAGCCCTTGCGCGGATGCAGGTTGTAGATCTTTGCCGGCGCCGTTGCGGTCAGCTCGACGAATTTCTCCAGGCCCAGCCGTCCCTTCGACACCATCGCGTCGAACAACAGCGGCAGCCGCAGCTCCAGGCCCGGCAGGCCGTTGGCGACCTGCTTGAAGTTGGGATTGGGGCCGGCGCGCAGCTTGCCGGTCTCGTCATAGCGATACGGCGCGTGGTCCGACGAGATGGTCTGGAGATCGCCGAGCGAGAGCGCCTGCCACAGCGCCTCCTGGTCGGCATGCGTGCGCGGCGGCGGGCTGCACATCCACTTCGCCCCCTCGGCGCCGGGCTTGTCGAGATCAGCGGCGGTCAGGAACAGGTATTGCGGACAGGTCTCGGCAAAGACCTTGAGCCCCTGCCCGCGCGCGTCGCGGATCACCTTGGCGCCTTCGGCGGTCGAGACGTGGAAGATCATGATCGGCTGGTCGATCAGCGCGGCCATGCCGATCAGCCGGGTGAAGGCTTCGGCTTCCGACACGCGGGCGTGGCTGACGGCGTGGTATTTCGGCATCGTGTAGCCACGTGCGAGCAGCCGCTTCACCATCCAAGCGATGATGCCGTGGTTCTCGGCATGGGCGCACAGCATCGCGCCGGACTGGCGCGCCGCGAGCAGGATGTCGAGCAGCGGCTCGTCATCGACCTTGAGGCGGTCATAGGTCATGAAGATCTTGATCGAGGCATGGCCCTGCTTCACCAGCGCGGGAATGTGTTCCTCGACCGTCTCCTTGGTCGCGTCCGCAATGATCATGTGAAAGGCGTAGTCGATCACCGCACCCTTCTTCGCCAGGGCGTGATAGTCCGCGACGACCTCAGGTAGCTTCATGCCGACATGTTGAGCCGCGAACGGAATCACCGTGGTGGTGCCGCCGAAAGCGGCAGAGACGGTCGCGCTCTCGAACGTGTCGGCGTTCATGATGCCGGCGGCCGACAGCTGCTCGATATGGGCGTGGCTGTCGACGCCGCCGGGCAGCACCAGCTTGCCGCGCGCGTCGATCTCGCGCTTTGCGGGCGGAAGCCCGCGGCCGATGGCCGCAATGGTCTCGCCGGAGATGGCGACGTCGGCCTCGAAGACGTCGGTCGTGGTGGCGACGCGGCCGCCGCGAATGATCATGTCGTAAGCGGGTTCAGTCATGAGGCACTCCGTGATAGGCTTGAGGCACGTTCGCTAGATCTCGCAGGAAGTCCATCATGTCCCGGCCACGCATTCTCGTCATCAACCCGAACTCCAACCACAAGGTCACGCAGGGGCTGGAGGACGCGTTGAAGCCGCTCGATTTCGAGGGCGGGCCGGAAGTGGTCTGCCAGACGCTGGCCGAAGGTCCGTTCGGCATTGAAAGCCAGGCGGACGCAGACAGCGTTGCGATCCCACTGCGAAAGCTGGTCGAAAGCGACAACAGCTCGGCCGCCTTCGTCATCGCCTGCTACAGCGATCCCGGGCTGCAAGTTTGCCGGGAAGGCACCGACCGCCCCGTGTTCGGCATCGCCGAGTGCGGCGTGCTGACGGCGCTTTCCCGCGCGGAGACTTTTGGCGTCATCGCGATCGCCCAGCGCTCGATCCCGCGGCACATGCGCTATCTCAGGCAGATGGGCCTGACCGACCGCTTTTCCGGCGAGCGGCCGCTGAACATGAGCGTCGCCGAAACCGCCTCCGGCGAAGGCACGCTCGCCAAGATGATCGAGGTCGGCCGCGCGCTGCGCGACGAGGACGGCGCCCGCGCCATCGTGATGGGCTGCGCCGGCATGGCCCGCCACCGCCGTGCGCTGGAAGACGCGCTGCGGATTCCCGTCATCGACCCGACGCAGGCGGCCGTCACGATGGCGCTGGGTACGGTGCAGTTCTCGGCTCACTAGGCGTCCTTCAGCTCTTTGGTATCCTGGCGCGCGAGCCATTGCGCATGGCTCTCGCGGACAAGAGCAAACGTGTCCCGCTGCGTGGTGTAGAGATTGCCGAACATGCGGCCGATCGGCCGATAGGCGTCGAGATCGACATACATGCTGGCGGTATCGACCAGGCCCTCGCGGGCGTGAACCCGCACGACCTCGCCAACCAGCAGCTCGCGATCCGGCGAGAAGGTCAGCACGACATGGCGCCGGCATTCCAGCGCGAAGGGCGCCGCGGCGAGACGCGGCACCTTCACGTCGACCGAAGGTAGCGTCGCCAGGCCCGTCGCGGCGACCTCGCTGTCTCCGGAGGGGAAATCGACCGCGCAGTCGTTCATTGCGCCCGACAGCGCCTCGTCCACCATGTGCACCACGAACTCGCCGTCGCGATGGATGTTGCGGGTGGTGTCCTTCGGCGAGTGATCCGGCTTGTGCTGCAGGCCGAGCACGATCAGCGCGGGACTTTCGGAGAACACGTTGAAGAAGCTGAACGGCGCGGCATTCACCGCCCCGTTCTCATCCAGCGTCGTCACCAGCGCGATCGGCCGCGGCACCACCACGCCGCACAGCAGCTTGTAGCGATCGCGCGGATCGAGTTCACGCAAGGAAATGCCTTTGTCGGCCATCGGCGTCACTTCTCCGGCGGCGGCACCGCGCCGGTCTGGCTGGTGATCAGACCGTAATGCTCGATGCGGCGATGCCGGGCGAAATCGAAGATGGTGGTCTTTCCGAAGGAGGTGGCATCGAGGTCACAGGCGTGGACCAGCACCTCGTCGTCCTCGCTCTTGGCTTCGGCGACGATCTCGCCATTGGGATCGACGATCAGGCTGCCGCCGAACAGGGGATGACCGTCCTCGACGCCGGCCTTGGCGACCGCGACCACCCAGGTCGCGTTCTGATAGGCGCCGGCCTGCACCGAGAGGCGGTTGTGGAACAGGCGCTTCTCGATGCCCTCCTCGCTCTTCTCGGCATTCACGGACGGCGTGTTGTAGCCGATCAGAACCATCTCGACGCCCTGCAGGCCCATGACGCGATAGGTCTCGGGCCAGCGGCGGTCGTTGCAGATCGCCATGCCGATGATGCCGCCAAGTTCGCGCCAGACCTTGAAGCCGAGATCGCCCGGCTCGAAGTAACGCTTCTCCAGGTGCTGATGCGAGCGCTTGCTGTCGTATTCCACATGGCCAGGCAGATGCACCTTGCGGTATTTGCCGACGATCCTGCCGGTTTTGTCGGTCAGGATCGCGGTGTTGAAGTGGTGGCCATCGGGCGTCAGCTCGGCATAGCCGAAATTCATCGCCATTCCGTGCTGCGCCGCGCGCTCGAACAGCGGCCTGGTCGCCGCGTTCGGCATTTCGCGCTCGAACCAGATGTCGAACTCGGCGCGGTCCTCGACGTACCAGCGCGGGAAGAACGTCGTCAGCGCCAGCTCGGGATAGACGATCAGGTCGGCACCCTTGCTCTTGGCTTCGTCCATCAGCGCGATCATGCGCTTGACCACCGCCTCGCGGCTGTCGGCTTTCTGAATCGGGCCCATCTGGGCGGCGGCGACATTGACGATGCGCATCAGCGAGTTCCTGGTGATGTCTGGGGGGAAGCGTCGGCTTGCAGGATCTTCCGCGGCGCCGAGCATAACGCGGCTCCGTGCCGATATTCCAGCCAAGCAGCTTTCATGCCGTCCGCCCCCATTCGGCATCCTGCAACAGCCGCCAGTTGATCTTGTTGCTGGCGGTGCGCGGCAGGGACTCGACGAAGACGACGGCGCGCGGCGCCTTGTAGCTCGCCATCGCGCTGCGCGCCCAGCCGACGATGTCGCCCTCCGACGTCGTCGCGCGCGCGGCGTCATCGAGCACCACTAGCGCCTTGACGGTCTCACCGCGATAGCCGTCCGGCGCGGAAACGATGCAGCATTCCCGGATGGCGCGGTTCTGGTACATCGCCGCCTCGACCTCGGCCGGCCACACCTTGAAGCCGCTGACATTGATCATGCGCTTGAGGCGGTCGACGGCGAAGAAATAGCCGTCGGCATCGCGATAGCCGAGATCGCCCGTGCGCAGGAACCGCTTGCCGTCCCGTTCGATGAAGGCTTCGGCATCCGCCTCCGGCCTATTCCAGTAACCCTGCAGCACCTGCGGCCCGTGCACGATGATCTCGCCGACCACATTGTCGTCGAGCTCGATCAGGCTCTCGGGATCGATCACCCTGGCGTCGATCTCGTGCACGGCGATGCCGAGGCACTGCCGCTTCGGCGCCGCCATCGGATTGAGGTGCGTCGGAGACATCGTCTCGGTCATGCCGTAGCCCTCGACGAAATCGAGCCCAAACCGCCCCTTCAGCCGTTCCGCGACGGCTGTCGGCATCGCCGCGCCGCCACCAGTCAGCACCTTGAGCTTCGCAAAACATTTGTCGCGGAAGCTGGCGCTGGCGAGCACATCCACGATCATGGTCGGCGCAGCGTTCCAGAACGTGACGCCATAGGTCTCGAACAAATCCGGCAGCAGATCCTTGTCCCAGCGCGCCATCAGCAGCAGCGTGGCGCCGGAGACGATGGCGGCATTCATCGAGCCCTGCATGCCCGCGACATGGAACAGCGGCATGAAGCCGGTCATCACGTCGCTGCCATTGAGCCCATACCAGCGCGCTTGCAACACGGCGGTGAACAGCGCGCTGCGATGGGTGTGCATGCACGCCTTGGGCTTGCCCGTCGTGCCGGACGTGTAGGGCAGGATCATCAGATCCGCCGGCCCCGCCTCCATCGCACCCGGCTGCAGGCCCTGCACTATCGCGGGCGACCACGAATACCAGCCCGGCGATGACGGCGGCTCCAACGGCGCCTCGGTCACGCATGATGGCAGTGTGTCGGGCGTCGCGGCTGGAACTTCGTCGCGGTATTGCGCGACAATCGCATGCGTAATCGCCTCGCCCACCAGCGGTGCAAACACATCGCTTAGCTCGCTGCCGATGATTGCAACCCTGGCGCCGCTGTCCACGGCGAGATACGCGATCTCGGCGGTCTTGTTCATGGGATTGACCGGCACGATCACGGCGTTCGCCCGCATCGTCGCATAGTAAGCGATGACGTATTGCGGCGAATTCTGCAGCGCGATCATGACGCGGTCGCCGCGCTTCACTCCGCAAACGCCTTGCAGAAAGCCGGCCATGGCATCGACCCGGTCGCGCAGCTCGGCGTAGCTCAGGCTCGCCCCGTAGAACATTGTGGCCGGATGCGTTGGCCGTTCACCTGCAGCGCGCGCCAGCGCGTCGTAGAGCGTCCCCTCCGGCATCGCGAGATGCCACGGCTCATCCGCCGGCCAGGCCGGCGAACGACGAGGTGCTGCGTGGTCCGCGATCACCCGTGCTCCTTATCGGCAATTTCGAGGCCGTGGTCGAGCGCATCGAGCAGCAGCGTCGCCTCGCGCTCGGAGATCACCAGCGGCGGCGCCAGGAACAGCGAGGTCTGCTCGCCGCTGGTGCCGATCACGGCTCCGGCTTCCAGTGCGCGCTCCGCGACGCGCGAAGCGATCGGCACCTCGGTGGTGTCGGCATGCCAGCTGCGCCAATCCGGGCCATGCAGCTCCACCGTCCAGTGCAGCCCCTGCCCGGCCACGCGCTGCACGCTGGGGTGCTTTTGCGCTATTGCGAGGAGGCGGCGGGTGAACAGCTTCTCCAGATTCTGCACGTGGTCCAGAATCCTGTCCTCACTGACGACCTTCAGATAGGCGCTGACGGCCGCCATGCTGATCGGATGGCCACGCAGCGTGCCGTAGTTCTGCCAGCTCGTGCCCTTCAGCCGCTCGACGATGTCTTTGGACACCACGACAGCGGCAACGGCCGCCGCGCCGCCGCCGAGCGACTTTCCGAGCGTCACGATATCGGGCCGGCTCTGCGCGCCCTGGAACGCGAACCAGCGCCCCGCGCGGCCCGCGCCGGTGACGACCTCGTCCGCGATCCAGTAAGAGCCGGCCTGCCGCCCGCAGCGCGCGACCTCGTCCTGATAGGCCCCGTCGTAATAGATGCCGCCTTGCGTATAGTCGATGATCGTCGCCGCCGTGTCCGAGAGCAGGCGCGGGGCGTCCGCGAGATATTCGCTGGGCGGGGTGTTGATGGCCGGCGCGCCATAGATCGCCCCATCCGGCGCCGGCAGGATCCGCACCGGCGCCATCGGTGCCGGTAGTTTCGAGCCGCCGGCGTGCACCGCAAGGCCACCGTGCCATTGCGGCTGCACCGTCATGCTGCGCGACAGCCCGGTGATGCCGTGATAGGCGCGCTCGCGCGTTGCCAGCGCCGAGCGCTGCGTCAGCGCCTGGCAGAGCGACAGCGCCATGTCATTGGCCTCGCTGCCGCTGATGCAGAAGCGCACCGCGCCGACCCAGTCCTCTTCGCCCTTGAAGGCGGTGGCCATCAGATCGTCGGCGGCTTGCTCGCGGCCGACCCAGGTCCACCCCTCGTTGACGACGGGCGTATCGGCCGCACGGCGAATCGCCTCCACCATGGCGGGATGGCGATGGCCGAGACCGCCGCCGGTATTGCTGCCGTCGATCAGCTTGCGGCCATCCGCAAGATGAAAGTAGACGCCCTCCCCGCCGACCACGGCCATCGGCGCGGCCTCGCCCGCATTCAGCCCGGTTCGCAACAATCTGCTCATCGCCACTGCCTCACTCCGCCGGAACGGCGCCGTAGCCACCGCCACCGCACATCTCGATCGTGACGAGATCACCTTGCTGCAACACCAGGTTCGACTTGCCGTCGATGGCGACGTTGGCGCCCTGCCGGACCAGCGAGATGCGGCAGGCCTTGCCCGATTCGCCGCCCTGCATGCCCCACGGCGCCATCACCATGCGTTCGACGCAGGTGGTCAGGTGCATCGAGGGCGCCAGGATGCGGTAGGTGCGGACCGAGCCGTCACCGCCGCGATGCGCGCCCGCGCCGCCGGAATTCCGGCGGATGGCCTGCTGCTCGAGCCGGATCGCGTAGTTCGCCTCGATCACCTCGACCGGCGTGTTCGAGGTGTTGGACAGATGCACGCGGGTCGCGGACGTGCCGGCCCGATCGTGCCGCGCGCCTTCGCCACCGCCATGGACTTCATAGAGCATCTTCCACGACCCGTTCGGCCGCGGCTCGGCGAAGAACAGCACACCCGCGGTGGTTGCCCCGCCCGCGGACAGGCGCTCGGGAATGGTGTCCTGCATGGCACGGAAAATCGCATCGACGATGCGCATGGAGGTCTCGTGATTGCCGGCGGCAACGGAGGCGGTCCAGCCGGGCTCGAGGATCGAGCCCGGGCGCGTGATGATGGTCAGCGGCCGCAGCGCGCCGGCATTCTGCTGCATGTCGCGCCCACTCATGATGCGCGCGGCATAGGCGACAGCCGAGCGCGCCATGAAGGGAGTCGTGTTGCAGAAATTTGAGACGCGATCGCAGCTTCCGGAGAGATCGAAGGTCGCCTCATCCCCGCGAATGGTGATCTTCACATGGATGCGCGCCGGCGCATTGTTCGCGCTGCCGTCGTCGAGATAATCCTCGCCCTCGTAGACGCCATCCGGAAGATCGCGCAGCGCCGCCCGCATCTCGATTTCGGAGAGGTCGTGCAGGCGCGACTGCGCCGCCATGAAGACGGCTTTGCCATGCTCGCGGCAGAGCTCGACGATGCGCTTCTCGCCGGCCTTGGTCGCCGCGATCTGGGCAAGAAGATCGCCCTCGCAGGATTCGGCATCGCGGACATTGGCCTTGAGCAGCTGCACGATCGGCGCGTTGAGGCCGGCTGCGGTTGCGATCAGCACCGGCGGAATCCGCATCGCCTCCTGGAACGTATCGACCGCCTTGGCGAAATAGCTGCCAGGCCAGGTGCCGCCGATGTCTGGCCAATGCGCGAGGCTGACTGCAAAGGCGACGATCTCGCCGTCGAAGAAGACGGGACGCACGACCTTGACGTCGTTGAGATGATTGCCGCCGAGCGCGCCGACATTGTAGATGACGACGTCGCCGTCGTTCAGGCCATCGCGCGGCATCACCTTCAAGAGTTCGGGGATGGTGTAGGCCATCGCGCCGAGATGAATCGGAATGTCGCGGCCCTGCCCGACCAGGCCGCCGTGGCCGTCGGTGATCGCCGACGAGAGGTCGCCGGCCTCGCGCAAGAGCGGCGAGCGCGCCGAGCGCGTCATGACGAGGCTCATCTCCTCGGCCGCGGCGGAGAGCCCGTGCCTGATGACCTCGACGACGAACGGATCGAGCTTCATGCCGCCCTCCGCGTCAGGAACAGATTGCCTGATGTATCGGGCCTCGCCTGCCAGCCCGGCGGCACCACCACGGTCGACCAGGCGTCTTCGATGATGGCGGGACCAATGATGGTCTCCGTGAGCGAGGCGCGGTCGACGATCGCGGTTGCGATGTCGTGGAAGCCGTCGAACGAGCAGGTGCGCGTGCTCATAGACACTGCCCTCGCCGCGGTCGCCGGCCGGCTGACAATTGTCGTTGACGGGCGACGCGCCTGCACCCGCACCAATTCGATGACGCAGGGCTCGCCGGTCGCATAGCCGAACAGCTCATGATGCCGCGTCAGGAAGTCTTGCTTCAGCCTGGCGACGTCGAGCGGCAGCGTGAAGGATACCGGAATGGCGTCGTTCTGCGCCGCGTAGCGCATCAAGGCCACCGGCTCGACCTGGATCTCCGCCTTCGCAACATTGTTGGCGAGAAGCGGCGCCGAGGCATCGGCAATCAGGGCCTCGATCCGTTCCGAGGCGCGGGCGAGATCGATGTCGTCGAGGGCGGCGCGAAGGGTCTGCTGCTGCAGGAAGCTGAAATCGGCGGTGAGGCAGCCCAGCGCCGAGAATGCGCTCGAGGCACTGGGCACGACCACCTCCGCAATGCCGTAGAGATCGGCAAGGCCCGCGGCATGCATCGGGCCGCCGCCGCCGAAGGCCAGCAGCGTGCAATCGCGCCCGTCGATGCCGCACTCGACCGTGACGCGGCGGAGCGCGCGGGCCATGGTCGCGTTCGCGACCTTGATGATGCCGAGCGCCGTCTCCGTCAGGCTCAGCCCGAGCGCGCGGGCAATCGGCGCGATGACGCGCTTTGCGGCCGCGATGTCGATGCCGATGCGGTCACCAAGCTTGGTCTCAGGATTGAGATAGCCGAGCACCGCATTGGCATCGGTGATGGTCGGCTCCGTGCCGCCGCGGCCATAGCAGGCCGGGCCCGGCTCGGAGCCGGCGCTCTCCGGCCCGACCGTCAGCCCGCCGGGACCGTTGCGCACGATCGATCCACCGCCGGCGCCGATCGAATGCACCGCGAGCATCGGCTGGCGCAGCGGCTTGTCGCCGAGCATGCGGCCGTCGGTCATCTCGGCCTGGCCGTCGACGATCAGGCACACATCCGTCGTGGTGCCGCCCATGTCGAAGGTCAGCATCCGCGCGCAGCCGAGCTGGCGCGCAATGCTGACCGACGCCGAGACGCCGGCCGCCGGGCCCGACATCGCCATCACCAGCGGACGCTGCTTCACCGCCGAAATCGGCACCATGGCGCCGGCGGAGTGAAACACCTGCAGGCCGGGCCCGATCGGCAGCCGCTGCTCCAGCTCGCTGAGATATTCCACCGCGATCGGCATCGCGGCCGCGTTGAACACGGTTGCCGAGGTTCGCTCATATTCGCGCGCCTCGGGATTGACCTCGTGCGAGAGCGAGACGTGGGCGACGACGCCCCTGAGCCGCTCGCCCAGCATCTTTTCATGCACCGGATTGGCATAGGCGTGAAGCAGGGCAACCGCGACGCTCTGCACGCCGGTCCCCTTCAGCCACGCCACCAGGCGTTCGACCTCCGCTTCATCGAGCGCCTTCAGCACCCGCCCCTCATGATCGAGGCGCTCGGCGAGCCCAAAGCAGCGTTCAGGCGGCACCAGAGGCGGCGATTTCGGCGGAACGTCGAGCCGGTAGAGGTCTCGGCGGCGATAGCGCGCGATCTCGAGCACGTCGGCAAAGCCTTCGGTCGCGACCAGCGCCACCTTCGGCAGCCGGTTCTCGACGATCGCGTTGGTCACGCGCGTGGTGCCGTGGACGAAGCGCTTCACCTCGCTCTTGCGCAGGCCGACCGCCTCGATCGCCTCCAGCATCGCCTGCACCGGTGCGTCGGGGCGCGACGGCACCTTCGCAATCCGCGCCTCCGCGGAATCGCGCCGTATCGCGATGATGTCGGTGAAGGTGCCACCGATATCGGTGCCGACCTCCCAGTGATTGCCGGAATCGCTCATCTGCACAGTCAGCTACGCGTGACGTTCATCATCATTCCCTGTCATGCCATCACGTGCGAGCGTGCGACAGAGCGATGGCCGCGGGATAGGGTCAGAGTTGTCGCAAACCAAAGCGCTAGCAAGCCACCGGCCTTGCGCGGCGCAGCATCGGCTGCACGTTTCCGTGCAGCGCTGCTCGCGCAGAGAGCAGAAGGCCGCGAAGTCAAAATGTGCAGCGCACCCTTGGATTCTTCGAGGCAAATAGAAGCGCCCGTTGCACTGCAATCGGATCGCACAAGGCCGTTTGTCTAATTTGCAGGCGATCGGTCGGCGGTGCGGGAGACAGCACTGACCAAGAGCTATGCACGCAGGTCGGCTCAGCCTCTCTTTATTGTACGGTCAGTAAGCGAGGACATCACCGGCCGCTGGTGGATAACCCGGCGCGCCGAACGGGTCGCGCCGGGTACGGAGATTTCGCGACTGGCTATGCGCTCGCCAGCCATGCCCGCAAGCGCCGCCAACCGATGACGATGCCGGTGATGGAGAACATCAGCCCGAGCGTACAGAGCCCGACAATGAGAGCGTCACGCAGCCGCGCATGAGCCAGCAGAATCGGGAAATCAAGCGTGTGCAGCGCACTGTAAAGCCAGCGATAGGCGCGGCGCGACGGGTCCAGTCTTTGCAGCAGCTTGCCATCGGCAGCATCGACATCGAACCAGAGATCGCCGCAGGTCGTCCGGTAGACGGGGGCCCCCGGAAGTGCGGATTGCGCCGGATAGTCGTCGTTGCCGGCGAGCAGGAACGGTGCGGCACAGCCGGTGCCAAGGCGCGCCGTCAGGTCGCCGATCTCCTGCCTATCCAGGTATGACGCCGGTCCATCGCGCGGCGCGTCCCCTGCCCTGATCAACGCCTGACGGCCGAGACCAACCCGGTCGCGCCGATAGACATGGCCGTTGAAGGCGAACCATTCGACCACGCGGGCCAACGGCGATATTGGCTGCGGATCGAGCGACGACGCGTCTCGCCAATCCGGGGCGGCATCGACCACGCCGGCCTCTGTCGGAGTCAGTTGCCCGCGCGAGAACAGGCGGCCGTGATCCATCGACAGCCAGCCGCTGAAGATCCAGGTCAGCACAAACACGGTCGCGACGAGACCGATGATGTGATGCAGGGCGTGCCAGCCACGATAGGGCGACGAGAGCTGGCGTCCCCGTATCTTCACACGCACCATTCCGAGCACCGCACCAAGCAATGCCGCGATTAGGGCCAGCAGCGACAGCGTCCAGACCACGCCATCCCACAGCGCCCAGCTGCTGCGCAGAATTGTCGGATAGATCCAGTGCAGCACGCTGCCGGCCCAGTTCCACGCGCGCTCGCTGCGCGTCGTATCCAGGACGACTTCGCCGGTCAGCGACGAAACGTAGACCTCCGTTCCAGGGGCATCGCCGAGAGCGGCGCGAAACAAGGGGCGATGGCGATCAAAACCGTTCGGCACGCTCCATTGATCGTAATCCGACCGCGCGACGATCGCAGCGCGCACCGCCTCAAGCCCGCGCTGACGTGAATAAGCTTGCACGATGGTGAGCGCGACATCGGCTGATGTCACCGACGCGTCTCCTCCATCGGAGGCGCGAACCGCTCGCGAACCTATGGAGCCCGAGACGACGTAGACCGGTCCATCGCTCCGCTGGATCAGCCGAACACGCCTGCCATCGGCAATCCCGCTCGCCGCAACGGCGTCCGCGACCGAGATCCTCGTCCCGTCGCGATCGACCGGCACAAGTCCGGCAAATCGCTCCGCTTCCGTCAGCGACGGAAACGGGACGAAGTGCATGACGATCCCGCTCGCGAACCACATCGCGAACAGCAGACAGAACGCGATGCCGAGCCAGCGATGCGTGAGGACGATCGCGCTCATCATGCGCTCAAGGCCTCACCATTTGAACGCGGCCGATATTTCATAGGTGCGCGGCGCGCCCAGGAGGATCTGGTCCGGATAGAACGGATCGCCCCAGATCGCGTAGCGCTTATCAGTGATGTTGCGGACACGGAAGGTCAGGCGGGCCTGGTCGACCGCATTGAACGCCGTCTTGGGGATGTCGACGAAGGCGTAGACGTCGGCCACAGTGTAAGCCTTCATCGTCACGACGTTGGCGTCGGTGTTGTAGCGGTCGCCGACATGACGGCCGGTGATGCCAAGCTCCACCGGCCATGGTGTGAAGAAGCGATACGACGCGCCGGCATTGGCGACGATACGCGGCACGTTTGGCGGCGTGTTGCCGGAGAACGAGCCGCCGGCAAAATTGTAGTCGGCATAGCGCGCATCGACATAGGCGATGTTGCCCCACAGCCGCAGCGGCTCGATCGGGCGTATCGAGGCGGCAAGCTCGACGCCTTTCGACTCCTGTCGTCCGGCGATGTTGAGTTGCATGCCGCCGGCGGCCGCATAGACGTTCTTGCGCAGGATGTCATAGGCCGAGAACGACCACTCCGCCCGATTGTCCCAGAACAGGTGCTTGACACCGGTCTCATAGGTGCGCGCGGTGGTCAGGTCGAGCGGCTGGGTGGGCGAGAGCAGGAAGATGTTGTTGGCTGCGACGTCGGCGCCGGTGGCGTATTGGCTGAAGAAGGTCAGGCCGGGAACGGCCTCCCAGGTGTAGCCGATGCGGCCCGTCACCGGCGCCCAGTCTTTCCTGAATGGGAAGCCCACCTTCTCCACACCGTTCTTGTCGGTCGAGTTGCGGTCGAGCCCGATGTGCTCGACACGAAGGCCGCCGATCAGCGCGAAGCTGCGCGTCAGCTTGAGCCTGTCCTCGAATGACAGCGCCTCGTTGTCTATGCGCGCGGTCTGCTGCTGCGTCGTGAGCAGGCCGTAGAAACCGCGGTTGGGGTCGACCAGCGAGACGGAATCGCCGGGAAAGTTTGCCGCGCCGGGCCTGACGAAATCGAGATAGCTCGACGACAGCGTCGTGACCAGCCGGTTGTCGAAGCCCGCAATATTTGTATCCCAGATCAGGTCGGTGATGTTGCCGACCAGTCGCTGACTGTGGGCGACATAGAAACGCTCGCGATCGACCAGGTTCGTGGTGGAATTGAACGCCTCGATCTCGTTATTGAACCAGGTCCGTTCCGCGCCATAGCCATAGGCCTGACTTTTCAGCGTGAGGTCAGGCGCGAGCTTCAGCTCGAAGCCGCCACGCAGCCACACTTCCTGCGCCACGTTGCGGTTATCGAGAACGTTGTAATTGGTGTTGAAGGTGCGGTCGTCGATGGTGACGGCACCGAGATTGGTTCCGTTGTAATTCGAGACGTAATTGCCGGAGACGATCCCCGTCGTCGCATGCGAACCGCTGAAGGCCACCGGCACCAGCGGCGCGCCCCAATAGGCCTTCGAGCGGTCTTCGCGATATTCGACCGCACCCCAGATCCTGAGGCTGTCGGAAACACGGTAGTTGAGCTGGCCGGACGTGCCGAACGTCTTGACATTGGTGTCATCGGCAAAGCCGTTGAGGGCGGAACGGCTGATGTCGAAGCGATAGTCCAGGCCCTGCACATTGGTGCTGCCGCCGGAGCCGTAATGGGCACGGAACGAGTTCAGCGAGTCCCAGGAGAAATCGGCCTCGTTACGGACAGCTCCGGTGTGCGGCTGCTTGGTGACGAAGTTGATCGCGCCGCCCGCGGCGCCCTCGCCCGAAATCAGCGAGGCCGGGCCCTTGAGGAATTCCACGGCCTCAAGGTTGGCGGTGTCCACGATCCGCGAGGTCATGTTCTGCGGACCGATCTTGATGCCGTTGTAGAGCGTGTTGATCTGGCTGTTGGTGAAGCCGCGCATCGAGAAGGCCGAAGGTTCGGCCGGGTTGTCGCCCGAGGTGACGCCGGCGGCGCCCTGCGCCACCTCGGACACGGTGCGATGGCCCTGCTCGCGCATGGTTTCGGCGGAGACAACCTCGACGGTCGCGGGCGTCTGCCGCACCGTCAAGCCGAGCCGCGAGGCGCTTTCGGCAACGGCGTTGGAGTTGAGCGGCGTTTGCGGCGTTGAATCCGGCGTGACGGGTCTTGGCGCTGCGGATACAGCCGCCGGCCTGCGCGCTGCCGCGCGGCGCGCGCCCTGCGCCGTTCCTGCTGCCGGTTTGGCCGGCTTGCGGGCCTGGGCGGGCGACACCTCGACGGGTGGCAGCGACTCTCGGGCCTGCTGCGCCAGAGCGGCCGGCAGACCAAGAGCGGCAAAGGACGTGAACGCGGCGGAGGCAAGCAGGACGCGGCGCGGTCGTGCGATACGGATGGAAGACACAGGTCAAAACCTCGGTATGACGTCAGTGGCACGTCACAGCGAACGAGGTCTCACCTTTGGCCTTGCAGCCGTCCGATGAAGCCGAATGTCTGTACTCCCCGACCGACATCTTCGCGTGTGACCACGGCTGACGGCAGGTCTCCTGGCTCGCGGGTCGTGACCGCTTCGTCGCCTTCCCGGGACCGAGGACCCAGTGGCTCGTGACGAAGGATTCACCGCTTACAGTTGCGGGGGCAGCCGCGGCATTGGGGACAATTTTCCCCGCACCGCATTCCCTTTTCATTCCCTCTCGGGAAAACCGTCGCGAGCATCTAGGATTACCGCCAAGACAGAGTCAATGTGCCAGTTGCGGCGTTATGGCCACAGCAACCAACTTTCCCTGGAGATGAGCATGGAAGGCGAGACCTTCCTCTGGTTGATCAGGCATGCGGCCGTCGTGGGCATGCCCGGGACGATCCATGCGGCCGATGCGCGGGCCGACCTCGGCGATCACGCGGCATTGGCGGCCCTGAGGCGCCTCTTGCCCGCGGATCTCGCCGGCTATGCCAGCCCGTCGCGGCGCACGGTCGAGACGGCGCGCGCGCTGGGGCTCGAACCGGAGCTGATCAGCGAGTTTCGCGAGCAGGATTTCGGCGACTGGACCGGCCATCGGCATGACGAGCTCGCCGCGACCGGCGGCGAGGCCTACGCGCAGGTCTGGCGCGATCCGGCGCACGGACGGCCGCCGAACGGCGAGAGCTTTGCGGATCAGGTCGCCCGCGTCCGCCTGGGCCTGGCGCAGATTGGCGCAGGCTCCGCGGCGCTGGTCGTTCATTCCGGCACCATTCGTGCCACGCTCTGCATCGCGCTCGATCTCACACCGGACGCCGCGCTGCGCTTCGTGATAGATCCGCTGTCGCTGAGCCGGATCGACCGGCTCGCGGGCGGCTGGCGTGTCGTCTCGGTCAATCAACGCATCAGCTAGGCCGATCCGGCACGTTGGCCTGCGCGAACGTCGCCATGCCGTTGTGAAGTGCGCAGGCCGAGCGCACCAGCGGCAGCGCGATCGCGGCACCCGATCCCTCGCCGAGCCTGAGATCGAGGCTGATCAGCGGCTGCACGTTCAGCGCGCGCAACACCAGCCGATGTCCCTGCTCCGCCGATTGATGCGAGGGCAACAGGAACGGCTGGCAGGACGGGTTGAGGCGCACTGCTGCCAGCGCCGCCACCGAGACGATGAAGCCGTCGAGCAACACGGGAATGCGGCGTTGCGCAGCCGCAATGATCGCCCCCGAGATCGCCGCGATCTCGAGGCCGCCTACGGCGCACAGGATTTTTTCGGGTGACGCCCCCGCAACGCCGTGATGCGCGATCGCCGCATCGATCACCCGCACCTTGTGCGCGCGGCCCAACGCATCGACGCCGGTGCCGCTGCCCGCGATCTCGTCGGCACTCACACCGAGCAGGCTCGCAGCAATCGCTGCTGAGGTCGTGGTGTTGCCGATCCCCATCTCGCCGAAGATCAAGAGATCAGGCCGGCCGGCCTCGGCGCGCGCCACCGCGCGCTGGCCGGCCTCGAAGGCGAAGGCCAATTCCGTGGGCGTGAGCGCGGCCTCGACACTGAAATCTCGGGTGCCGCTGCGCGGCTTGTCGGTGACGATTCCCGCGATCTGCGCCTCGGTCAGCGTGCCGGCGTCGACCACCTCGAGGCTCGAACCCAGCTCGCGCGCCAGCACCGAGATCGCGGCGCCACCGGCAGCAAAATTCGCCATCATCGCGATGGTGACGGCTTGCGGATAGGCCGACACGCCCTGCGCGACGATGCCGTGGTCGCCGGCGAAGATGATGATCGGCACCCGCGCGGCGCGCGGCTGCTCGGTGGCCTGCAGGCCCGCAAGCTCGATTGCGAGCTGCTCGAGCCGGCCGAGCGCGCCGGTCGGCTTCGTCAGTTGCCCCTGCCGCGCAATGGCCGCCTCGCGATGAACAGCGGAGACCTCGGGGCAGTTCTGGGTAACCCATTCGGGAAGCATGCTGCTCAACGCCTGCGCTTGATGGTGTAGCTATCCATGATCCAGCCGTGCCGCTCGCGCGCCTCTTGCCGCAACGCGACGATGCGCGGGCCGACCTCGGCCAGCGCGCCGGACATGATGATCTGATCGGGCATGCCGAGATAGGCACCCCACCAGATCTGCAGGCCTTCTGGATCCAGCGATTGGAACGCCGTGCCGCCATCGAGCATCACGACGACGGTATCGACGCCCTGCGGCCAGCCGCCTTCGCGCAAGCGCCGCCCCGTCGTGACCAGGAACGGCTCGCCGATGTCGTTGAGCGGCAGCGCATGCGCCGCGCACAGCGCCTGGATCGAGGTGATCCCAGGCACGACTTCGATTGTCGGCAATGGATCGAGCCGCCGCGCAATGCGCAGCGAAGAATCATAGAGCGAAGGATCGCCCCAGATCAGCAACGCGACCTTGCCGTCATCTTCGAGATGCCCAGCGATCGTCTGCGACCAGGTCGCGGCCACCGCATCGTGCCAATCGTCGACGCCCTTGCGGTAGTCCGACTCGGTCGCATCGCGCACGGGAAGGTCAAACTCGGCAATGCGCGTCGCTTTGTTGGTGAGCACACCGGCGCAGATCGTTCGCCTGAGATCGGCGAGATCGGATTTCGCAGTCCCCTTGCGCGGGATCAGGATGAGATCGGCGGCGTTGATGGCGTCAACGGCGGCGCGCGTGAGCTGCGCGGGATCGCCGCAACCGATGCCGATCAGAGAGAGCGTGAGCATCGCGAGCGCGATGGGCGGCCACACCGGCCGCCCATCGCTGATCTCTTACGCCGCGTTGTGCAGGCGCGGGGTGACGAGGCCGGGCGCGGTGACGCCGCGCAGCGACTTCGCCAGCGCCAGCACCGCGAGATCGGCGAGCGGTTCGATCACGATCACCAGCGCATAAGCGGCAGCGAACGTCCCGACGCTGGCGAGATTGCTGATCGCAAAGCCGGAGCCATAGAGCGCCCAGAACGCCACCCATGCGATCACGCCGGCCTGGTAGGTCGTCGAAAGCGCCAGCGCCTGACCGTACTTCAAATCGACATAGGCGGTGTTGCGGGCAATGATCCGCTTGGCGATCGCCTGGATCGCGAACAGCGGCACCAGAAGCGTGGTGACGTTCATGCCGTATTGCGGCAGATCGACTGGCTCCAGCAGCATGCCCTGAAGCAGCAGGCCAAATGCAAGGCCGAAGGCGGCGGGCGCAGCACCAAAGAGCAGGAACAAGGTCGAGCCGAGGATGAAGTGCACCTCTGATACCCCAACCGGAAAGTGCGGCAGGATTTCGAAGAAGACGAAGACGAGAGCGGTGGTGGCCAGTGTCCGCGCCGCGAACGAGCCGGCGCCCTGCTCGCGCACGGTCTCGACCGCGAGCTTCAAGGCAACGCCGCCTGCGGCGATGCCGGTTGCGTAACTCAACACGAGCTTGGCGCCCGTCACGATCCCGGGTTCGATATGCATGGCTCAATTCCTTTCCGCCGTCACACCCGACGGCCTTGGCCTCAAAACGTGCACGGCCGGTCTCCTGGCTCGCGGTTCACTGGGTTCTCCGGCCTTCCCGGACCTTGCGGTCCAGTGGCGGTTCGGAGGCCCTCACCGCTTACAGTCGCGGGGGCGGCTGGGGTTTTGGGCGCCGCAACTGGGTCCGCCCATCCCCATTCCCGATTATGCTCCGGCGCTTTGCGCCGCGTCGAGCACCATGCCGCTCTTGTGTGCCCCTTTCGTATCGCGGGCGTCAAGGGGCGAACCGCTGCCGGAGCCGTCATGCCGGATATTCTCCCGCCAGCGCGCCGAACAGGATGACGGCCGCAGTGGAAGCGGCGCCGCCGCGCCCAAGCTGCTCGGCGAGCTCGGCAATCGTGGTGCGGACCAGCCGTTCGTCGGGACGCCCGAGAGATTCGGCGAACAGCGCCGGAGTGCTGGGAGCGAGGCCGTGCGCGATCAATTTTGCGGCAAGCGCCGGAAAGGTGCGCCGGCCCATATAGACCACGGTCGTGGCCTCGGGGTCGGCCAGTGCCGCCCAATTCAGATTGGGCGGCAGCTCGCCCGTGACGTCAGCGCCGGTGATGAACTGCACCCGGCGGGAGGTATACCGGCGGGTCAGGGGAATGCCGGCCTGGGCGGCGGCGACACAGGCGGAGGTGACGCCGGGAACGATCTCGTAGCCGATGCCGGCCTCGCGCAGCGTCTCGATTTCCTCCTCCAGCCGGCCGAAAATGCCGGCATCGCCGGACTTGAGCCGCACCACGCGCGCGCCGGTTGCGGCATAGTCGACCAGGAGACGGTTGACGTGGTGCTGCTTGGTCGAAGGACGCCCGGCCCGCTTTCCCACCGCGACGAGATTGGCGCCGGGCCGTGCGAGATCGAGGATCGCGCCGGAGGCAAGATCGTCATAAAGCACGACGTCGGCCTCGCGCAGCCGCGTGGCGCCCTTCACCGTGAGGAGCTCGGGATCGCCCGGACCGGCGGAAACGAAAGAGACAAAACCGCTCACCGGTCCTCCGCGATCAGATGGAAGAACGTGCCGGTGGCATGGCCACGGCGCGAGCCGGTTTCGGCAATGGCCGCGCCGGTGGCATCGTGCACGACCGCGAGCGGCGTATCGGGCTGGGCGAGGATGGTCGAATAGTGGAACTCGTGGCCGCGCAGGCGCGCGCCAGGCTGATGCCCCGGCATCGGCGCAGCCAGTTCAGCAAGACGATAGCCGAGATGCATGCGGCGCTTGGCAAAGCTGGTCTCGAGGCCAAGCAGCCCCGCCATCTCATGGCTGATACCGTCGGCGTCGGTCAGGCCTGCGCCCAGCACCATATAGCCTCCGCATTCGCCATGCACCGGCCGCGTCTCGGCGAAAGCGCGCAAGCCGCTGCGAAAGCGCGCATTGGCCGCGATCTTTCCTGCATGAAGCTCGGGATAGCCGCCGGGCAGCCAACACACGTTGGCGCTCGCATCGGGCGCTTCATCGGCCAGCGGCGAGAACGGCACGATCTCGGCGCCCGCGGCGCGCCAAGCTTCCAGCATATGCGGATAGACGAAGGAGAACGCCGCATCGCGCGCCAGCGCGATGCGCTGGCCGGGCGGCGTCACGTTCAAGCCGTTCGCCGCAGCTTGCGGCGACCATTGGCCTGCCGAGTGGAGCACCGCATCGAGATCGACGTGCTCGGCGACAAAGCGCGCGGCCTCGTCGATCAGCTTGCCGATCTCGGCCTGCTCCTCGGCCTGCACGAGACCGAGATGCCGCTTCGGCAGGCTGATCTCGGCATGGCGCGGCAGCGCGCCGAACACTTTGATACCGGCCTCGTTCAGCGCGCGCCGCACCAGATCCTCATGGCGGGGGCTGGCGACGCGATTGAGCACGACGCCGCCAAGGCGCACGCCGGCGCGGTAATCGCGAAGGCCGGCGGCGATCGCTGCCGCAGTCTGCGCCTGGCCGGAGGGATCGATCACCAGAACCACCGGCCAGCCCAGCATCTCCGCGATATCAGCGGTCGCTCCGGTGCCGGAGACACCGCGCGCGGCGACACCGTCGAACAGGCCCATCGATCCCTCGGCGAGAACGACATCTGCATTGCCGCCACGGCTGACGAGATGCGCGATGGTGCCGCGATCCATCGCCCAGCTGTCGACGTTGACCGAGGCGCGTCCCGTGGCTGCGGCGTGGAAGGCGGGATCGATATAGTCGGGGCCGCTCTTGAAGCACTGCACGTTCAGGCCGCGCTTGCGCCAGGCGCGGGCGAGCGCCAGCGTCAGCGTGGTCTTGCCGACGCCGGAGGCCGGCGCGGAGATGACAAGGCTCGCCGGCATCACGACGCCTCCGGAAAGCGCGGCTCGGCACCGACCGGCCGGTAGCGGCGGTCGTAGTCGGCGGCATAGAGGCGGCTCTCGTCAAAATCGGCAGCGCCAAGCGTCTTGCCGACCAGGATCAGCGCCGTGCGCTCCATCTCGCCACCCACGAACGCACCGAGCGTTGCAAGCGTCGCGCGCACGATGCGCTGCTCCGGCCAGCTCGCGCGCCAGACGATCGCGACCGGGCAATCCGCGCCGTAGTGCGGCGTCAGCTCGGCGACGACCTGGTCGAGCAGATGGATCGACAGGTGGATCGCGAGCACCGCGCCGGTCGCGGCGAACGCGGCGAGCTTCTCGCCCTCGGGCATCGCGCTGGCACGGCCCGGCGTGCGCGTCAGCACGACCGTCTGAGCAAGACCGGGCAGCGTCAGCTCGGCCTCCAGCGCGGCCGCGGCAGCCGAGAACGAGGGAACGCCGGGTGTCACCGAGTAGGGAATCCCGAGCGCACGCAAACGGCGGAGCTGCTCGCCCATCGCCGACCAGATTGAGAGATCACCGGAATGCAGCCGCGCGACATCCAGGCCTGCCGCATGCGCGCCTGCGATCTCGGCGATGATCTCGTCGAGCGACATTGGCGCGGTGTTGACGATACGTGCGCCGGGCGGGCAATGCGCCAGCACGCCCTCCGGCACCAGCGAGCCGGCATAGAGACAAACCGGACTGGCCGCGATCAGATCGCGGCCGCGCAACGTCAGCAGATCGGGTGCGCCCGGCCCTGCGCCGATGAAATGCACCGTCATGGGCCGTCTCCTTCGGCAATCGCGGCGGTCGCGGTGCGATCCTGCGAGACAACCCGTGCTGCAATCAACCGCGCGCGCGGACCGGCGACCGCGAGCGCAGCAGCCTCGGCTACAGATCCGGTGCCAAATTTCTCCGCGACGAGCTTCGATTGCGTGGGCGTGTCGATGCCGGCCAGTGTCGCGGCCGGAACGGCCCTGATCGGCACGCCGCATTCACGTGCGAGTTGCTTCAGCGCCTCGATGTCGGCCTTATCGCTGACGGTTGCCATCGCCGCAAGCCCTTCCGCACCGCCCGCAGCGAGCAGCGCTTCACGCAGCGAAGCCAGCGTCACATCGCGCTTGAAGCCGAGTCCGGCGACCTTCATCGAACCACACTCCACTGCACCACGGGGCGTGCTGCCTCCCAAGACCGATAGCGGCCGAGCGGGGCGGCATGCGAAATTTCGGCCCGCATCAGTTCGCCGCCGTGACGCTGATGCAGCTCGCCGAGCAGCGCTTCCGTCTCCAGCGTGACCGAATGTGCGACGAGCCGTGCTCCAGGCGAAAGCCGCGTCCAGATCGCATCAAATAACACTTCGTCGAGACCACCGCCAATGAAGACGGCATCCGCCGCTTCCAACCCGGCAAGAGCTTCCGGTGCCCTGCCCGTGACGACTGTGATCCGATGTGCCAAACCGAAGGCGGCTGCATTCTTGCGGATGTTCGCGGCGCGATCCTCGCGCGCTTCGACTGCACTCGCCGTCCCACCACACAGCGCCCACTCCACGGAGATCGAGCCTGAACCTGCGCCGATATCCCACAACCGTTCGCCGGGCCGCGGCGCCAACGCCGAGAGCGCGAGCGCACGTACCGGCCGCTTGGTGATCTGGCCGTCATGCATGAAGAGGTCGTCCGATAATCCCGAACTGCGGGGCATCCCCTGTCCGCCCTTCGCCTCGACGGCGACGGTGACCAGGTTTCCGGCGAGATCACCGGCAAGACTATCGGCGCGATATTCTGTGACGCTTTCGCGCGGGCCACCGAGGGCGGCGAGCATCCAGAAGGCCGAGGCGCCCCACCCGCGCTCGCTCAACCACCTAGCCAGATCGCCAGCCGCTTTCCCATCGCGCACGAGACAGATGATGCGCGCCCCTCGCGCCAGATGCGGACCGAGACGCTCGAACGGTGCGGCGTGAAGCCCGAGGCAGACGGTGGATTCGAGTCGCCAGCCCAGCCGCGCGGCGGCGAGCGAGAAGGTGGACGGAGCAGGATGCGCGATCCACTCGTCGCCACCGAGCTTCTCGGCAAGGCTCGCGCCGGCGCCATGCCAGAACGGATCGCCGGAGGCGAGCACCACCGTCGGCCTGCCGCGACAGCTCAGCACGACATCCGCATCGAACGGCACCGGCCATGGACGACCGCGGCTGCCAATTTCGGCAAGCGCAAGATGGCGCTCGCCGCCGAACACGGTTTCGGCCTTGGCAAGCGCCTTTCGGCTTGCCTCCGACAGCCCGGCAAGGCCATCTTCGCCGATACCGATGATGGTCAGCCAGGGCTCATTCATGATTCGCGCCCTCATTCTGGGCGGAACGGCCGATGCGAGCCTGCTCGCCGCGGAGATCGCGCGCGCCGGCATCGACGCCGTTTATTCCTATGGCGGCCGCACGCGCGTCCCGGCCGGTCAGCCGCTGCCGACCCGCATCGGCGGTTTCGGCGGCGTGAGCGGACTTGCGGATTACATCCGCGCCGAAGGCATCACGCATGTGATCGATGCAACGCATCCGTTCGCCGCGGAAATGAGCCGCAACGCCGTTGCGGCTTGCACCGAGACGGGCACGCCGTTGCTTGCGCTGGAGCGCGCGCCCTGGATCAAGGCGTCCACCGACAACTGGATCGAGGTGGCGGATGTCAATGCTGCCGTCTCCGCGCTGCCCGACGCCCCGGCAAACGTGTTCCTCGCCATCGGCCGCCAGCACATTGCGCCATTCGCGACGAAGCCGCAGCACGCCTACACGCTGCGGTTCGTCGACCCGCCCGACGCGCCCCTGCCCTTCGCGGCCGATGTGATCGTGTCGCGCGGACCGTTCACGCTTCATAGTGAGCTGGCGATGCTGCACACGCGCGGCATCGCCTGGATCGTCGCCCGCAATTCCGGCGGCGACGGCGCGCGCGCCAAGATCGACGCGGCGCGCATGCTCGGCCTTCCCGTAATCATGATCTCGCGACCAGAGCTGCCCGAGCGCCAAAGGGTCGAGAGTGTCACTGACGTGATGCAATGGCTCGGTCATTCTGCGCGCCTCGGCGCATAGACCCAGCGGCCGATGCGGCGCATCTGCGAATTGCCGACGATGACAAGCGTGCGCATGTCGGCCATCTCGGGCGTCGCCTGGTTCAGCGTCACGATCTCGATCTTTTCATCAGCCGCGCTGATCGCGCGCGCGAAGATCATGAGACGCTCGCCGCAGCCGGCCTCGCGAAGCAGCGCCAGCGCACGGCCGAATCCTTCCGGGCGGCTGGCCGAGCGCGGGTTGTACATCGCGATGGCAAAATCGGCTTCCGCCGCGAGTCGCAGGCGTTTCTCGATCACTGCCCACGGCTTGAGATTGTCGGAGAGGTTGATCGCGCAGAAATCATGGCCGAGCGGCGCGCCGGCACGCGCGGCGGCCGCCAGCATCGCGGTGACGCCGGGCAGCACACGGATCGAAAGCTCACGAAATTCCGGCGCCTGCTCGAGTGCCTCGAACACGGCGGATGCCATCGCGAACACGCCGGGATCGCCGGAAGAGACGACGACGACCTGACCGCCTTCGGCGGCAAGCCGCAGGGCTTCGCTCGCGCGTTGCAGCTCTTCGCGATTGTCGGATGGATGCAGAGTGAGCCCAGGCCGCGGCGGCACGCGCGCGACATAGGGCGCATAGCCCAGAATGTCGGTCGCCGTCGCAAGCGCGGCGGAAACTTCCGGCGTCACAAGCGCGTCGCTGCCCGGCCCGAGGCCCGCGATGGTCAGTGTGCCTGTCATTCGGCGGCATCCAGATGCCGGCCCTTGCCGTGCACGAGCACGATCGCGAAATAGGGACAGTCGGCCGCATCGATCTCGGCGAGCCGCACCACGCGCTCGCCTGGCATGGTGCCACGCTCAACCAGCCAGGCATCGGCGAGCCGCCCGGCGGAGCTGAGCGCGCGGCGCACTTTTGCGAGATTGCGGCCGGTCTTCATGACGACCAGTGCATCGGAATCGCGCATGCGCCGTTCGAGCTCGGCCTCGGGCAGCGTGCCCATCAGCACCGTCGTCACGTCGTCGCCGAGCGCGATCGGCCGGCCGACGCCGTTCCAGCAACCGACCATGCCGGGAATGCCGGCGATCACCTCGATCTCGACGCGGCCTTGCAGGCGCGTGTGCAGATGCATGAACGATCCGTAAAAGTAAGGATCGCCCTCGCAGAGCACGACGACGTCGACGGCGCGCGAAAGCCGCGCCAGGCGCTCGGCCCATTCGTCGTAGAAGCCAGCGAGCAGCTGGACATATTCGGGGCTGTCGAAAGCGATCTCCGTCGTAACAGGATATTCCATGGGATATTCGGTAACGCCCGCAGCCAGCATGCCATCGACGATGCGGCGCGCCTGACCGGGCCTGCCCTTCTTGCGAAAATAGGCGACGTGGCTGGCGCCCCGCACCGTACGATCGGCACGCACGCTCATCAGATCAGGATCGCCGGGGCCGAGACCGCAGCAGATGATGCGTCCCATGGCTATTCGCTCCGGCTTGCCAGCGCGTTCACGGCAGCAACCGTGATGGCGGAGCCGCCGAGGCGGCCTTCGACGGTGAGCGCCGGTGCCGGCGGATCGGCCATCAGCGCGGCCTTCGATTCGGCCGCGCCGACGAAGCCGACGGGACAGCCGATGATCGCCGCCGGCCGCGGACAGGCCGGGTCCTCCAGCATGTTGAGCAGATGAAACAGCGCGGTCGGTGCATTGCCGATCGCGACGATCGCACCATTAAGATGCGGCCGCCACAGCTCCAGCGCCGCGGCCGAGCGCGTGTTGCGCATGGACTGCGCCAGCGCGGGCACGGCGGGATCGCCGAGCGTGCAGATCACGGCATTGGCCGCGGGCAACCTCGCGCGCGTAATGCCTTCGGAGACCATGCGCGCGTCGCACAGGATCGGCGCGCCCTTCTGCAAGGCCGCGCGCGCGGCAATCGCCATATCAGGGGTGAAACGGATATGCGCCTCGAGGCCAACCATGCCGGCGGCATGGATCATCCGCACCACCACCGGCTCCTCGTCCGGCGTGAAGCGCGCGAGATCGGCCTCGGCCCGGATGGTGGCAAAGGATTGCCGGTAGATCACAGCGCCGTCGGTCTCGTAGGTGTGCGGCATCAGTTCCCTCCGACCAGGATGGAGGGATCGCTGACGATGTCGGCGCCGTTCAACCCGCGCAGCACCGGCGCGTCGCGGGTCGAGCCGTCGCGGACGAGATCGAACCCGGCACGCGTCGCAATCAGGGTAACCGCAGTCGCGCCGGAATGGGCGCAGCCCTTGCCGCAGCCGGAGACGTGGAGTCGCGCGTCGGCGGGGATGCGCGGCGCCAGCGCCGCGGCCAGCGCGCGCGTATCGGCATGGGCCTCGCGGCAGCGCGGCGCGCCGCTGCAGGCGATGACGCGTAGGGCCGGATCGAACGGCTCGGTGATGAGCCCCGTCCCGTTCGGCATCTCGCGCTTGCCTTCGCTCAGCACCATCCGCCAGGGGGTCATGCGCAGCGCATGGTCGCAAGCAGAGAATTGATGCAGGGTCGCGTGCAGCATCTGCCCGAACGCAACGCCAACCATCGCGCCTTGCGGATAGTGCCCGGGACGCACCGCGGCCATCACCGGCGCCGGCTCGGTCTCGCCGCGCAACGATTGAGGCAACACGGCGCCGGATGCGATGTGGGCTGCCATGCGCCCTCGCCCGCCGTTTGCACCGCCGGAGATGATGAACCAGCTTGCGAGCGCCAGCGCCGCGCTCACGGCCTGTCCGCGTTCAACGGAACGACCGAGCTTGGCGCCATCGGCCCGCACCAGGAGACCGCCCGAGCGGTCGCGCTCGAGGCGGATGTCGGCGGAATCGCCAGCGAGAACACGCGACCGCCCGTCATCGATGGCGAAGCCGAACTTGGTGGGAAGCGCCAGGCCAGAATCGGCAAGCGCCTCCTCGAGCTCCGCGGCGAGCGACTGCGTTTCGTCGCCGTTACTCCAGAACGGCGTCACCAGGATGTTGCGCCTGGCTTCGATGTCGGCGTCGGGATCGAGCAGCTGGAGCTGCGCAAGACCATCGAGCAGCGGCCGATGGCCGTCCTCCTGGACGCCCCTGATCTGCAGATTGGCCCGGCTCGTGACGTCGATCAGACCGTTGCCGAAGCGCTCGGCGAGTTCCGCAAGCCCGGAGATTTGTGGTGCTTCAAGGCGTCCCCCGAACGGACGCACGCGCACCACGAGCCCGTCGCCCGATTGCATCGGGCGCAGCGCGCCGGGACACCAACCCTTGACCGTGGTCGCGCTCATGAGGCCTCCCGCAGCGCTGCCGCAATCGAATTGCGACGTGTTCGCCAGAGCGAGGCCTCGTGCAGGCGCGTGAAGCAGGTTTCCATTGCGGCGAGTGCGGACGGATTTTCGCGCGCCATGAAGGCGCGGACGTCGTCGTTGCCGAGTGTCGCGTCGTAATAGAGGTCGAACAGATGCGGCGGCACGGCGCCGGCGAGATACGCAAAGGCGGCCATGTGCTCCAGCGTCGCGGTGATCTCGGCGGCGCCGCGGAAACCGTGGCGCATCATGCCGGCGATCCAGGCCGGATTGGCCGCGCGGGCACGAACGACGCGCGAGATCTCTTCCGTCAGCGTGCGCGCATGCGGCCCGCCGGGCCGCGTCGCATCGAGGTGATAGAGCGACGGCACGCCTGCCCCGAGGTGCACGGCAGCCGCGGCGATGCCTGCCTCATGCGCGGCATAATCGGCGGCGAGCAGCAGATCGGTTTCCGGCAAGTCCTGGACGTGGACAAAAGCGTCGGCGGACGCGAGACGCTGTTCGATACCTGCGCGATCCGGCTGCATCGCGCCATCGGCAGAGAACGCCCAGGACGATGCCGACAGCCACGCTTCGCCTGCGGCCTCGCGCGTCTCCGGCGTGAAGGCATCCGGGATCGCCGAGAGCCCGACGCCGTATTGTCCGGGCCGCGGCGCGAACACGCGGGACGCACGCTGGCGATAGGGATTCTCATCGCCCTCGTCCTCGCGCGCGGCGAGCGCCTCGGCGGCGGCTTCGAACAATTGCGCGAGCCCTGCGAAGACATCGCGGAACAGGCCGGATACGCGCAGCGTGACGTCGATGCGCGGACGGCCGAGCTCGGCCGGGGCGATGATGTCGTAACCGGTGACACGGCCGGAAGCGTGATCCCAGCGCGGCGCGAGGCCGGCCAGATGCAACGCCATCGCGAACTCTTCGCCTGCGGTGCGCATCGTCGCCGAGCCCCAGAGATCCACCACGAGGCCCTTCGGCCAGTCGCCGTGATTCTGCAGATGACGGCGCAACAGCTCCTCGGCAAGCTTGATGCCTTGCGCATGCGCCGATGGCGTCGGCACGGCACGCGGGTCGACGGCAAAGAGGTTGCGCCCTGTCGGCAGCACGTCCTGGCGCCCGCGATACGGGGAGCCCGACGGCCCGGGGGCAACGCGTTTGCCGGCGAGCGCGGAACGCAACGCGTCCCGCTCCTGATCGCCGCACGTGCCGCGGCCGAACACGTGCAGGCCGTCGCCGAACTGGCTTTCCTTGAGATCGCAGACGAAGCGGTCGATCCGCGGGATGGCTTCGGCCGGTGCGGCCATTGCATCGAGGCCGAGATCGTCTTCGAGACCCGCCGCCCGCGCCTCGTCACGGATCGCCGCGATCAGCCGCTGGCGGCGCGCGGGATCGAGACCATCGGCGGTCGAATATTCGTCGAGCAGGCGTTCGAGCCGGCGCAGGCCCTCCGGCACCGCGGATGTCTCAAGCGGCGGCGGCAGATGGCCGATCGTGACCGCGCCGATGCGCCGCTTGGCCTGCGCGGCCTCGCCGGGATCGTTGACGATGAAGGGATAGATGACGGGGAGATCGCCGATCAGCGCTTCCGGCCAGCACGCTTGCGACAGCGCCACGGATTTTCCGGGCAGCCATTCCAGCGTGCCGTGCGCGCCCATATGCACGACGGCATCGCAGCCTTGCTGCCGGAGCCAGAGATAGAACGCGACATAGGCTTGGCGCGGCGTGCGGGCGAGATCGTGATAATCGGCATCGCGCGAGGCCGCATCGCCGCGCTCGGGCTGGACTGCGATGATCGACCGGCCGCATTGGATCGCAGCGAAGTAGAACGCGCCGTCGCAGCAGCTCGGATCGTTCTCCGGTGCGCCCCAGGCCTGCACGAGATCGTCCTGCAAGGATTGCGGCAGGCGCGCCAGCCCCGTGCGATATTCGGCGACGCTCCAGGTCAAGCTCTGCTTCAATAGTTTTGCGCCGAGCGCATCGACCGGCGCAACGTCGAAGCCGACCTCCGCGAGATCGGAGATCAACGCCTCGACCGACGCCAGCGCGTCGAGCCCGACGGCGTGCGCGATCTGATGCGGCCGGCCCGGATAATTCGAGAGCACGATTGCCAACCGCTTCTCGCCGGCGGGCTTCTCCGCGAGGCGACGCCAAGCCGCGACGCGCATGGCAACGGCGTTGACGCGCTCTTCGTCGCGCCTGTGCGCTAGATGCGCGAATTGCAGATCGGGATCGCGCTGACCGGCCGATTTGAAGCTCACCACGCCTGCGAACAGGCGGCCGTCGACCTCCGGCAGCACCACATGCATCGCGAGATCGCCGGGCGACAGGCCGCGCAGCGATTCCGCCCAATCCTCGCGCCGCGCCGTCGAGAGCGCGACCTGGAACACCGGACAGGACGCGGCATCGAACGGCGTCGTGCCGTCGTCGCCAAGGGCCGAGAACGCCGTCGCATTGACGATCGCCGCCGCAGGATGTTGCGCCAGATGCGCGCGCAGCCAGTCGGCAACGCCCGGCGCCTTCAGCGAGGTGACGAACACACCGTAGGCGTCAAATCCCTTCTCGCGCAGCGCCGCAATCAAGGCGTCGACGGGCCCCGTATCGGCGGCGGTGAGATAGGAGCGATAGAACGTCACGAGTGCGCGCGGCTTGCCCTCGCCGCCCGCCGGCGCGGCAATGACGCCGCGCGCGGGATCGTAGAATCCCATCTCGGGCACGGTCATCTCGCCGATGACCGGGCCGGCATAGAGGCCCGAGGCCAGCGCGAGCTGCGCGATCGCGGCTTGCGCGGCGACCGGGCCACCGGAGTCGCAGAGCACCTTGAGCCGCCGCAGCGTCGAGACCGGCAGGGTCGAGTACGCATCCAGCCGCGCGTCGTCGCGGCCGTCCGCCGGCAGCACGGCGAGCACGATGTTGCGCTCTTGCGCGAGTTGCTGGAGCGCCGCGAGCCCGTATGCCCAATAGGACTCCCCGCCGATCAGGCGCACCAATATGCCCCGCGCCTGCGACAGCGTCCGTTCGATATAGGTGTCGACCGACAGCGGATGACGCAGCTCCGCGAGATTGGCCAGCCGCAGCGACGGCAGGCTGCCCCGACCGCGGCGCCAGCCGGCCGCAAAGGCGGCAAGGTCGGAATCCGAATACGAGAGCACCACGAGATCGGCCGGGTCCTGGCCGATGTCTCTTGGCGTCGGGGTCTCCTCGAGACCGCGGCTCTCGCGGAAGACGACGTGCATCAGATGCCAGATCCTGAAAGACCAAGTCCTGCCTTGATGGCGGCCTCGTCGATATCGCCATGCTCGCCGATCACGACGAGCTTCGACTGTCTGAGACCCGCGCCCCATGGCTTGTCGAACTGATGGCGCACGCGCTCACCGACCGCCTGCAACAACAGGCGCATCGGCTTGCCCGCGACCGCGATGTAGCCCTTGGCCCGCAGCACGTTCTGCTCGCGCGCCAGTTTCTGGACCGATGCGACCAGCGCATCGATATCCGCCACCTCCGGAAGGTCGATCACGACCGACGCAAAATCATCATGCTCATGCTCTTCCTCGCCGTCGTGATGCGAGGGCCGCGCGGCGAGATCATTCTCGGCGGCCGCACCGAGGCCGAGGATGACGCGCGCGTCGATCGCGCCATCGGTGACCGGCAGCATCGGCACGCGGCGCGGCATCTCGGCTGTGATCGCCGCCTTTGCGGCTTCGATTCCGGCTGCGCCCGCAAGGTCGGCCTTGGTCAGCAGCACGATGTCGGCGCAGGCGATCTGGTCCTCGAACACTTCTGACAGCGGCGTCTCGTGATCGAGATTGTCGTCCGCCGCGCGCTGCGCTTCCACCGCAGCCGGATCCGGCGCGAAGCGGCCGGCGGCGACAGCCTCGGCGTCGGCCAGCGCGATCACGCCGTCGACCGTGATCCGCGAGCGGATCTCCGGCCAGTCGAACGCCTTCAGCAGCGGCTTTGGCAGCGCCAGGCCCGAGGTCTCGATCAGGATGTGATCGGGCCGCACCGGCCGCGCCAGCAACTGCTCCATGGTCGGAATGAAATCGTCGGCGACGGTGCAGCAGATGCAGCCATTGGCGAGCTCGACGATGTTCTCCTCCGGGCAGTTCGCATCGGCGCAGGACTTCAGGATCTCGCCGTCGACGCCCTCGCTGCCGAATTCGTTGACGAGCACCGCGAGCTTCTTGCCGCCGGCGTTGCTGAGCAGATGCTGGATCAGCGTCGTCTTGCCGGAGCCCAGGAAACCCGTGACCACCGTAACCGGGACTTTTGCGAGCGAGTTCATTCAGCGGCCTCCGGCACGACGGTAACAGGGGGAATACGGGCAAGCGACTGCTTGCGGAAGATTTCGGGACGGCTGCGCCAGGGCACGATTCCGTCGGGCGTCGCCGCGTAGGCCGCAGCACCTGCGACCACGTCCTGCGCATTCGCATCGGACAGGCGGCCATAGACATAGGACCAGCGGCCGGGCGCGCTGAGCGCGACCGAGCAGCCCTGGCTGCACGCCGACAGGCATTCGACGGGAACCACGCTGACGCCCTCGGGCACGCCGGCCTCGATAATCGCGCCATGCAGGCGCTTGCCGGGCGTCGTCTCGCCCTCGCCAAGCGTCTGGCCGGCGCGGCAGGTGATGCAGACATGAAGTGTGACGGTCATCGCCTCTTCCAGATAACAGCGGGAGGCGATGAGGCGCACGGACCATTCTCCTGAAGGCCCGCTTCCCCGTCGCGGAACACCCCGTCCGCCGGTCCAAAACTCGTCCGCGCTGGCAGGTCTCCCGGCTTGCGGAGCAGGGTTTTGGCCCTTCGATCCCCGCCTTCCCGATTCCAAAAGGAATCAGTGGCTTCGGGCATCTCTCCGGTCACGGTCGCGGGGGCGGCTGCAGTTTGGACCCAAATCTTTGCGGATTCGGACCCTATCGCATTCCCTCTTCGCCTGTCATAGGACAGGAACCAACGCCAGGCCACCATTTGCCGGTGGCCGCCACTTGTCAAGCCGAAGGACCGGGACCGATGACGCCTGAACCGGAAACCCACACGACCGAGGAAACCGACGCCCGCCACGCCGCCAAAATGGCGAAGAAGAAGGCCGCTCGCGACAAGATCATGGCGACCAAGAGCGGTGAAAAAGGCCTGATCATCGTCCACACCGGCGCGGGCAAGGGAAAATCCTCCTCGGCCTTCGGCATGATCGTCCGCTGCGTCGCGCATGGCTTTCCTTGTGCGGTGGTGCAATTCATCAAGGGCGCCTGGGATACCGGCGAACGGCGCCTGCTCACCGGCCATTTCGGCGAACTCTGTCAGTTCCACGCGATGGGCGAAGGCTTCACCTGGGAGACCCAAGACCGCACCCGCGACATCGCTGCCGCGCGCGCCGGCTGGGAGAAAGCCAAGGAGCTGATCCTCGACGAGCGGCTGCGCATGGTCGTGCTCGACGAGATCAACATCGCGCTGCGCTACGACTATCTCGACATCGCCGAAGTCGTCGATTTCCTGACGACGCAAAAGCCTGCGATGACGCATGTCGTGCTCACCGGGCGCAACGCCAAGGACGAGCTGATCGAGGTCGCCGACCTCGTCACCGAGATGACGCTGGTCAAGCATCCCTTCCGCTCCGGCATCAAGGCGCAGGCCGGCGTCGAGTTCTAGCTTCAATGGCACGCGCATTGATGATTCAGGGTGCCGGCTCGGACGTGGGCAAGTCGCTCATCGTCGCCGGCCTCGCGCGCGCCTTTACGCGCCGTGGTCTGCGCGTGCTGCCGTTCAAGCCGCAGAACATGTCGAACAACGCCGCGGTCACCGTCGATGGCGGTGAGATCGGCCGCGCCCAGGCGCTGCAGGCCCTCGCCGCCGGTGTCGAGCCGCACACCGACATGAACCCGGTGCTGCTCAAGCCCGAGACCGATGTCGGCGCGCAGGTCGTCGTCCACGGCAAGCGCATCGCGACCGCACGCGCGCGCGACTACGCGGCGATGAAGCCGTCGCTGATGGGCGCGGTGCTGGAGAGCTTTGAACGGCTGAAGGCGCGCGCCGATCTGGTGCTGGTCGAAGGCGCCGGCAGTCCGGCCGAGGTGAATTTGCGCAAGTCCGACATCGCCAATATGGGCTTTGCCCGCAAGGCGGATGTGCCCGTCGTGCTGGTCGGCGACATCGATCGCGGCGGCGTCATCGCCCAGCTCGTCGGCATCAAGACGGTGATCGAGCCCGACGATGCCGCGATGATCTCTGGCTTCGTCATCAACAAGTTCCGCGGCGATCCCACGCTGTTCGACGACGGCTACAGGCTGATCGAGCAGAAAACGTCGTGGCGCGGCTTCGGCGTGCTGCCCTGGTTTCCGCGTGCCGGCGAGCTACCGGCCGAGGATGCGCTCGGCCTGCGCGATGCGCGCAAGCCGGGCCAATGCAAGATCGCCTGCCTCGCACTGTCGCGGATCGCCAATTTCGACGATCTCGATCCGCTCAAGCTCGAGCCGGGTGTCGATCTCGTGATGGTGCGTCCGGGCGAAGCCATTCCCGGCGATGCCAGGCTCGTGATCATCCCTGGCTCAAAATCCACCCGCGGCGACCTCGCCTTCCTGCGCGCGCAGGGCTGGGACGTCGACCTGTTCGCGCATTACCGCAGGGGCGGCCATGTGCTCGGCCTCTGCGGCGGCTATCAGATGCTGGGACGCAGCGTCGCCGACCCCGAAGGCATCGAGGGGCCTGCGGGCGACACGCCGGGCCTCGGGCTTCTCGATATCGAGACGGTGATGAGCCCGCAAAAGACCCTCACGCGCGTTGCGGCCGTGCACGCGGCGACGGATCAGCCGATCCAGGCTTACGAGATCCACATCGGCCGCACCGACGGCCCGGATCGCGCCCGCCCCTTCGCAAAGCTCGACGGCGAGCCGGAAGGCGCGATCTCAAGGGATGGTCGTGTGCAGGGCAGCTATCTGCACGGCCTGTTCACGTCGGATGATTTCCGCAAGGCCTACCTCGCCAAACTCGACATTCCCGCAGGCGACGAGCCCTATCACGCCAGCGTCGAAAGCGCGCTCGAGGCGCTGGCCGATCACATCGAAAAGCATCTCGACGTCGAAGGCCTGCTCGCGCTAGCGCGCTAGGGCCTCGGCAAGGCGCGTCCATTCGGCTTCGCTGCCGGGGAGCCCGAGGCGCAGCCATGTCGGCTGTTGCGCGAACACGCGGGACCAGATGTGGCTGCGCGCGAGCCTCTCCTGCGCAGCCACCGCGTCGGCCGTTTCGTACAAGCGAAACAGCGGTGTGCCGCCGATGAGCCGCCAGCTTCGCGAATGCGCCATTGCATCGAGGCGAACACAGTCGCGCGCGAGCCGCGCCGACGTCGCCTCGGCCCAAGTCTGATCGCGCAAGGCACGACAGCCGATTTCGATCGCCGCGCCCGAAACAGGCCATGGACCCGACACGGCGGCAAGCTTGTCGATGTCGGCGGCATGACCGATGGCGAAGCCGAGCCGCAGGCCGGCCAAGCCATAAAACTTTCCGAACGACCGCAGGATCAACAGTCCCGGTCGATCCGCGTCGGGTGCAAGCGACAATTGCGGAATCGGGTCCGCAAAGCTCTCGTCTACGACGAGACGGCCGACGCGCGGCAACAGCGCGAGCAGATCCTTGCGCGAATGGCACCGCCCGTCGGGATTGTTGGGATTGACGACGATGGCGAGGTCCGCACCCGCCAGCGCATCGAGCTCGGCAACCTCCTGGACGTCCCGGCCGGCGGCCGACAGGACGCCGGCATATTCATTGTAGGTCGGCGCGAGGATACGCGCGCGCCCGGGCGCCGCGAGTTGCGGCAGCAATTGAATGGCGGCCTGAGCACCGCCCATCGCAACGATCGGTGCGCTCGTGCGGTAGCCGTGCCGCGCCGCCTGATGCAATGCCTCGATCTCGGCGCGTGATGGCAGCGCGCTCCACGCGCGCGCGCTCACCTCGCCCACGGGATACGGCAGCCGGTTGATCCCGGTCGACAGATCGATCCAATCCTCTGCGCGTCCGCCGAAACGCCGCTGGGCCTGGTCCAGATTTCCACCGTGCTCGCGCATGCCCCGTTGTTTCACGCGAAAGCCAGGATCGCAAGCAGGCCTGCGACCAGCAGCATGGCGCGGCGATAGACCGTCAGCGCCTCGACGATGTCGGCGGCGCGCGGATCGCGCGCGCCTTCGTTCAGCCAGGGCTCTTCGGTCGCGCTGCCGTGATAGATGCGGGGACCGCTGAGCCGCACACCGAGTCCGCCGGCCATGGCCGCTTCCGGCCAACCGGCATTGGGCGAGCGATGCCGGCGCGCATCGCGCGTCATGCAGGCCAATGATTCCGACCGCTGCGGTGCCAGCAGCACGAACAGGAATCCGGTCAGCCGCGCCGGGACGAAATTGGCGACGTCGTCGATGCGCGCTGCCGCCCAGCCGAAGGCTTCGTGGCGTTCGCTGCGATGGCCGATCATGGAGTCCAGCGTGTTGATCGCCTTGTAGCCGAGGATGCCGGGCAAGCCCAACAGTGCGCCCCAGAACACCGGCGCGACGATGCCGTCGGAGGCGTTTTCGGCAAGGCTCTCGATCGCCGCGCGCGCGATGCCGGCTTGATCGAGGCTTGCGGGATCGCGGCCGACGATGCGCGAGACCGCTTCGCGCGCGGCGGCGACGTCGCCGGCCAGCAAGGGCGTGGCCACGGCAGCGACATGATCGTGCAGCGAGCGCAGCGCGACCAATGGCCAGGCCAGGATGCCAATCAGCACGATCTGGATCCAGCCCGAAGGAAGCAGTGATTGCAGCGCCCAGCCGAGCGCCGCGGAGAGCGCGATCACCGCAAGCGCGCCGGCGACGCCCGCGGCTCGGCGCAACGCCGGCGGATCGGACGCGCGATTCAAGGCGGTGTCGATGCCGGCAATCAGCCCGCCCAGCCAGGTGACGGGATGCCCGATCCGCGCGAACAGCCACGCCGGCCAGCCCAGAAGGGCATCCACCGCCATCGCCACCACCATCGCGCCCGCAAAGTCCACATCCAGCTCCTGTCCCGCCCCTGTTGCGCAAGACGGCGGCCGAGCGCAAGCCCCTCGCTGCCTGATTTCGGCTTTGTCTTTGGCCGCGTTTGATGATTAGTGCTGCGGCAGGAGACCTTTATGGCCATCATCTTGATCACCGGCGGGGCGCGATCGGGCAAGAGCACCCGGGCGGAGGCGCGCGCGCGCAGCTTTGCCGGCCAGCCCGTCTACGTCGCGACGGCCGAGGCGCTCGACGGCGAAATGCAGGAACGCATCGCAAGACATCGCGCGCGGCGCGGAGCCGATTGGATCGAGCGCGAGGTGCCGCTCGATCTCGTGCCCGCGCTGCTCTCGACCGAAGGTGGCGGCGCGAGGCTGGTGGACTGCCTGACGCTGTGGCTCTCCAACCTGATGCATGCGGCGCGCGATTGGGAGCGAGAGGTGAGAGAGCTCGCCGACACGCTGCCCCGCCTCAACGGCCCCGTCGTGCTCGTCACCAACGAGGTCGGCCTCGGCATAGTGCCCGACAACGCGCTGGCGCGCAGCTTCCGCGATGCCGCCGGAATCATGAACCAGATCATTGCCGGTGTCGCCGACGAGGTCGAGTTCGTCGTCGCCGGCCTGCCGTTGAAGCTGAAATGATCCCGCGCGCCGAGCACCTCAAGGACATCCTCGCCGATCTTAAGATGGCGACATCGTTCGTGACGATCCTGCCGGTGGCATTCTCGAAGCCTGCGGGCGACGGCGCCGTTGCGCGGGCAATGTGGGCGCTGCCGGTCGCGGGACTGCTGGTCGGCCTCGCCGGCGCCCTCACTTACAAGATCGCCATTCGCTTCGGACTGACGCCGAGCCTTGCCGCCCTCCTCGTGCTAGCCACGACCGCCCTCATCACCGGCGCGCTGCACGAGGACGGACTTGCCGACACCGCGGACGGCCTCGGCGGCGGCCGCACGCGCGAGCGCAAGCTCGAGATCATGCGCGACAGCCGGATCGGGACCTATGGCGTCTGCGCCCTGATCCTATCGTTCGGCCTACGCTGGAGCGCGCTTGCGACGATCGCAAATCCATGGGCCGTCATGCTCGCGCTGTGCGCGGCGCACGTTGCTGCCCGTGCCGGCCTGCCGGCCTTCATGTCGCTAGTCCCGTCGGCGCGGCCTGATGGCCTCTCTGCCGGCGCCGGGGCGCCGCCCGGGCGCAGCGTGGCCATAGCCTTCGCGCTTGGAACGCTTGCGCTTGCCCTGACGTTGGGGCCGGGCAAGGCGCTGGTCGGCCTGATCCTGCTGTCACTGGCCGGCCTGCTGCTGGCGCGGCTTGCCATCCGCCAAATCGGGGGGCAGACCGGCGACATCCTCGGCGCGTTCGAGCAGACGGGCGAGATCCTGATCCTGCTGGTGGCGGCGTCCTTCCAAATGGGGCGATGACCTCATGGTCGAGTTCGACGATAGCTTCCGCCAGCACTTACGCGAGCTGTTCGTGTGGCGCCGCGACGTGCGCCGCTTCCGCAGCGATCCGCTGCCGGAGGGGGCGATCGATCGCCTGATCGAGACCGCCTGCCTCTCGCCTTCGGTCGGCCTCAGCCAGCCCTGGCGCTTCGTGATCGTCAATGATACTGCAACGCGCCGCGCCGTGGTCGAAGATTTCAGGACGTGCAATGCCGACGCGCTGAGCTGCTACTCCGGCGACCGCGCCGCACGCTATGCCACCTTGAAACTGTCCGGCCTCGAGCAGGCGCCCGGCCATCTTGCCGTGTTCGCCGACAAGGGCAGCGACATCGGCCACGGCCTCGGCCGCGCGACCATGCCTGAAACGACGGAATATTCCGTGGTCGCCGCCATCACCGCGATGTGGCTCGCCGCCCGCGCCGAGGGCATCGGCCTCGGCTGGGTGTCGATACTGAACCCTGCGCGCATGCACGCTGTTCTCGACGTGCCTGACAGCTGGAAGTTCATCGCCTATCTCTGCATCGGCTATCCCGAGATCGAGTGCGACCGGCCCGAGCTGGAGCAGGCGAAATGGGAGCAACGGCGCAGCGCGGACGCGTTCACGCTGCGGCGCTAGGCCGCCGGGCGCCGGGCGCCGGATCGAAAGCCTGCGAACGAACATTCACATGCGCCTTTCGCCGATTGTGGGCCCCCCGCTTTCGCGCTAAGCATCGAGCAAAGCAAGGCGATCGTGCAACTTAGTCCATGACGGGGCGATCTTTCGTTTCCTCGGCGGTCAATCGCCGCGGCTTCATTCGCCTCGCGACTGCGTCGGTCGCGGGATGGATCGCGCTCGGCGCAACCGACAATCGCATGCGGATCGTCGCCTCACTCACCGCATTGCCGCTCGACGACGAGCTGACCAGACGCGGCATGATCGACAGCGCAAGCTCTCGCCTGGGCAACCTCGTCGCCGGCTTGCGGCAGCGCGGCTGGGTCGAAGGCGTCAACTTCCGCCTCGAGCTCCGTTCCACCTTCGGCGCGCCGGACAGGTTGAAGATGGCCGTCCAGGAATTGCTCGACCTCCAACCGGACGTGATCCTGACGGGGTCGACGATCGAGACCGCCGCCGTCCTTGCCGCCACCAAGGCCATCCCGGTCGTGTTTGCGACCGCGAACGATCCGGTCGGCAACGGCTTCGTCGAAAGCCTCGCGCATCCCCGCGGCAACGCCACCGGCTTCACCAACAGCAGCGCCGAGATGGGCGGCAAGTGGCTCCAGCTGATCCGCGAGGCCGTGCCCGACGTCGCGCGGGTCGGCATCCTGTTCAACCCCGCGACCACCCCGCGCGGCGGACGCTTCTTCCTCGAATCGATCGAGCAGGAGGCTGCCGCATCCGGCGTCTCCGTGATCCCCGCGCCCGTCAACGCGCCCGCGGAGATCGACGACGCCGTCAAGCGCTTTTCCGAACTGCCCAAGGCGGCGATGGTGGCGCTGGTCGACAGCTTCCTCGTGGTCAACCGCAAGGCGGTGGTCGCGGCCGCCGCCAAATACCGCGTGCCCACGATCTATCCGTTCCATTACTTCATCGATGCCGGCGGGCTGATGAGCTACGGCCCAACGCTCGAGGTGCGCTCGGCCGATTACGTCGACCTGATCCTGCGCGGCACCAAGCCCGGCGACCTTCCAGTGCAATCGCCGCGCAAATACGAGCTGTTGATCAACCGCACGGTCGCCCGCTCGTTCGGCTTGACGATCCCGTTCACGCTGCTCGCGCGCGCCGACGAGATCCGCGAGTGAACGATCCCGGCGACCAGGAACCTTCGCGCACGCCTTCCGGCCGGCTGTTCAGGAAATATCTCTACTCGATCGTCGCCCTCGCCTTCGCCGCGCTCGCCATCAACACCAGCTTCGACGTCTGGTTCTCCTATCGCGAGCAGAAGCAGCTGCTGGCGGCGACCCAGCGCGAACAGGCCGCCTCCGCAGCGATTCAGATCGGCCAGTTCATCGGCCAGATCGAGAACCAGATCAGGTGGCTCGCGCGCCTGCCGCCGGAGCTGTCGACCCACGAGGACGAGCGGCTGAACGCCATCCGCCTCCTGCGCCTCTCGCCTGCGATCGCGGAGATCGCCCAGCTCAATTCGGAAGGCCGCGAGCAGCTGCGCGTATCGCGCCGGATCGCCGACAAGGTCGGCAGCAACGCCGATCTCTCCGCTTCAGCCGCCTTCCGCGGTGCCAATGACAGCCGGGCCTATTACGGTCCCGTCTATTTCTTCGGCGACACCGAGCCCTTCATGACGCTCGCCACGCGCGGCACCGGGCGCGCTCCCGATGTGATCGTCGCCGAGGTCAATCTGCGCTTCATCTGGGACCTCGTCACGGGAATCAGGGTCGGCAACACCGGCAAGGCCTATGTCGTCGACCGCATGGGCGTGTTGATCGCGCATCCCGATTTATGGCGGGCGCTCCAGCGCAGCGATCTCTCCGGCCATGCCGACGTCCGCGCCGCGCTCGACGGCATCGGGCCGCCTTCGGGCGGCCTCGTCAAGGAGGATCTCTCCGGCCAGCGCGTGCTGTCGACCTATGCGACCGTGCCCTCGCTCGGCTGGCTGGTGTTCGTCGAGCTGCCGCTTACCGAAGCCTACGCGCCGATCTATGCCTCGATCGGCCGCTCGACCTTCCTGCTCGTGATCCTGCTCGCGTGCGCGGTGCTGGTCTCGCTCATTCTCAGCCGGCGCATGACCGTGCCGATCCAGCTGCTGACCCAAGGAGCCAGGCGGATCGGCAGCGGCGACCTCAACTCGCGGCTCGCGATCAAGACCGGCGACGAGCTGGAGGCGCTCGGCGAGCAGTTCAACCGCATGGCGGCGCATTTGCGCGAATCCTACGCCACGCTCGAGCGCAAGGTGATCGAGCGCACCTCCGAGCTGGAGAAGGCCCGCGACCACGCGCTCGCCGAGCACGACGCCGCCGAGCGCGCGCGCCGCGCGGCGGTCGCGGCCAATGAGACCAAGTCGCGCTTCCTCGCCGTCGTCAGCCACGAGCTGCGCACGCCGCTCAACGGCGTCATGGGCGTGCTGCAACTCTTGGACGACGGCAGCCTCAGCGAGGCCCAGCGCCGCCATCTTGCCACCGCGGCGGCGTCGGGCGAAACGCTGATCGCGCTGGTCGATGCGGTGCTGGAATATGCGCGCCTCGAGGCTAGCACGGAAATGCTGGAGACGCGCGACTTCCGTCTCGACCAGCTCATCGAAGCCGCCGGCGACCTGATGCGTCCGCAAGCCCTCGACAAGGGCCTGAGCTTCGATCTCGCCTGCGATGACACGGTCGACACCGCCGCGCATGGCGATCCCGTCAGGCTCAACCGCATCCTGCTCAACCTGATCGGCAATGCGATCAAGTTCACCCCGAGCGGCGGCATCGGCGTGAGCGCGGCAACCGAGCGGCGCGGCGATCACCTCCTGCTGTGCATCATCGTGCGCGACACCGGCATCGGCATCGCGCCCGAGCTGCACGAGCGGATTTTCGAGGATTTCGTCCAGGCCGACGACAGTATCGCGCGTCGCTTCGGCGGCACCGGCCTCGGCCTTGCGATCGCGCGCCGTCTCACCCGCCTGATGCGCGGCGAGCTCAAGGTCGAGAGCGCGCCCGGCGCGGGCAGCACGTTCACGCTCGAAGTGCCGCTCGGGCTTGCCGGAAGCAGCGTGGCGCAAGGCGCGCTTGCGCCGGCATCGCGGCAGCTCCGCGTGCTCCTGGTCGACGATGACCCCATCAATTGCGAGGTCGGTGCGGCCATCCTGCAGCGGCTCGGCCACCACACGACGATCGCCAGGAACGGCGCCGCAGCCGTCGAGCTCGCCCGCGATCAGGCCTTCGACGTCATCCTGATGGATCTGCACATGCCCGACATGGACGGCGTGGAGGCGGCCTTCCGGATCGGCGAGCTCGGACTTGCCAAGATGCCGCGCCTCATCGCCGTGACCGCCGACGTCTCCGGCCGCGCCCGCGATCGGCTTGCCGGCGCCGGCATCGCCAAGGTCGTCAGCAAGCCGATCCTGGTCAACGCGCTGCGCGAGGCGATCGAGGATGATCTGGTGGCCGAGCCGGCAGCCGCGCAACGCCCGGCGACCGAACTGATCGATCGGCCTTTCCTCGACGACCAGCGGGAGCTGCTGGGCGCCGCGCAAATCGACAAGCTCCACCATCTGCTCCAGCAGACGGGAGAACGATTGATCCACGACATCGCCGACGCCGTGGCGGCGGGCGATCACAAGCACCTCGCACGATCCGCGCATCAACTTGGCAGCGCGGCAAGTGCGCTCGGCCTCGTCCGCCTGTTCGAGCGCAGCCGCGACGTCGAGCTGGCGGCACCCGCGATGTCACCTGCCGAACTCGACAGTGCCGCACGCGAACTCGCCGAGACTCGACAGGCGTCGATGCAAGCGCTGAATGATCTGCTTGAACCTGCCGGACAGCAATCTGTCAGCTAGATTTGCGCAGGTCGGAGCTCCCAAGCGTTCTCTCCTGCGGCACCAGCGGCTGGCCAAGCGGAAAGATCAATCCCACGACTCCAGCCGGTTCTTCAGCAGGTCGCCCGGCCGGCGCTGTGTTTCCGGCCGGGGCAGCGCGCCCCCCAAGAGATCAACTACCTTCGTGCGGGACCTGTTAGCATTCGCTATCACGAGCCCGAAGTTTTAACGACCAGCTTTATGTTGAGCAGGTTGACACCCTTGAATGGGTTCGGCGCGCTTTCGATGGTTCCCGTACCCGTTGCATTCGCGTAGGCACCAGTGCCCGACAGAATCGTGTATTCGCCCGTCGATTTGCCGTCTTTGGCCGATCCGGTGTAGCGCGCCGTAATCGAGCCTTCCTCGAACGTGTAAGTGCTATAGCCGAAGAAGGGGCCAGACCCTTTGAGCTGGTCCGAACTGTTGACGAACTCTTTCACGCCGATACGGCCATCGCTGAAGACGGCCACTCCGAAGAATTTCCCGGACACGACCGTCTGTCCTTCAACGTTTGCGGCCTCTATGACCTTGAGGTCGAGCGGCTTGGTGACGAGCTTGAACTCGAGCACCCGCTCACCGGCTACGGCGGTTGACGCCGCGACGGCCAATGCCACACCAGAAAGGAAAAAGGTGAGAGACTTCCGCATAGCTTCCTCCTGCGCTTGTTGAAACCAAGTCGAGAAGTGCGGGCGACTCATCGAGCCAGGCTCTTCGCGGTGGCACGGAAGAGAGCCCTCGGCAACGCCCGACAGCGGCTGAACTCTCTCTGTCCTGAGGCGAAGTCGGGACGCGAATATGAGTCCCAAGCCACGGGAAGAAAGTTCAAGTCTCCGTTGCGATATAATCGTATCCAGCCACTGCGCGGGACTCTCAGCAGAGGCACAATCATCATGGCCTCTGCTGGTTGCCGGACTTCATCTTATCATTCGCGCAAGAGTAATTCCGAGGAATCACTGTCAACAACGCTGACAATGGGAGAACCCATGCCACTCACAATTTCAGCGGCAGAGTCCCTAGACTGGCGCTGCGAGCCGTTGCCCCGGCAGATTCGTGGCTTCACGACCCAGCCTCCGCACGTCTGCGCCCGCCAACTTCCTCATCCTCCCGCCCGAACCGCTCGACCAGAAAATCGATGAACAGCCGCACCTTCACCGACAGATGCCGCGTCGGCGGATACACCGCATAGAGCGCTAGCGGCGGCGCGGAATAATCATCCAGCACTGTCCGCAACTCGCCTTTCCGCAACGCATCGGCCGCAATGAACTCCGGCAGCAGCGCCAGCCCCCTGCCCTTGACTGCGACGTCGCGCAGCACCTCGGCATTGTTGACGCAGAGCGACCAGGCCGGCTGGATCCAGTGATCGCCGTCGCGGCCTGTGAGCTTCCATTGATTGCCTGTCAGCAGGAAGCCGTAGGTCAGCGAAGCATGCTCGCGCAAATCCTGCGGATGTTTTGGCGTGCCGTGCCGGGCGAGATAATCCGGCGACGCACAGATCATGCGCGCCACCGGCATGATCTTGCGCGCGATCAGGCTGGACGATTCCAGCTCCGCAATCCGCAAGGTCACGTCAAAGCCGTCCTGCACGGGATCGAGCAGATCGTCGCTGAGCACGATCTGGAGCTGCAGCTCCGGGAAGCGCGCCATGAAATCGGCGAGCACGGGCCCGAGGCGCATCGTGCCGAACGACATCGGCGCGTTGACGCGGAGCAGTCCCCGCGGCGCCGATTGCGCCTGCGTCACCGCCTGGTCCGCCGCTTCGATCTCCGAGAGGATCACGACCGCGCGCTCGAAATAGCGCTGGCCGTTCTCGGTCGGGCTGGCGTGCCTTGTGGTGCGCTTCAGAAGCTGGACCCCGAGGCTCTCCTCGAGGTCGGCGATGTATTTGCTGATCGCCGAGCGCGACAGCCGCAGCTGCCGGCCGGCCTCGGCAAAGCTGCCGCTTTCCACCACCTTCACGAAGGCCCGGAGGCTGCCGAGCTTATCCAAGGGATCGCCCCGTCAACTGTTTCCAAATCGTAGACATAGCCGTCATATTTGCATGGATTGTCTCCAATCCAAAGCGGAACGATATTTCCGGCCAGAGCAAGACCGCTCCCCGAATCTGGAGGACGACAATGTCTGGACTGCACCATGTCACCGCGATCGCCGGCGATCCCATCCGCAATTTCGGCTTCTACACGCGGGATCTCGGCCTGCGCTTCGTCAAGAAGACGGTCAATTTCGACGATCCCGGCACCTACCACTTCTATTACGGCGACGAGACCGGCCGCCCCGGCACCATCCTGACCTTCTTTCCGTGGGCCGGCGCCTCGGCCGGCCGCCGCGGCGTCGGCGAGACCCATCAGACCGCCTTCCGCGTGCCGCAGCGCTCGCTCGGTTACTGGACGCAGCGCTTCACCGAGAAGGGCATTCGGTACGAAGCGCTGGAGAAGCGCTTCGGCGAGTCCGTGCTGCCGTTCACCGATCCCGATGGCATGGCGCTCGCGCTGGTCGGCATTCCCGGTGCCGAAAACGAGCCGGGCTGGAGCAATGGCGACGTGCCGGCCGAGCATGCGATCCGCGGCTTCCACGGCGTGACCCTGCTGCTCGACAGCGCGGCGAAGACGGCGGCCATCCTCACCGACGTGTTCGGCTTCAAGGAGACCGGGCGCGAGGGCTCGGTGATCCGCTTCAAGGCACCCGGCGATGCCGAGGGCAGCGTCGTCGACATCTACGAGGCCAAGGGCTTCCTGCGGGGCCATCAGGGCGGCGGCTCGGTGCATCACATCGCCTTCCGTGCCGCCGACGATGCCGCACAGGGCCAGATGGCCGCGAAGCTCGTGAGCAATCACGGCCTGCACCCGACCGAGCAGCGCGACCGCAACTACTTCCGCTCGATCTATTTCCGCGAGCCCGGCGGCGTGCTGTTCGAGATCGCGACCGACATCCCCGGCTTCGCGGTCGACGAGCCCGTGGCGAGCCTCGGGCGCAAGCTGAAGCTGCCTGCTTTCCTCGAACCGCACCGCAAGCAGATCGAGGGCGTTCTGCCGAATCTGGAAGAGACCGCGTCATGACGGAGACTGCATTCATCCATCGTTTCGAGCCCGCAGGCGACGCGGGCTCTCCACCTCTGCTGCTGCTGCACGGCACCGGCGGCGACGAGAACGACCTGCTCGGCCTCGGCCAGATGATCTCGCCCGGCTCTGCCCTGCTTTCGCCGCGCGGCCGCGTGCTCGAGCACGGCATGCCGCGCTTCTTCCGCCGTCTCGCCGAAGGCGTGTTCGACGAGGAGGACGTGCGCCGTCGCGCGCACGAGCTGGGCGAGTTCGTCACAGAGGCGCGGCAACGCTACGGCCTCGCCGCGCCGATCGCAGTCGGATTCTCCAACGGCGCCAACATCGCGGCCGCGCTGTTGCTGCTGCAGCCGGACGTGCTGGCCGGCGCGATCCTGCTGCGCGCGATGGTGCCGTTGTCGGATCCGCCCAAGGCTGCGCTCGGCGGCAAGCCGGTGCTGCTGCTCTCCGGGCAGGCTGATCCAATCGTGCCGGCGAGCAATTCGGCACGGCTCGCCGCACTGCTGTCGCAGGCAGGTGCGAGCGTCACCCACAAGGTGCTGCCGGCAGGCCATCAATTGTCGCAAGCTGACGTGACGCTCGCCCGCGACTGGATCAGCAAGGCGGACGCCAAGGCCGCATGATCGAGCAGCGGCGCATCGTTTGAACGATGCGCCGCTGCCATCACTCGAACCAGCCGCGCCGCTTAAACCAGATCAGCGGCAACAGGCCGCTGGCGATGATTGCGAGCCAGGCCAGCGGATAGCCGAAGCTCCAGTCCAATTCGGGCATGTGCTTGAAGTTCATGCCCCAGACGCCGACCATGATGGTTGGCGGCACGCCGACGACTGAGACGATCGTCAGGATCTTGAACAGCTCGTTCTGCTGGATGTTGATGAAGCCGAGCACGGCATCGAGCAGCAGCTGGATCTTGTCCGACAATCGCGTCTCGTAATCGCTGAGCGAGACGACGTCCTTGGACACGGCTTCCAGACGCTTCTTCGAGGATGCCGTGATCCACTCGCTGCCGACGTCGCCGGCAAACGCGGCAACGCGGCCCACCCCGAGCAGGACATCGCGCGCCTTGGCGAGCCGGTCGGCCAGCTCGCCGACAGTCTCCAGGGCCTCCCGCATCCTGCGGCTGGAGCGCACCGGGCGCTGGGTGCGCACCAGCCCGCCCCTAAAGACACCCCGCGAAAGCTGATCGACCTTGCCGCCGAGATGCTCCAGGACATCGGCGCCGCGATCGATCATGGCCTCGAGCAGGCTGACGAACACGCACATGCCGTTCTCCAGGCTGTCATCGGAGCCGATGCGCTTGCCGATGTCGTCGAAGATCGGCAGCTCTGCGAAGCGCACCGTCACCAGCACATGCGGACCGATGACGAAGCCCACCGGCGTGATCTCGGCCTCGTCGGCCTCGGTGACCCGGACCGCGGGCGAACTGAGATAGAGCGTGCCGTGGTCGAAGATCAGGCGGCTCGACGCCTCGATCTCGCTGAGCGAGTCTTCCGAGGGAATGCGGATGCCGAGCAGCCGCTCGACGAACTGCTTTTCCTCGTCGGTACCGTTTAGAAGATCGGCCCAGATGACCTCCGTGGGCATTTCCGCGCCGATGCCGTGCCAGTCGTCGGACGGCCACCTGTAAAGTCTGAGCAAGAACCGAACTCCGTGGCCGCATCGTCATGCCGGATGGCGCCGCCGACTAACGCATGAGAGTTCCAGACGTTCAAGACCCTCCAAGTGACAGCGGCATTCCAGGGGACATCGAGATACCGACCCGGAACACGGTCGAGCGATGCACGTTGACGGACGCGCGGGTGATCCATGGATACGCGTAGTGCATCCCGACATGACGACATTCCTAGGCGTTGAGGCCTGCGACCTGACCGCCCCACCGCCGGCGGCTGACGCGATCCTGTTCGGCGCGTCGGATGCCACCCCGTACCTCGCAGGTCAGACCAGCCATGCCGCAAGAGCGCCCGACGTCATCCGTCGCGCGCTGCGTCACTATGAGAGCGATCTCACCCGCTGGGATTTCGATCAGGACGCCGAGCTGCTCGATCCGAGCAAAATGAGGGTCTTGGACGGTGGAAACGTCCCGACCGACCCAATGACGCCGGAGAGCAACCGTGATGCCATCAGAGCAGCCACGCAGGCCGTCCTTTCGGTCGGCGCCGTTCCGATTCTCCTGGGCGGTGATGATTCCGTCCCCATTCCTTTCTTCGAGGCGTTCCAGGACTGCAAGGGACTGACAGTCGTGCAGATCGACGCCCACCTTGATTGGCGGGATCAGCGAAACGGATCGGGCTATACCTTCTCCAGCACGATGCGGCGCGCCAGCGAATTGCCCTGGGTCAAGCGCATCGTGCAGGTCGGCTTGCGCGGCATCGGCGGCTCCGGTCGCGCCGAATTCGACGATGCAAAGGCGTGGGGCGCGAAGATCTTCACGGCAAGACATGTCCAGCATCACGGGATCGCAAGCGTTTTCGACGCGATCGAGGATGACGGCGAGTGCCTGATGACCATCGATTGCGACGGTCTCGATCCATCGGTCATCCCCGGCGTGCTCGTCCCACAGCCCGGCGGCCTGTCCTATTTCGACGTTGTCGATCTCATACGGGGTGTCGCGGCAAAGTCCAGAATAGTCGGCCTGGACATCGTCGAATTCGTTCCCGAGCGCGATGTGCAGAATCTTGGAGCGATTGCGATCGCGCGGATCATATGCAATGCGCTGGGTTGCATTGGGAGACGGAAGGTATAGTGGTTCACCCTTCCGAGCACAGTCGTCTCAGGTCCACCATCCGTCACCGGGATAGGAAACACGATCCGCGGAAGAGATTTCCATCCCGACGCCCCTTCGAAGACGGCTGGCGTAGAATGCGAGAGGCGTTCCCTCATTGTGCCGGCACCAGCGCACCTCGCCGATGAAGAGCGTGTGGTCGGCGATTTCGATCGATTGGACCACCTCGCAGGCGAACTGCGCGATCGCCTGCGGGAGCACGAAAAATCCTTGGCGAGCGACGAGCGGCGGAGCGTCGCGCAGCAAGGGCCTTCCGGCAAAGTGCGCGCAGATCGCGGCGTCTTCCGCATGCAGGACATTGACCGAATAGACGCCGGACCTGGCCACAGCCTGCCACGTCCGCCCGTGCATGAGAGAGACAAGCACCGTCGGCGGGTTTGCCGAAACGGTCGTGAAGCTGTTGGCGGTCATGCCGAGCGGCGCGCCATCCTCATCGACGGTCGCGACGACGGTAATGCCCGTCGCGAACCGCGATGCGGCTGCCCGAAAACCGGCCGGTTCGGCATGATGGCCCATTACGCGCCTTCGATCTTGAAATGGCAGAGTGTCGCCCCCTTGGGCGAATAGTTTGGCACGTCGGCTGCGACCTTCCGGCCGATCTCCGAACCGAGCGCCGCGTCCATCGCAGCCGCATCGGGGAAGAAGGCCTGGAAGATGCAGAACGGCGCCTCCCCCGGTCCGAGTCGTTGGGGGAAAGCGTAATGATGACGCACCAGACCAGGGAGCGTCGCTGCCAGGGGGGCATGCTTGTCGACGTAGTAGGCCCTGAAGGCCGATGGATCGTCGGGCGTCGGGTAAAGAACGGTCAGGCAATGCATTGGTGTTCCTCTCAGACATGGTTCAGCATCCGCCCAGGAGCGAAACTGAGTCCGTACGGCGGTTCGTCGTCAGGCGGCGATCCTGCCGCTTCTATCGATCCAGGCGTGGATGCGTTTGTCGCTCGCCAGACGATCCCACTGGCGCTCCGGATAATTGAAGTTCTCGGTGAACTCGTCGCAAAGCTCCCGGTCCTGCGACATGGCGAAGATCAGCCGGCCCATGGCTTCCGATGGCGGCTGCAGCATCATGTTGGTCCAGCGGGCAGCGGCAAGCACGCGGTTCTCGCGCGCACGGTCGACGTCCTCGACGAAGCGCGCATCGAATGCCACCGCATCGGCGATCGCCTTGCCGAGCTCGAAGGCCGCATATGAGGCCATGTTGGCGCCCTGGCCCATCAAGGGATCGACGACGGAGTGAACGTCGCCCAAGGCAATGGCGAGCTTGTCGCCGTCGAAAGCTACCCAGGACTGCCGCACCGTCGGCACCACCGCGCCTTGCAGCAGGTCGAGCGGCTGGGCCAGCCCGAAGCGATGCGTGTCGATCCGGTCGTAGGTGTGCGGATGATGCTTTTCCAGCTTGTCCAGAAGGGTCTGGCGGAATGCTGCCGGGTTGGCATCGTAGCTGAGCGAGACCAGGTCGGCCATGTCGCCGCCGGGAATGTTTTCCATCAACAGCGCCGTTTTCATGCCGCCGAAGCTCAGCGTGGGGATGACGATCATCTCGCCATGGCCGGGCGAGACGGACAGGGTGACGCCGCGCGGATCGTCGTCATCCGGGCTGCCGTGATCGACGCCGTCGTACAGGCCGACGCAAAGCAGGCGCTGCGGCCGATCGTACGGAGAGAGTTCGGGCCGGTGAGCGAACATCCGCCCGAGGGCGCCCTTGCCGGTGGAGACGACGAGAAGGTCGAAGCGCGAGACCAGCGCGGGGATGTCGTCATCCTGAATGCTGGCATACTCGATCAGGCCGCCACGATCCTCGAAGTCCTTCATCAGGGCCGGCAGGTAGATTCGATAATCCACCGCGCGGCTCGGCCGCTGAAATGCACCGCGGAACAGGAGCCCGCCGTCGGGGAAATTGAAGAAATGATCGTGGTGGTGATAGACCACTTGGGGATCATCCCAGTGGTTCACGCCAAGCTCGTTCTCCCGCGCGATGGTGACGCTGTGATGCGCGACGGTGTTCATCAGCCGTGTCGCCGCATACTGCTCCGGGGCGCGGTCCGTCAGCACGGTTGCCGCAATGCCCTGCTTCTGCAGGTAGAGCGCCAGATGCAGGCCGCCGGTGCCGGCCCCGAGAATGCCGATCGATTTGCTCATTCGTGTCCTCCCCTGAACGCAGGAAGGCTAGACCGGACCAGCCATGCCGTATATGGAATGGTCAGAATAATATAAATTCCGGCGAGGAATGAATGGACCGGATCGAGGCGCTGCAGACCTTCATCCGGGTGATGGAGGCAGGGAGTTTCACCCAGGCCGCCGACGACCTCGGTTTGGGTCAGCCGGCGATCAGCAAGCGCATCGCGCTGCTGGAAGCCGAGTTTCGCTGCCGACTGTTCGTGCGCACCACGCGCAAGCTGCGGCCGACCCCGGAAGCCGACCGCGTCTTGAAATACGCCAAAGACATCGTCGCGCTGCTCGAGAGCGCCGGCGCGCCGACGCAAAGCCGGATCGGCAATCCGTCAGGGACGTTGCGCATGACGGTGCCGACCTCGTTCGGCCGCTTCTTCTTCCGTGAGATCTTCGCCGAATATACCCGCCGCTATCCTGATGTCCGGCTGGACGTCAGTTTTACGGAACAGTTCGTCGACCTCATCGAAACCGGGACCGAGCTTGCGATACGGATCGGCAGCCTCAATTCGAGCTCGCTGGTGGCGCGGCGGGTGGGCACCATTAAACGCCTGCTGGTGGCGGCGCCCGCGCTGCTTGCGCGTCATCAGGTACCCTCGTTGCCGGATCATCTGCGCCGCATGCCCTGCGTCACCTACTCGCGCCTGTCGCAGAAGAATCAGTGGACGTTCGAATCCGAAACCGGCCGTTACGTCGTGGACATCGCGCCGGCGATGACCTGCGACGATGCGGACGTGATGACGCTGGCTGCATTGGAGGGGATAGGCGTCGCCGTGCTGCCGAACTGGTGCACCGTCGAGCACATCGCGGCCGGCCGTCTCGTCCATGTGCTGCCCGACTTCGTCGTGCCGCCGCTGCCCATGCATGTCGTCTATCCCGACCCGCAATGGATGTCACACCGGGCACGACTGTTCCGCGATCTGATCATCGAGCGTGCGGACGTCTTTGCGCTCGCTGATCGCTTTCGAAACGCCGATCTCGCCCCTTCGGCAACCACGGAAACTGGCTCGTTCCGTTGAGTGTTCGGCGTCTGGAAAGGGGCCACAAGCAGCAGTCGAGGTACGCACGGCTCCGCCGCCGCTCTGAGAGCCAACATTGATGGCCTCAGCATTGTTCGGCTCAGGGCCAGAAGCGGACAAACGTCGCTTCCAATTGTTAGCCACAGAGTGGTGTTTCCTTAATTTCCTGTGTGACAAAATCCGAGGATCGCAGGGATATTGCTTTGAACGATGCGGCTTTCACTAACGACCCGCGCTGACAATCTCGCTAAGCGTCGTAGCAAGATTCCTGAATGGATCGCTGCTGCATCGTCCGGCGACGTGGACGCTCAGTTGGCCCTCGCGTGGGAGTATGCCCGAGGTGATGCCGTTGCGCCCGATCTCGTGACGGCATGGAACTGGTTTGATCGTGCCGCCTCATCTGGTCAGGAGAACGGCGTCTTACATCGAGCCCGCTTCCTTCAGCTTCGCGGTGTCCCGGAGGGGGTTCGAGAACTTCGCAAGCTCGCTGTCAAAGGTAATTGGAACGCACAGTTTTGGCTCGCGACGCACTATCAGTCCCGAGACGGGCGTTTGAACCAGTTGAGAGCCGCCGTGTGGTACGACCGATCCTACAAAAACGGCTTGCTCGGCGGCAAGCTCGCCAAGCTGGCGCAACTGAGAAGAACCGCGCATCAACCCTACAAGACTGTGTTTGCCGTCAGGCTCCTCATTGAAGCCTTTTCGTTTTTCTTGCAAATTTTTCGTCAAGAGCAGAAGATCGAACTCCACGAGGTGCTTCTGTATCGCTTAAAGAGCAGACCTCGTGAGAGCAGCTAATCGGCGGTTGAAGTCTGCATCGGGTCAAAAGCTTGCGCTAATCGCGAGGTTTCTTGACTATGAAATCAAATGTTGAAGTAGGACCCTGCTGCCTCTTCCAATCCGCAAGCCTCTCCTCTTGCTCGTGCAACTCACGATACAGCTCAGACATCCGGGCAAATATCGACCGGATAGTTTCATCATTCGCGGCCTTCGAAATCTGAGCACATCGCTCGGCCGTGTCGAGATTTTCGCTCATGAACGCTGTCTCTACGCTACCACTAGGCCCTTACCTTGGCCTTCCGGCCAGACGTCTCGGATGCCTCAACGCATGCTTGTACTCGGATCGGGAAATGAACGGCCAAGCATTGTAATCTCCAGCCGCAAGAAAGCCGGAGGCACGATCGTGAGAAATCGGATTGTGCCAACTCACCACATCGGGCGGGCGCGTCGCATCGGGTGGAGGCCGGGCAATGAAATCTTCCGCCAACGGTACTCAAAGTCGCCGTCGAGAAACAATATCCAGCGCAGCACTTCGCGTTTCCAGACCGGATCGAGGCTGTGACGTCCGACCAAGCGATGCTCCTTCATATCGCTGTAGAGGAGCCACGACATGTCTGTAATCGCCCAGATCGCTGGGTCCCCGTCGTTCACCGGCATAGTTCGTTCAAACTGATCGTTGGTAATCGAGTTGGCAATCAGGTGTCTAAGGTTTCGTGAAAGCTGGTCGCGTGCTGCGCGATCTATCATCCTGCTACTCATCCGATCCGGCCGGTGGATCATTCACCCGGCAAACCTTCCGTTGAGTTAGCAGCTTTGCTCGCAGTTGAGAGAAATCTAGCGAGGTCCGCTTCGGGTCAAAAGCCGCCGGTTTGCCCAGCAGTCGGGGCGCTTCCGGTTTACCCCGCTCCGGACAACTCGTCGCTACGCCCTAACGGAAGATGGGCCAACAGCGGAAGTCGCGCTCATTCGATCAGCTCGTTGCGCAGATAAGTCCTTGGCTCAGACTTCATTTCGGCAGCCCGGGGCAATGTGCCGCACGCCGGTTGATGGAAACGCGGTTCGGGGATGAGAAAAAAGGAGCTTCCGATTTCGGCGCAGCGGAGTTGATACCGCACGGGATCACCACAGTGGTGCCCTGACCTTCCGCCGCCACTGTGGAGCCAAGTCGCTCGGGCGGGGGTCGCATGGTGGTCGGCACGAGACGGAAAGTTCCACTCCGGCGGCCTGCCTGTGACTGCGTCCGTATAGGCAAATCGCGGAGCGACGCTCCGACGTCGGCTTTCGGGGAGCACACGGGTCATGGATGAAATCCTGCGTTGGGTGGCGACAGTCGGCACGATCGGGGCCGGGCTGATCCTAGCTGCGCGGGCGCGGCCACTCGTTACCGGCTGGGCCTTCGTCGTACTGAGCGGTGCATCGGTGATCTGGATCGTCGTCGGCTATCTAACAGCGGAATATGCGCTGATGGTGCAAAACGTGGTGGTGACACTTATCAACGTGTTCGGCGTCTACCGATGGCTGATCTGGAAAGGAAATGTATGAAAGCGTTCTGCCTGCGCGCTTTGCCGTCCGCGCGCCAATTGTCGGCACGCAGGTTACTTCCGATTTCCCCCGATGAGCCGACAACAGAGACGCTGCCTGGACCCGCACCTCTGGGCCACATTCGGACATGCGCGTCGTTAGGCTGACGAAGGTCCTTCAACAATCTTCCAATACGAGTCCTTGCGGATCACCTCGTCCGCGCGAAAAGTGTAAAAGTCACATCCTCGGACCTCGATCTTTTTTCCTTCGCCGGTCGTGCCCGTTAGCGTCCATTTTGAAATGCCCGTGTTTGCCATCGTATCCACAAAATGCTCGGCGTCGCCGTAGTGAACATCCGGTAAGCCTTCAAAGCGCGTCGCGAGCCCGTCTCGTACGTTGCGTTTGCCCTCGAAGCGGGAGCCCCAAGGCTTGCTTCCCCTCGGCATCTCCAAGACACAATCGTCAGCAAAGAACTCCATGATGGAATCCAAGTCGTGCGCGTTGAACGCTTCACACAGCGCCGTCAATTTCGATCGAATGTCCATCCTTCCCTCCATCGAGTTCCCGGAAGGGATACAATAACACAAGGGCACACAGGTGAGTTGAAGGGCCGATTAGACGTCTGGTCGATGGCGCCTTCGGGTCACAAAGCGCCCTCCCCAGGGCAGGACGGCACGTCCGCCATATCGGTGAGAACAGACAACGGATTTGTCAGCGCATGCCACCACCACCAACCGGCACATGCACAGTGCACTCTAAAGCGCCGGCAAGCCGGGTGGCGGCTTGCGCTTGGCGGAGGCCTGCTCATACGCGTAGGCCAGACGCAGCAGCTTGTGTTCGCTCCAGGCGCGGCCTGCGAAGGTAACGCCGAACGGATAATCGGGCGTGTCCTTGCCGTCGACGCCGGCGACGAAGCCGCACGGCACGAGGACACTGGGATAGCCCGCCCTGGCGGCGATTGCGGCGCCTTCGCTGCCCGGGAACAGCACGGCGTCGAGCTTGTGCTGGTTCATGTAGGCATCCATGCCGCGGGTCCTGGCGCTGAGCAGGTCCATGGCGAGTGCCGCCTTGTACTCGCGTTCGCTTAGGTCGCCCCGGGTGAGGTCGGCTGCGAGGAAGTTGTCCTGGCCGAAGCGGAGCGCCTTGCCCGCATTGGCCTCGTTGAAGGTCACGATGTCGGTCATGGTCTTGATGGTGGTGTTGGTCGCCCAATCCCTCAGGTAGAGGTTGAGATCTCGTTTCAGCTCGTAGATGAAGACGATCCGCTGCGGGACCGCATTGCCCCTGTTGGCGCTCAGCGGATTGCGGTTGAGCACGGCCATGATCGTACCCGGTCCGCTCATCCAGCCGGCTGTCGGAATGCTGGCGCGCACGATCACGGCGCCGAGATCCTCCAGCACCTTGATCGCTTCCCCTACCACCTTCGCTCCTTTGAGGGGCAGCTTGCGGAAGAAGGGATCATTCAGCGGATCGGCGGGATCGCTCGGCACGCCGATGCGCGCACCTTTCATCGCATCGCGCGTCAGACCGGCGGTGTAATCGGCCGGCCGCCGCTGCTTTTGCGTCGCCGGATCGAGCGGGTCCTTGGCCGCGAGCACATTGAGCAGCAGCGCCGCGTCGCGCACGGTCCGCGTCATCGGCCCCGCGGTGTCCTGACTATGCGAGATCGGCACGATGCCGGCACGGCTGATGAGCCCGACCGTCGGCTTCACGGTGACGAGGCCATTCTGGCTGGCGGGAAAGAGCAGCGAGCCCGAGGTCTCCGTGCCGATCGAGGCCGCACACAAGCCCGCCGCCACCGCGACCGCCGAACCCGCGCTCGAGCCGCCCGGGGACACGACGGGGATGCCGTGATCGTCGGCCAGCGCCGGCGCATAGGGATTCTTGACCTGACCGCCCAGCGACGAATAGCCGGGAGGCATGTCGACCGCGAGCATGTTGGAGAACTCGGTCAGATTCGCCTTGCCGAGGATCACCGCGCCGGCCTCGCGCAGCAGCTTGACGAGCGTTGCATCGTCCCGGGCGCGGGCGCCTTCCAGCGCCAGCGAGCCCGCCGTGGTCGGCTGAGCGTCGCCGGTCGCGATGTTGTCCTTCACAAGGATCGGGATGCCGGCCAGCGGCCGCTTGGCCGACGGCTTGACGCCGTCGAGCCTGCCCGCGATCGTGAGCGCGTTGGGATTGAGCGCGCGGACCGCGTTGAGCTGCGGTCCATTACGGTCGTAGGCTTCGATGCGCGCGAGAAAGGCTTTGACCAGCGCCGTGGCAGTGACATGCCCATCGGCCAAAGCATGAGCGATATCGCTCATCGACGCATGATCGAGCCTTGCATGATCAAGCTTTGGGGAGATCGGCGCCTCGGCGCTGACGGCCGCCGCGGCAATGCCGGCATTGCGGCGGGATGATTTCTGCACGGCTGCCTCGACCGACGGCGCGCGTCTCCACCACGAGACTCGAGCATGCCATCATGCCAGTGTTTTGCCCGACGGGTCAACTTTCGGGCGCATCGCGTCGATCACACAGGCGCAACGTGCAAGCCATTGAAATGACTGACCCCGGCTACTGTGCATGGGGTTGTTTTTCAGGTTTTGTTTGGAGCTGCCCTCTCCAACGCGTGGAGAGGGCACAGCAATGGACGCCGCCTATTCCCAATACCAAGCGGAGAAGTCGTTCTCGAACTGCGGGACTTCCTTCCAGACGCCCTTCAGCTTCTTGTTGATGACGGTGGGCCATTGCGGCTGGAACAGGTAAGCCGAGACTGCATCGGTCGCCAGCATGCGCTGGGCATCGCCAAGCAGCTTGGCGCGGCCGGCTTCGTCCGGCGTCGAGACGATCTGCTTGTAGAGCGCGTTGAACTTCTCGTTGTTGTAACCGAGGTAGTAGTCCAGCTCCGTGATCTTGACGAGGTCGAACGGCTCGACATGGCTGACGATGGTGAGATCGAAATTGTGCGGGCCATTGCCGGCGAACACCTGCGACAGCCATTGCGCCCATTCGACGTTCTCGATCTTGGCGATGATGCCGACCTTGGCGAGCTGGGCGGCGACGATCTCGCCGCCTTGCCGCGCATAGGGTGGCGGCGGCAGCTTCAATGACAGTTCGAGCGGCGTGGTGACGCCGGCTTCAGTCAGCAGCTTCTTGGCCTTCTCGGGATCGTACGGGTTGATGCCGGTGGTGTCGACATAGCCGAGCGATCCCGGCGTGTAGAAGCTGCCGATCGGCGTGCCGTAACCCTCGACCGCGCCGTCGATCAAGGCCTTGCGGTCGATCGCGGCGAGGATGGCGCGGCGAACGCGGACGTCGTCGAGCGGCTTCTTGCGATGGTTGATGGCCACGATGGTCTTGGCCCTGGAGCCGCCGATCAGCACCGTGAAGCGCGGATCAGACTTGAACTGAGCAACCACGCGGGTCGCGATGCGCGGGAATGCGTCGACGTCGTTCGAGAGCAACGCCGCGGCCTGCGCCGCCGGATCGGAGATGAAGCGGATCGTCACCTTCGACAGCTTGATCGCAGAGGCGTTGCGGTAGTCGGCCCATTTGTTCAGCGTGATCGAAGAGCCCTTGGCCCAGGCGCCAAGCTGGTACGGTCCGGTGCCGACCGGCTGCGTGACATTGGTGCCAGCGCTCTTCGGCTCGACGATCGAGCCGCCCGCCTGGCCGAGCAGGAACGGCAGGTTCGGCTCGGAATATTTCACCGTGATCACGACGGTGTCGGCGTCGGGCGTCTCGACCTTCTCGAAGGCCTGGTACAGGCTCTTGTCCTTGTTGGTGCTGGTGGGCGCCGCGTTGCGCTCGAACGAGAACTTCACCGCCGCGGAATCGAACGCTTCGCCATTGTGGAATTTGACGCCCTTGCGCAGTTTGAACGTATAGGTCTTCAGATCGGGCGACGCGGTCCAGCTCTCGGCGAGCAGCGGTGAGGTGGAGCCGTCCTCGTTGATCTTGGTCAGCGTCTCATAGATATTGTAGAGCGTGACCTCGGCGATCGCGGCAGCGGCGGCGTTGGTGGGGTCGAGCCCCGGCGGCTCAAGCGTCATCCCCATGACGACGCTGTCCTTCTTGCTCTGCGCCAGCACCGGCAAAGGCGCCGCGACGAGCGCAGCGGCAAAGGCGACGATCGATAATTTCCTGAACATGCGCAAACTCCCCGGCCAATCCTGTTTCCAGCTTAACGCCAATCCTGCCCCGAACACTAACCTTCCATGGCCGCCTGCGGCAACGCCATCACGGCCTCGGCCTTGTGGCAGGCGGCAAGGTGCCCCTCGCCCACCTTGCGTAACGCAGGCGGAACCTCGCGGCAATGCTGGTCGGCAAGCGGGCAGCGCGATGCATAGGGGCATCCGGTCGTCACCGCCGAGTGCGAGGCGATCGCCTGGGCCCCGCGGCGGCGCCGGCCACCTCCGGCGCGAGCCCGCGGCACCGCCTCCAGCAGCGCCCGCGTATAGGGATGGGCGCAGCGCTCGAACAAATCCTCTGGCCGCCCCTGCTCGACGATGCGGCCGAGATACATCACCGCGACCTCGTCGCAGAGATAGTCGACCACGGCGAGGTCATGGCTGATCAGGATGTAGCTCAGGCCGAACTGCTCCTGGAGGTCCTGCATCAGGTTCAGCACCTGGGCCTGCACGGAGACGTCGAGCGCCGAGACCGGCTCGTCGGCAACGATCAGCTTCGGCTGGGTGATCAGCGCACGCGCAATCGCGATGCGCTGGCGCTGGCCGCCGGAGAATTCGTGCGGATATTTTTCCATGTCCGCATCGCGCAAGCCGACCTGGCGCAGCACCGCGGCGACGCGGTCGCGGAACGTGGTGCGGTCGGCACCTTCCAGCACGGTCAGCGGCTCGGCGACGATCCGCGCGATGGTCTGCCGCGGATCGAGCGATCCATAGGGATCCTGGAACACCATCTGGAAATCGCGCCGGGCGCGGCGCAGCCCGTCGGCCGGCAAGCGGTTGAGATCGCGCCCGAGCAGCGCGACCTGTCCTGCCGTCGGCCGCTCCAGCGCCATCACGACGCGCGCGAAGGTAGACTTGCCGGAGCCGGACTCGCCGACGATGCCGAGGCTCTTGCCGGCCCGGACCTGCACACTGACGCCGTTGAGTGCGCGCACCTGCCCCGGCGGACGGAACAGGCTCTCGCGCGGCAGCGTGTAGCGCTGTTCGAGATCCCTGACGTCGAGAAGCGGGGCGATGCTCATGCGGTCAGCGCTCCGACGCGCTCGGCCATCGACACGTCCGTTCTTATGCAACGCGCAAAATGGCCGGGGCCGACATCCACCATCGGCGGCAACGCGGCGCGGCACTGGTCGATCACGAGTGGACAGCGATCGGAGAAGGTGCAGCCGGACGGCAGATCGGCGAGCTCCGGCACCGTGCCGGAGATCGTCCTCAGCCGCGTCCCCTTACGCGCGCCGAGCTTGGGCCGGGCACGGAACAGGCCCTGCGTGTAGGGATGGCCCATGCGACGGAACACCTCGTCGGTCGGGCCGCTCTCGACGACGGTGCCGCCATACATCACCATCATGCGCTGGACGTTCTCGGCAATGACGCCGAGATCGTGCGAGATCAGGATCATGGACATGCCGCGCTCCTCGACGAGATCGGCGATGAGGTCGAGGATCTGGCCCTGGATGGTGACGTCGAGCGCGGTGGTCGGCTCGTCCGCGATCAACAGGTCCGGCTCGCAGGCAAGCGCCATCGCGATGGTGATGCGCTGACGCTGCCCGCCGGAGAACTGGTGCGGATAGGCATCGACACGACGTGCGGGGTCGGGCAGCCCGACGCGGTCGAGCAAAGCGATTGCTTCCCGACGTGCCTGCGCCGCCGAATAACTCTTGTGACGGCGCAGCGGCTCGGCGACCTGGTTGCCGATCGTGTGCATCGGATTGAGCGCAGTCATCGGCTCCTGGAAGATCATGCTGATGCGGTTGCCGCGCAGGCGGCAATAGTCAGAATCCGCAAGTCCGACGAGTTCATCTTCGTCCAGCTTGACGCTGCCGGTCACGACGGCACTGTCCGGCAGCAACCCCATCAACGACAACGCCGTGACCGACTTGCCGCAGCCGGACTCGCCCACGAGCCCGAGCGTCTCGCCGCGCTTCAGCGCAAAGCTGACACCGCGCACGGCCTGCGCTGGCCCGCGGCTGGTGTTGAGGCGAACGCCGAGATTGTCGACCACGATTAGAGGCATGTTGGAGCACTCGGCCATCGTCATCGCTCCCGCGCCAGCCGGGGATCGAGCAGGTCGCGCAATCCGTCACCGAGCAGGTTGAGGCCGAGCACCGAGATTGCGATCGCAACGCCCGGATAGACCGCGAGCATCGGCGACTGGAACAGCAACGTCTGCGCATCGTTCAGCATCCGTCCCCAGGATGGCTGCGGCGGCTGCGTGCCGAGGCCGAGATAGGACAGCGCGGCCTCGGCGAGAATGGCGAGCGCGAACTGGATGGTGACCTGCACGATCAGGATCGACAGGATGTTCGGCAGCACATGCTCGATGGTGATGCGGAAGCGCCCCTTGCCCGCCGCCCGTGCCGCCAGCACGAATTCACGCGCCCAGATCGCATTGGCCGAGCCGCGCGTCAGCCGGGTCAAGGTCGGGATCTGGAAGATGCCGATCGCGACGATCGAGGTCACCATGCCCGGCCCCACGACGGCGGCGAGCATGATCGCGGACAGCACGGCCGGAAAGGCGAAGGTGAAATCGGAAAAGCGCATGATGATCTCCTCCGTCCAGCCGCGCCGGGCCGAGGCGATCAGACCCAGAGTGACGCCGAAGGTAAGACCGATGCTGACGGCGATGACACCGACCATGATGGTGGATCGGGCGCCCGCAAGCAGCAGCGAGACGATGTCGCGGCCGAAGGAATCGGTGCCGAGCCAATGCGCCGCCGAGGGCGGGCGGAGCTTTGCGGCGATGTCGATTTCGTAAGGCGACCAAGGCGTCCATACCAGCGACAACAGTGCCGAAGCCAGCACCAGAAGGCTCAGCGTGCCACCGAGGACGAAGCTGCGGTGGCGCAGCGCGCGGCGCCAGAACGTGCGCGCCGGCAGCGGACGCGTTGCGACGGGCGCGTCGATGGTGATGGGCGCGCTCACAGGTCGTGCACCTTGATGCGGGGATCGATGAAGGCATAGAGCACATCGACCACGAAATTGACGATCACCACCATCGCGGCGAGCAACATCACGCAATTGCGCACCACGATCAGGTCGCGGTTGGCGATCGACTGGAAGATCAGGCGGCCGAGGCCCGGCAGGTAGAACACGTTCTCGATCACGATGGTGCCGGCGAGCAGATTGGCGAATTGCAGGCCCATCACGGTCATCACGGGGATCATGGCATTCCGCAGCACGTGGCTCCACAGCACCTCGCGCTTGCCGAGGCCCTTTGCGCGGGCGGTGCGGACGAAATCCTCGCGCAGCACTTCGAGCACGGCCGAACGCGTGACGCGCGCGAGGATCGCGGCCTGCACCACCGCGAGCGAGATCGCGGGCAACAGCAGCGACCTGATCCCCGGCCAGATGCCGTCCTCCCAGCCGGCAAAGCCACCGGCCGAAAGCCATTGCAGCCGCACCGAGAACAGCAGCACCAGGAGAATCGCGAACCAGAAATTCGGCAGCGCGATGCCCACTTGGGTCAACGACATCACGCCGACATCGCCGAGCTTGTTGTGGTTGGCGGCGGTGTAGATACCGGCCGAGAGCGCCAGCGTCACCGTGATCGTCATGGCCATGATCGCGAGCGGAATGGTCAGCACCAGCCGCTCGGCGATCAGGCTGCCGACCGGGGTGCCGTAGACGTAGGAATTGCCGAGATCGCCGACGAGGAGGCCCTTGATCCACTGCAAATAGCGAACCGCCAGCGGCTGGTCGAGCCCGAGCTTGACGGTGAGCGCGCGCACCGCGTCGGGCGAAGCATCGGCGCCCATCAGCATCTGCGCTGCGTTGCCGGGCAGCGCGTCCAGCACCAGGAAGATGATCAGCGATGCGCCGACCAGCGTCGCCAGCAGAGTCAACAGACGTCGGAGGACAAAGACGCTCATGCGCGCTCGGCTTCAGGGCTCACCCAGGCCACGATCAACATGTCCGGACGCCTTAAGCAAGCTCTTTGCTGCATCTCCATCTCCTCAAGACGGCCAGCGGGACAGAAGGTCGCTTGACGCCTCGAACAGAGCGCTCACGCGCAGCAATTCCGCATCGGCCCGGAAACGGCCGACCAGTTGGAGCCCGATCGGCAGCCCGTCGCGGGCAAAGCCCGAGGGAAGGCTGATCGCGGGGTGACCGGTCATGTTGAACGGCATTGTCCAGGGGAACCAATGCGGCCGGACGGTGTCGTAATGCCTGCCGTCGATCTCGATATTGCCGAACAGGTCCTGCTTGATCGGCAGCGCGGTGCGCGTCAGCGTCGGCATCGCCAGCAGGTGACCGCGCGCAAGCAGCGATTGCACGCGGCGGAACAACGCGGTGCGCGCGAACATCGCCTCCTGATAGTCGATGCCGCTGACTTCGCTGGCGAGCGCGAGCTGCTTGAGGAAGGCCTCGCTCAGTTCGTCCCGATGCTCGGCCGCAAGCTTGGCAAAGCGCGTGCGCCAGACGGTGTGGTTGATGGCGCGCCAGATCGGCTCGATGTCGAACCCCTCGCCGGAGAATTCCTCGAGCTCGGCCCCTAACCCGGCCAGCCGGTCGAGGCTCACCTTGAAATTGGCGGCGACTTCGGCCGATACCGGACGGCCCGGCGGCGTCAGGCAGTACAGGATCCTCAGCCCGCGCAAATCACCATGCGGGGCGGCGGTGCCGATGAAGTCGGGCACGGGCACGGCGATCGACCAGGGATCGATAGGATCTTCGCCCGCCATCGCCTGCATCATCAGCGCGGTGTCCGCGACGGTGCGGGTGGTCGGCGTGACATAGGTCTGGTTGCCGAACACGTCGAGCGCCTGGCTGTGCGGGATCACGCCGTTGCTCTGCTTCAGGCCCACCACGCCGTTGCAGGCGGCCGGAATTCGTGTCGAGCCGCCGCCGTCGGTCGCAATAGCGAGCGGCGCGATGCCGCTCGCCACAGCGACCGCCGCGCCGCCGCTGGAGCCGCCGGAGGATCGGCAGGCGTCCCACGCATTGCGGGTCCGACCGAACAAAGGTGAATCGGTGAGGCACTTGCTGCCGAACTCCGGCGTCGTGGTCTTGCCGATCAGGATCGCGCCTTCGCTGCGCAACCGCGCGACGGCGACGGCATCCTCGGCCGGCACATTATCCTTGTAGGGAACGGCGCCGAAGGTGGTCTTGACCCCCTTGGTATTGACGATGTCCTTGACGGTTACGGGGATGCCGTGCAGCAGGCCGAGCGGTTCGCCCGCCATCGCCTTGCGCTCGGCTTCGCGCGCCGCTGCGATCGCCTCGTCGCCGCACAACGTGACGAAGCAGTTCAATTCGGGCTGGAGGGCCTCGGCGCGGGCAAGCACAGCGCGGGTGAGCTCGACTGGCGAAATCCGCTTTGCCGCGACGAGACCGCGCAGCTCGGTCGCGGACAACAGACAGGGATCGCCGTTCATCGTCACATCACGCTCCGAAGCGGGCCGCCATTGGCCCGAAGACATTGACAGCGAGAATGACAGTTTTGTTAACTCGCCGTCCAATACGATTTTTATCGCCAACCCATACGCTCTCGGTATGCCAATGGATCTTCGCCGGCTCCGCTATTTTGTCGCCGTCGCCGAGGCGCGCAGCATCGGCAAGGCGGCCGAGCAGCTCCGGATGGCGCAGCCGCCCCTCTCGGTCCAGATCCGCAAGCTCGAGGCCGAGATCGGCGCGCCGCTGTTCCGCCGCGGCACCCGTGGCATGGATCTGACCGAGGCCGGCCAGGCATTGCTGGCGCGCGCCAGCGAAGCGCTGGCGTTGGCAGCCGACGGCGCCGAAGCCGCACGCGCGGTTGCTTCGGGACGGCGCGGCCGGCTGTCAGTCGGTTACATGTTCGTGCTGGCGAATGCGATGTTGCCGCGACTCATCCCCGAACTGCGCCGCGCAGTTCCCGGCGTCGATCTCAGCTTCGTTGAGCTGAGCGCCTCGACGCGTGAGGCCCGCGTGCTCGACCGCAGCGTCACAGTCGCGCTGTGTATGCCCGCAATCAATCATCCCGAGATACAGGTGGCAAAGATCGGTGCACAGCCTTTCATGCTGGCCATGCCGATCCGCTCGCCACTCGCCCGCTTGAGCTCGGTGCCGATGGCCCGGCTGCAGGGCCGCCCGCTGATCGCACTCCCGCATCCGGACCATGGGCCCGCCTCCTCCGCGGTCGTCCCTTTATTGCGTCGGCACCAGGTGGTGATGCCGATCGCCAGCCGGGTGGAGACGGTGCATTCGGCGATGAGCCTGGTCCTGGCCGGCGAAGGTCTCGCCATCCTGCCGGCCTGCGCACAGCTCGGCGCGCCACGCGGAGTCGTGTTCAGACCCCTGCGTGACGTCACTGACTCCCTCGACATCGCAGTCTGTTGGCGGCGGGACTCCCACAGTCCGTTGATCGGAACCTTCCTCAAATGTGCCGAGAAGGCCGTCGCGCGGATGTGACGTGGGCTACCAGTCCCAATTGATCTCGTGGCTCCAAGGCGGATCGGCGCCCGGACGGGTGCAGGTCAGGCCGGCACAATTGGCGGCGAAGGAAAGCGCACGGCGGAGCTCGTCCGCGCCGATGTCCTGCAATCTCGGCCGGGCGATGCGATCCTGCTTGTAAAGTGCCAACAGCAGCGCCGCCTGAAAGCTGTCGCCGGCGCCAATAGTGTCCGCCACCTCGACCTTCGGTGCTTGCACTTCGATCTGCCCTGCTTGCGCATGCCAGGCTATGGCACCGCTATTGCCGCGGGTGATGACGACGAGGCTCGTCCCCTGCCCCAGCAATGTGCTCGCGCGCTGCTGATACGGCTCCTCGCCGAAGAGATAGGCGAAATCGACGTCCGACATCTTGATGAGATCGGCACTCCTCGAGAACTCGACCATGCGGGCGAGATAGGTTGGCTTGTCCTTGACGAGGTTCGATCGGCAATTCGGATCGAAGGAGATCGTGGACGACGCCCGCGCGTCTGCGATCAGCGCCTTGGTCTCGGCCGCACCCTGGTCGTTGACCAGCGTGGTCGAGCCGACATGGACGGCCTCGACAGTATCGAACGGAATGGACCCATGCCGGTAAGTCCAGTTCCGCGTCGCGGTCTCGGCATCGTAGAAGGCGTAGTGCGACTCGCCCTCGACAATGCGGACAAAGGCGAGCGTGGTCTGGTGGTCGCTGCGGGTGGCGAGATCGAGTGCAACCTTCGATGCGGAGGCATGATCGGCGATCATGCGCCCGAACAGGTCGGTCGAGATGCCGCCGACGAAACCAGTCGGCGCGCCCAGCCGCGCCATGCCGATCGCGACGTTGAGGCAGGAGCCGCCGACCGCGGGCATCACCGCTTCGCGCCCTTCGACGTTTCGCGTCGGCACGAAATCGATCAGCGCGTCGCCGCAGGCAATCAGCATGTCCTTCAACCTCTCGCGACGCTGCGCATCGCGGCACGGCTGCCGCGATCGAGCTCGCGCAGCAGCTTGTAGACCTCGCGCTTGCGGGCGTGAAACGCGGCCATATCAGGCGCGGTCGGCTCGCTCTTGCGCCCCAGCGCCGACATCTTGGCCATGGTCTCACCGATCGAGGCATAGGCGCCACCGGCGACCGCCCCTAACATCGCGGCGCCCAGCAGCACCGGCTCCTTCGTCTGCGGCAACGCGACCGTGAGACCGGTGGTATCCGCCATGATCTGCCGCACCAAAGGACTGCGGCTGGCGCCGCCACCCATGATCATGATGCTGGAGCGGACCCCATGCGCGGCAAAAGCCTCGATGACCTCCGCAAGCCCGTAGGCAAGACCGCAGAGGCCGGCGACGAACAGCCGTTCCATCGCGGCGATATCGGTGTCGAGATCAAGGCCCGCGATCACCGCGCGCGTGTCGGGATCGGCATAGGGCGAGCGGTTGCCAATGAATTCCGGCAGCACGTGGACGTCGCGCGCCAGCAGCGCGGCACGGCTGGCACCGCCGGAGCGCGCGATGATGCGGCGCTCGAGGAAATCGATGAGATCGAGGCCTTCGCTGCGTGCCGCCGCGCTCGCCTCGCCATGGCCGGGATGCGACTTGAGGAGATGATCGATCGCAGCGCCCGCGGCGGACTGCCCGCCTTCATTGAGCCAGAAATCCGGCACCATGCCGGAATAATAGGGACCCCAAACGCCCGGCACGAAGCACGGCTCCTTCGTCGTCGCCATGATGCAGGCCGACGTTCCCATGATGTAGGCGAGACGATCGCCGACATCGCTCGGGCCGGCTGCCCCGTCACGGCCGCCAATCGCACCGATACCGCCGGCATGGGCATCGATCAGGGAGGCGCCGACCGGGGTGCCCGGAGGAAGGCCGAGCTCGACTGCTGCTGCCGGCGTGAGACCTTTGCCGAGGCGCGTACCGGGCGCAACGATTTCGGTGCCGATGCGCGCGTATTTTTCGGCGACGAAGTCGGACAGGCCGATGCGCTTGAAGAACGGCGCGCTCCAGCCGCCGCCGTCATGGGCGAGATAGTTCCACTTGCAGGTGACGGTGCAGGTCGAGCGCTGCAGCGCGCCGGTCGCCCGCCAGGTCAGATAATCGGCCAGGTCGAAGAAGTGACCGGCGGCATCGAAACTCGCGCGCAGATGCCGCTTCAGCCATAGCAGCTTCGGCATCTCCATCTCCGGCGAGATCGAGCCGCCGACATAGCGCAGCACGGCATCCTCGGTCTCGTTGATCAGCCGCGCTTCGGCCGTGGCGCGATGGTCCATCCAGACGATGACGTTGCGCTGCGCCTCGCCGGAGGTGCTGACGGTGAGCGGCTCGCCTTGCGGATCGAGCACCACGAGGGAACAGGTGGCGTCGAAACCGATGCCGCCGATGCTGCCCGGCGTAATCGCTGCTTGCGACATCGCCGCGCGCACCGATTTGGCGCAGGCCTGCCAGATGTCCTCCGACGACTGCTCGACGATGTCGCCGGCCTCGTGCCAGATCCTGATCGGATGCCGGGCCGTCGCGAGCAGCGTGCCGGCCTCGTCAAACACCCCTGCCCGCGTGCTCGTGGTCCCCACGTCGACGCCGATATACGCTCGCGGCATGGTCTCTCCCGGTCCGTCCGTTTTGACGGTGAGCCTACCAGCAAGTGTAGCCGCCATCCACCAGCACGATGCTGCCAGTCATCAGGCTCGCGGCCTCGGACGAGAGGAACAGCACGACGGAGGCGATCTCCTCGACCTGCCCCATGCGCGCCATCGGAGTTCCACCGATCCAGGCGTCATACATTTTCGGATTGCTCTTCACGAAGGCGTTGAGCGGCGTCTCGATATAGGTCGGCGCCACCGCGTTGACGCGGATGCCGCGCGCGCCCCATTCGGCGGCCAGCGACTTGGTCAGATGGTGCACGGCGGCCTTGGAGGCGTTGTAGAAGCACTGCTCCTGCGGCTTGTTGACGATGAAGCCGCTCATCGAGCCGACATTGACGATGGCGCCGCTTCCAGCCTTCAACATGTGCTTGCCGAACTCGCGGCAGCACCAGAAGGTGCCGTTGAGATTGACGTCGATGACGTTGAGCCAGTGCTCGTCGGTAACGGTCTCGGCCGGCGTCTCGCTCCGCGCGATGCCGGCATTGTTGACGAGGATGTCGACCTTGCCATGGCGGGCGACGAGATCATTTGCCACCTCCGCCACGCGTGTGGTGTTGGTGACGTCCATGATTGCGGTCTCGATGTCGTAGCCCTTCGCCCTCAGGCTGGCTTTGGCGCCGTCGGCGACCTTGCCGTCGCGGTCGCCGATGATGACCTTCGCGCCGGCCTCGGCCAGCGCCTCCGCGCAGGCGAGGCCGATGCCCTGGCCGCCGCCGGTGATGAACGCGGTCTTGCCGCTCAGCCTGAATTTTTCCAGATACATGGTCGTCTTTCCGTCTTCTTGCCGTTTCTTGTCAGCCCCGAAGAGCGTTGCCGCTCTCGTCGAAGCGGTGAATGCGTGCAGGGTCGGGCATCAGCGACACCCGGTCGCCGGCATGCAGGCTCAATTCGCCGATGTAGCGCGCCGTCAGCATGCCGAGCGCACCGGCGTCGACGTAGAGGAAGGTGTCACTGCCGAGATGCTCGGCCACCGCAATGGTGCCCTGCCAGCCGCCACCGCCGTCACGCTCGATCTTCAGATGCTCCGGCCGGACGCCGATCGTCGCTGCCCCCTTCTGCAAAGCGGGCTCGCCGGTGACGAAATTCATCTTGGGCGAGCCGATGAAGCCGGCGACGAAGAGATTGGCGGGTCGCTCGTAAAGTTCCAGCGGCGAGCCATATTGCTCGATCTTGCCGCCGTTGAGCACGACGATCTTGTCGGCCATGGTCATGGCCTCGACCTGGTCGTGGGTGACGTAGATCGCGGTGGTGCCGAGCTGCTTCTGAAGTCGCGTCACCTCGATGCGCATCTGCACGCGCAGCGCGGCGTCGAGGTTGGAGAGCGGCTCGTCGAACAGGAATGCCTTGGGCTCGCGGACGATGGCGCGGCCGATCGCGACGCGCTGGCGCTGGCCGCCGGAGAGCTCGCGCGGCTTGCGGTCGAGATAGGGCGTGAGGTTCAGCGTCGCTGCGGCCGCCTCGACCTTGCGGTTGATCTCGTCCTTCGGCAGTCCCGCCATCTTGAGGCCGAAGCCGATATTACCGCGCACGCTCATATGCGGATAGAGCGCGTAGGACTGGAACACCATCGACAGCCCGCGCTTGGCAGGCGGCGTATCGACGACGTTCTTGCCGTCGATCAGGATCTTGCCGCCGCTGACGTCCTCGAGCCCCGCGATCAGCCGCAGCAGCGTGGTCTTGCCGCAGCCGGAGGGACCGACGAACACCACGAAGGAGCCATCGGCGATCTCGAGGTCGGCGCCCTTGATGATGTGCACGGGGCCGAAGGATTTCTGCACGCCCTGAAGTGTGATCTGACCCATGATCCGGCAGCCCCCTATTTCACCGCGCCAAAGGTGAGCCCGCGCACGAGCTGCTTCTGGCTGAACCAACCCAGGACGAGAATGGGCGCGATCGCCAGCGTGGACGCCGCCGACAGTTTTGCCCAGAACAGCCCTTCGGGGCTCGAATAGGAGGCGATGAACGTGGTGAGCGGCGCAGCGCTCGAGGTGGACAGGTTCAGCGTCCAGAACGCCTCGTTCCAGGCCAGGATCAGATTGAGCAACAGCGTGGACGCCAGTCCCGGGATCGCCATCGGCGTCAGCACATAGACCAGCTCGCGGCCGATCGTGGCGCCGTCCATGCGCGCGGCCTCTAAGATGTCGCGCGGGATCTCCTTGAAATATGTGAAGAGCATCCAGATGACGATCGGCAGATTCCCGAGGCAGAGGATGAAGACGAGGCCGATGCGGGAATCGAGCAGCCCGAGGCTCTTGTAGATCAGGTAGATCGGCACCAACACGCCGACCGGCGGCATCATCTTGGTCGAGAGCATCCAGAGCAGGATGTCCTTGGTGCGCTTGGTTGGCGAGAACGCCATCGACCAGGCCGCCGGAATGGCGATCAGCAGCGCAATGAGCGTCGAGCCGCCGGCGATGATGATCGAGTTCATCGCGTGGTGCAGATAATCGCTGCGTTCCTGCACGGTCGCGTAGTTTTCGGTGGTCCAGTGGAAGAACAGGAAGGATGGCGGGATCGCGAAGGCCTCGAGCTCGGTCTTGAAGCTCGCCAGCCCCATCCATAGGATCGGAAAGAAGATCAGGAAGCCGAACAGCCAGGCCGCCGCCGTCGATATCATCACCCGCCGCGTCGTCGCCATCCGTGCCATGTCAGGCCTCCAGGTTGCGGCCGACGATGCGGACCAGGAAGAAGGCGACGATGTTGGCGATGACCACCGCGACGAGCCCGCCCGCCGAGGCGCTGCCGACGTCGAACTGGATCAGCGCCTGCGAATAGATCAGGAAGGCGATGTTGGTGGTTTGCAGGCCCGGCCCGCCGCCGGTGGTGACGAAGATCTCGGCGAACACCGTGAGCAGGAAGATGGTCTCGATCAGGATCACCACCGTGATGGGACGCGCGAGGTGCGGCAGCGTGATGTAGATGAAGGTCGAAACGGCGCTGGCGCCGTCCATCTCGGCGGCTTCCTTCTGCTCTTCGTCGAGCGATTGCAGCGCGGTGAGCAGGATCAGGGTCGCGAACGGCAACCATTGCCAGGTCACGATCAAAATCACCGCAAACAGCGGCACGTCGTTGAACCAATCGATCGGCGTCAGGCCGAACAGCGAGGCGAGCCAGGCGAACAATCCCGACACCGGATGCATCAACAGGTTCTTCCAGACCAGCGCGCTCACCGTCGGCATCACGAAGAACGGGGCGATCACCATCAACCGCACGATATTGCGGCCGATCACGGGTTGGTCCATCAGCAGCGCCAGGGGAATGCCGAGCAGGATGGTCAGCGCCAGCACCGAGCCGACCAGCACCAGCGTGTTCTGAAGCGAGGCGAGGAAGGCAGGATCGGTGAGGAAGTAGCGGAAGTTTTCAAGGCCGACGAACGATTCCGAGCCGGGATCGAGCAGGCTGTAATGCAGCGTCGAGAAGTAGATCGTCAGCGCCAGCGGGACGATCATCCAGATGAACAGCAGTCCGACGGCCGGGGTCAGGAGCGACCGCGCAAGAAGCTGCGTCTGCCGGGTTGCCATTCTTGGCGCTCCGCTCGGAGGAAGAAGGGCGGCCATCCAGCAAGGATGGATGGCCGCAAGTTTGAGCTCAGGGAGAGCCCGGGTTCACTTGATGTAGCCGGCGCGCTTCATCTCGCGCTCGGTAGCGGACTGCGCAGCCGTGAGCGCCGCATCGACCGTCATCGATCCCGCAAGCGCCGCCGAGAACTGCTGGCCCACCTGCGTGCCGATGCCCTGGAATTCAGGGATGGCGGCGTATTGCACGCCGACGTAGGGAACGGGCTTCACCGTCGGCTTGTTGGGATCGGCGGCGTCGATCGAGGCCAGCGTCAGTTTCGCAAACGGCGCGACCTTCAGGTACTCATCGTTCTGGTAGAGCGAGGTACGCGTGCCCGGCGGCACGTTGGCCCAGCCCTCCTTCGAAGCCACCAGCTTGGTGTAGTCCTTGCTGGTGGCCCAGGCGATGAACTTCTCGGCGGCTTCCGTCTTCTTGGAGCCGGCAGGGATTGCGAGATTCCAGGCCCACAGCCAGTTGGCGTTCTTGCCGAGCCCGGTGTTGGGCGCGAGCGCGAAGCCGACCTTGTCGGCGACCTTAGACTCCTTAGGGTTGGTGACGAAGGACGCCGCGACCGTGGCGTCGATCCACATCGCGCATTTGCCGGCGTTGAACAGCGCCAGATTCTCGTTGAAGCCGTTGGAGCTGGCGCCGGGAGGCCCGGCTTCCTTCATCAGGTTGACGTAGGTCGTGAGTGTCGTCTTCCATTCCGGCGTGTTGAACTGCGGCTGCCACTTTTCGTCGAACCAGCGCGCGCCATAGGAATTGGCCATCGCCGAGAGGAACGCCATGTTCTCGCCCCAGCCTGCCTTGCCGCGCAGGCAGATGCCGTAGGTGCCGGCGCTCTTGTCGGTCAGCTTCTTGGCCGCATCGATCACGAAATCCCAGCTCGGCTTTTCCGGCATCTTCAGGCCGGCCTTCTCGAACAGATCGGTGCGGTACATCACCATCGAACTCTCGCCGTAGAACGGCGCGGCGTAGAGCTTGCCGTCGGCGGAGACCGCGTCCTTGATCTTGGGCAGGAGGTCGGCGACGTCGTAATCGGCGCCGAGGTTGGCGAGCGGTACCAGCCAGCCCTTCTTGGCCCAGATCGGCACCTCGTACGTGCCGATGGTGAGGACGTCGAACTGGCCACCCTTGGTGGCGATATCGGTGGTGACGCGCTGGCGCAGCACGTTCTCCTCCAGCGTCACCCATTTGACCGAGATATCAGGGTTCTTCTTGGTGAACTCACCCGTCAGCCCCTGCATGCGGATCATGTCGCCATTGTTGACGGTGGCGATCGTCAGGGTCGTTTCGGCCGTCGCCGGGACGGCCAGCAGCAGGCAAGACGCGCCGCAGACGGCGCCCAGGACATGTTTCACGGTGACCTCCCCTCAATTCGCGTTTTGGGCATATGCCCACGCGTTGGGCGTATGTTCAGCGCAAGGGCGGCACGTTGTCAAGCAGCCGCGTGGGCATTCCAGCAACTTGTGAGTGCTGCGGTGCGGGAAGGATGGGGAGGTTTTGCTTCACCCACGGCTGTCGTGCTCCGCGAACGCGGAGCATCCAGTGTGGTAGGCACGCGAAGCGTGAGCGCTTTACCGCTCCAGAATCGCTCTTGCCGTCGCCTCGTCCGTGATCAATCCGTTGATCAGCCCGCCGCTCAGCGCGGCTGCAATCGCCGCCACCTTGGCTGCGCCCAGCGCCGCACCGATCGTGGTGGTCTTCGCCGGCACTTCCGGCGGAATGCTGGTGAGGCGCTTGTTGGTGCCGGCCTTGAGCAGGCGGCCCTTGGCGTCATAGGCCCAGCCGGTGATCTCGCCGATGGCGCCCAGCCGCATCATCTCGAACAATTCGTCGCGGGTGACGAAGCCGTCGATGTGCACCTGCGCCTTCTGGTCCATCTGGCCGATGCCGACAAGGCGCAAATCCGCTTTGGCTGCGACCGCTTTCACCTTCGCAATCGGCTCGATGCGCACCATCCTGTTGCGCTCGTCCTCCGACGACATCAGGAACGGCAGCGGCATCGGATAGTGTCGCGCGCCGGTGCGATCGGCGAGCCGGCCAACGGTGTCGTAGAAGCTCGCCGAGCCGTCGGCGGAGATGTTGCCGACCAGCGAGACGATCTGGTGATTGGGCCGCTCGATCGGCGTGACGCGCTCGACGGCGGCACGCACCGCCCGGCCCGTGCCGAGCGCGACGATCACGGGCGTCTCCGAACGCAGCGTGGAATCGAGCAAATTGGCGCAGCGCTCGGCGATTCCAGCCACCGCCTGCGGCGCGGCCGGATCGGCCGGCACCACCTCGCAATGAACGAGGTCGAACCGTTGCTTCAAGCGCGCCGCCAGCTCCATGCAGGCTGCGATGGGGTGCTCGAGCCGGAAGGTGATGAGCCGCTCGGCGAGGCACAACGAGACCAGCCGCTGCGCCGAGGCCCGCGACACCTGAAGCATCTTTGCGATCTCGTCCTGTGTGTGACCGGCAATGAAATAGAGCCAGCCGGCGCGCGCGGCGTCGTCGAGTCTCGACTTGTCGTTCTCGGCGGCCATGCGCGCTCACACCTCCCAGAGATCGCTCATATGTGTAAAGACCCGATCGGCCCCGGCGGCCGATAATATAGCCCGGCCATCGCGGCTGCGATAATGGCCGCCGCCGACAAATCCCCAGACGGTCATGCCGGCCGCCTTACCCGCCTGCACGCCGCTGACGCTATCCTCGATCACCAGCGTGCGCGATGGCGGCGTGCGCATGCTCTCGGCCGCATGAAGAAAGAGATCAGGCGCCGGCTTGCCGTGCCTGACCATCTGCGCGGTGTAGATCCGATCGCCGAAATATGCCCGAAGACCGGTGACGTCGAGCGAGAGCGAGACGCGGTCGAGGTCGCTCGACGAGGCCACGCAGAACGGCACGGTCAGTCCCGAGATCGCCGCCTCCACCCCGGGAATCGGCGCGAGCGAGGCAGCAAAATTCTCCAGCACACGCGACTTCAGTCGGGGCGGGAAGGCGTCCGTCAGCGAGTGCCCGAGATCGCGATAATGCTGCTCGACGGCCTTGGTGCTGCGTCCGAGAAACAGCTCGAGCGCCTGCTCCTCGCTGAGCACGAGACCGAATTCCGCCAGGACCTCGGACAGGCAGCGGCAGCTCAAGAGTTCGCTGTCGACGAGCACACCATCACAGTCGAAGATGATCAGATCGGGATTTGGCCGGCCCTGCTCCATCCGGCCATTCGATCATATACCCAAGCCTTGAGCAATAGCCCAACGCCCAGTTGCATGAACCGCATCAGTGGGCCACCTGCCGGTAGATCGCCGGCAGTGCCGCGGGCAATCGTTTGATGTTGCCGACGATCGCATAGCCGCTGCGCCCGAACAGGGCCGGAAAATAGGATTGCGCCGCCGCGTCGATCGTTACGCCGAACACCGTGATCCCGAGCCGGCGCGCTTCCTGCACGGACTTTCTGGTGTCTTCGACCGCAAAGCGCCCTTCATAGTGGTCGACGTCGTTCGGTTTGCCGTCGGTGAGGACGAGCAGCAGCTTCTTGCGCTGCGGCTGGCGTGCAAGCTCGGCGGCGGCATGCCGTACCGCCGCACCGATCCGCGTGTAATAGCCGGGCTTGAGCGCGCCAATGCAGCGCTCGACCACGTCACTCATCGGCTCGCCGAACGCCTTAACCGTCTCGAGCCGCACCCAGGAGCGCCGGCGCGAGGTGAAGGTCAGGATGCTGTGGTGATCGCCGCAGGCGGATAGGCCGTGGGCAAGCACGAGCAGCGCCTCCTTCTCGACGTCGAGCACGCGGTAGCCATTGGCCCAGGCGTCCGTGGAGAGCGAGACGTCGACCAGCAGCGTGACAGCGAGATCGTGACCTTGCGGGCGCATCGCCAAATGGACGCGATCAAGACCGCTGCTGCTGCCGGCGCGGAGATCGCACCGCGCACGCACCAGCGCATCTAGATCCAGATCATGCCCGTCGGCCTGGGCACGCATCAACTCATGGCGCGGCCGCAGGACCTCGAAGCGGCGGCGCACCTGGCGGATGTGCCGGCGCATGGTCTCGTCGGGCGTCCAGCTTTCCCCATTCTCGGGGGCGGCAGATGCGAGTACGCGGCAATGATCCGGCAAATAGGAGCCGCTGCGATAATCCCATTCTGGATAGGTCAGGTCCGCAGTCAAGCGCGAGGCATCGAGGGCCTCCGGCGGGAGGTCGAGATCAAACTTGAACCGGCCCGCCGGCTTGCCGCTGCGGCGGCTGAGCGTTATCTCCTCGAGATCGTCCGCCGCCTTCTGCGCATCCTCCTCCTCACTGTCATCGGTGGGGCGGTCGACATTGACCATCTCGGCCATCGCGAGAATTTTCTCGAAGCGGTTGAGTACGAAGGGATCGCGGCGATTGGCGCCGTCCTCGCGCTCGCGCACGGCAAAGTGCTTGCGATTGTCCTCGCTCGCGGCCTCCGCACCATCGGCGCATTCATCCACGCCCGCATGCGCAGGCGACAGCTCGCGGGTCCAGCAATCGCCCCACAGCGGGCACGGAAGCATCGAGCGATAGCCAGGCGACGCCTTGACCGGCAGCGGCTCCGTTCCCATCATCGCCGGCCACAGCTTGCCCGCAGGCGCCTTTCCGGTTCCAAGTAGCGCCAGCACGATCTGCTCGACCTCCTGCTCGATGCGCGGCAAGGGGCGACGCGGCCTGGCTTCGGCAGTTGCTGCGGCGAGTTGCGCATAGTCGTCGACGAGGCCGGGAAATTGCGTGAGCACGAAGACCGCCGTCTCGCTGGCCCGGCGCAACACCAGAAGATCCCGCCGCAGCGGATCGGATTCGGTGATGGTTTCGATCGGCGCGGCTGCGAACCATGCCGCGAGCCAGCGATAGAGCGCTGCATTCAGCGCGTTGTCGGGAAAGATCGCGATGCTTTCAGGAAGGAAGATGGAGGTGGCATCGCGGCCCGGCTGCTCCAGGCGCTCGTCACCGAGACCGATGCGTTGCCGCCAGCCGAGCCGATGCCCGGACTTGCGCGCGCCGGCACCGGCGATCTGCACACCCGCCTCACCGCCCAGCGCGCGGAACATCACCGCGAGCCTGTTTCTCATTTCCGCAAGCGAGACCGCATGCTCGGCATGAACCGGATAGCTGGCGGTGCCACCGACCATGCGGTGCCAGGCGCGGCCGACGGTCTCTTCCAGTTCGAGGAAATCGAGCATCGGAGCCGCCTCAGCCGATCACGGCACGCGCGACGTCCAGCAGCGCCGCCTTGACATCGGCATCGTCGGTCAGCGGCTCGATCATGCCAGCGAGCACGGCATCGGCCGTCGGCATGCCGGCCGCAATCAGGGTCGCGCAATAGACGACGAGCCGGGTCGAGACACCCTCCTCCAGGTCGTGGCCCTTCAGCGCGCGCAGCCGGCCAGCCAGCCCGACCAGCGGCCGCACGCGCTCCGGCGATAGTCCGCTCTCGGCGGCGACCACCGCAATCTCCTGCTCCGGCGGCAGGAAGCCGAACTCGATCGCGACAAAGCGCTGCCGCGTCGACGGCTTGAGCGCCTTGAGCAGCGTCTGATAGCCTGGATTGTAGGAGACGACGAGCATGAAGCTGTTCGGCGCGGCAAGCTGCTCGCCGGTACGCTCCAGAGGCAGGATGCGGCGATCGTCGGTCAGGGGATGCAGCACCACCGTTACGTCCTTGCGCGCCTCCACGACCTCGTCGAGATAGCAGATGCCGCCCTCGCGCACCGCCCGCGTCAACGGGCCGTCGCTCCACACGGTATCGCCGCCCCTGAGCAGATAGCGGCCGGTGAGATCGGCCGCGGTGAGATCGTCGTGGCAGGCGACGGTGTGCAGCGGCAATCCCAGCCGCGCCGCCATATGCGTGACGAAGCGCGTCTTGCCGCAGCCGGTCGGCCCCTTCAGCAGCACCGGCAGCTGATTGCGCCAAGCGTGCTCGAACAGCGCGCATTCGTTGCCACTGGCAATATAGGCGGGCGGCTGAGGTTCGGGCTTCGCCACGGCGAGAAGTGCTGCATTCATGGTCTTTCTCCGGAATTCACATAGTGACGGCGGCCGCAGCGAGCCACGGCCGCCTTTGCGCGCTCACTCGGCCGGCTGCAACGCGCCGGGGATGACCGGCTGACGGGCGCGACCGGGCACAAGCACGGCCCACACGAACATCAGCGCGGAGATCGCGACGAACACGCCGGACCCCAGCCGGACCCAGTAAAACATCGCGAGCTGGTCCTGCACGTCCATGTAGCCCTGGCCGAGCACGCGCTGGAGATGGACCTGGACCACGCCGGCGAAGGTCAGCGCGAAGGTCATCACCATCATGGCGGTGCACATGATCCAGAAGCTCGCCATGGAGAGCCATTGATTGTAGGGCGCACGCCCTCTGATCTGTGGGATTGCATAGGCCATCACGGACAGGTTCAGCATCACATAGGCGCCGAAGAAGGCGAGATGGCCGTGCGCGGCGGTAACCTGGGTGCCGTGGGTGTAGTAGTTGACCGAGGACAGGGTGTGCAGGAAACCCCAGACACCGGCGCCGAGGAACGCCATGACCGAGCAGCCGACCGACCACAACAATGCAGCGCGGTTCGGGTGCTTGCGGCCGGCCTTCCAGGTCATCTGCACCGTGAAGATCACCATGGTGAAGAACGGCGCGACCTCGAGCGTGGAGAACAGCGAGCCGATCCACTGCCAGTAACCGGGCGCGCCGATCCAGTAGAAATGATGGCCGGTGCCGAGGATGCCGGAGAACAGCGCCAGCCCAATGATGACGTAGAGCCACTTCTCGACCACTTCGCGGTCGATGCCGTTGAGCTTGATCATGAGATAAGCGAGCACGGAGGCCATGATCAGCTCCCAGACGCCCTCGACCCAGAGATGAACAACATACCACCAGTACATCTTGTCGACCGCGAGATTTACCGGGTTGTAAAAGGCGAACAGGAAGAAGATCGCAACGCCCCACAGCCCGAATAGCAGGATGTTGGTGATCGTGGTCTTACGGCCCTTCAGCGCCGTCATGGTGACGTTGAACAGGAACATCAGGCAGACGACGACGATGCCGACCTTGATGATGAAGGGCTGTTCGAGGAATTCGCGGCCCTCGTGGTATTGGAAGAGATAACCGACCACAGCCACACCCGCAGCACCGAAAAACATCCAGAACTGGATCTTGGCCAGCAGCGGGCTGTAGAGCTCTGTCTCGGTTTCCTCGGGCAGCAGGAAGTAGGTCGCGCCCATGAAGCCGATCAACGACCACACGATCAGCGCGTTGGTGTGGATCATCCTGACGACGTTGAACGGCAGCAGGGTCGACAGCGTGTTGGGCAGGACGTAGATCGTTCCAGCGACGAGGCCGAATAGGACCTGCGCCACGAACAGGGTCAGCGCGCCGTAGAAATACAGCATCGCGACTTTCTGGGTCTGATATTTCATCTCAGGCTCTCTGTCTTGAGGGATTTCAGGAAGCGATGCGCTCAGCCCGCCTTGTTCGGCGGCCACTCTTGGCGCTTGATCTTGCTGGTCCATTGCAGGAAGTCGGCGAGATCATCGAGCTCCTGGTCGGTGAGGTTGAATTGAGGCATCTGCCGGCGGCCCGGTGCGCCCGAAGGCTGCGACTGCATCCAGGCCTTCAATGTCTCGCGCGCGGCGGCCGGATCCTCGTTGCCACCCCAGCGATCCCAGACATTGCCGACTTCAGGCGCAAAGTAGGCGCCCTCGCCCAGCAGGGTATGACAGTTGATGCAAGAATTCTTCTCCCAGACGTGCTTGCCGCGGGCAACCGAAGACGTCAGCGTGGCTGCGTCGGTCGATGTCGTGGCCATGTAGTAATGGCTGTGCGCCGTTAGCCCTAAGAAGATGGCGAAGAAAAAGGCCGAGCCGCCGTAGAAGACGTTTCGAGCGGCCGACTTGGTCAGGCGTTCAGCCATTGCCAATCCTTTCCGGTTGATTCCTGCGAAATTGCGATGGTGTGATTTATTGCCGCTTTGCCCGGCCCGTTCTTTGTCAGGGCGCAATGAGCGCGTCAGATCAGGGCGACGAGCGCCGAGGCGAGCCAGGCAAGCAGCAGCACGATGAGGATCCAGCTCGCGACGAGACCGCGCCAGAGTGCGGGGACGGCGCGAAGATCCATGAAGTCGAGCGCGATGCGATGCCCCTTGAGCGCGGCGAAGGCAAGCAGCAGAGCGTTGCCGAGCAGCGCCCGTGGTATTAGCGGCGGCAGCAGGACGGTCGCAAGCGCAAGGCCGATCAAGGCGAACCAGGTGACGTCGACACGATCTGGCATCGTCATTTCACCAGATACAGGATCGGGAACATCACGATCCAGACCAGATCGACCATGTGCCAGAAGGCCGTTCCCGTCTCGACGCCTGATATCCCGGCACGGCGGCAGACCACGGCGAGAATGATGATGCCGAGGCCAACGTGCAGGAGATGAAAGCCGGTCAGCAGGAAGTAGAGCGTGAAGAAGGGATTGGTCTCAAGCCCGACCCCGCGCCCGGTTTCTTCGGCGTACTCTGCGAGCTTGATCGCGATGAAAAGGCAGCCGAGCGCCATGGCGCCGAGAAGCCAGTATCGTGTCGTTGCCCGTTGTCCATTCCGCACGGCCTTGGTCGCCCGGGCCGCCGCCCAGCCGCTGGTCACCAGCACGACGGTGTTGAGGCCGGCGAGATGCGAATCGAGCGTGGCCTGCCCGGCCGCGAACACCGCGGGGTGAATCGCGCGGGCGACAGAGAAGGCGCCGAGGAGCAGGCCGAAGGCGACGAGTTCGCTGAAGATCAGCACCCAGATCATGGGATCGCCGGGGAGATCCTGCAGGATTCCCCAGCCTGTTTCCTGCTGTTCGCACTCGGCCGTCGACATCGTCTTTCCGGATCAGGACACCGGTCAGACTTAGCTCGGCCACCCGGTTCCGAATTTGTTGCCGGACAAACTGGAGGACTGCAGGGCTCCTGTTTGCGCCGACACAACGTTCAGCCAGCCGTTTCGCGGTACGAACCGGCTCAGAGCTTCACGGAGCGCCGGACGATCCCATGAGCGATGCACAGATCGGGCTGATGACCGCAACACCCATCATCATTGCCTTCGCCATCGCGCTCAGGCGCATGGGCGTGCTGTCGACGGTGGGAACCGTATCGGCGGTGGGGCTCTCGATCGGGATCGCGACCGTGCTGTTCACGACGCAATCACCGCTGCCGTAGTGCTTAGGACCGTAGCCCGGATGCAGCGCAGCGCAATCCGGGAAATCTCACCAAGCGCAGAGACCCGGATTACGCTGCGCTGCATCCGGGCTACGAAGCGCTACCGCCGCTGATTGTACACGTCGATGCACACCGCGCCCAGCAGCACCAGGCCCTTGATGACCTGCTGATAGTCGATGCCGATGCCGAGGATGGACATGCCGTTGTTCATCACGCCCATGATCATGGCGCCGACCACGGCACCGCCGACTCGCCCGACACCGCCATAGGCCGAGGCGCCGCCGATGAAGCAGGCGGCAATGACGTCGAGCTCGAAGCCGAGGCCGGCCTTCGGAGTCGCCGTGTTGAGCCGCGCGGCGAAGACGAGGCCGGCGAGCGCGGCCAGCACGCCCATGTTGACGAAGGTGAGGAAGGTCAGCCGCTCGGTCTTGATGCCCGACAGGCTCGCCGCCTTGGCGTTGCCGCCGACCGCGTAGATCTGCCGGCCGATCACGGTGCGGCGGGTGACGAAGCCGTAGAGCGCGATCAGCGCGGTCATGATCACCAGCACGTTCGGCAAGCCGCGATGCGAGGCGATCAGATAGGTGAAATAGAGCACGGCGCAGGCGAGCAGGATGCTTTTGCCGAGGAAGAACGCATAGGGCTCGACCTCGATGCCGTGCGACTGCTCGCGCGACCTTCCCTTGGCACTGGCATAGACGAGCCCGAGCGCGAGAACGGCGCCGATCAGCATCGAGGTCGGATGCAGCGTGCCGGCCTCAGGCAGCAGCTCCGGAATGAAACCCGAGGACAGTTTCTGGAAGGTGGCCGGGAACGGCCCGAGCGACTGGCCCTGCAACACCGCGAGCGCCAGGCCCTTGAACACCAGCATGCCCGCCAACGTCACGATGAAGGAGGGGATCTTGAAATAGGCCACCCAATAGCCCTGCGCCGCACCGATCGCGCCACCGAGCGCGAGGCAAGCGATGAAGGCGAGCGTATAATCGACCTTGTAGGTCACCATCAGCAAGGCCGCCACGGCGCCGATGAAGCCCGCGACCGAGCCGACCGAAAGGTCGATATGGCCGGTGACGATGACCAGCAGCATGCCCAGCGCCATGATGACGATGTAGCTGTTCTGCAGCACCAGGTTGGTGAGGTTGAGCGGCTGCAGCAGCGTGCCGCCGGTCACGACCTGGAAGAACAGCATGATTGCAACCAGCGACATCAACATGCCGTAATTGCGCAAATTGTTCTTGATGAAGCTGCCGTGCCGGCGCTCCTCGGGCAGCGAAACCGTCTTGTCGGTCATGGCTGCAATCCTCCCATCTCCGCGGCCGCGGGCGCGGCGTTCCCAATGCTTCGTTCGTTGCGCATGATGGCGCGCATGATCTTTTCCTGTGTCGCCTCTGAGCCTTTGAACTCGCCGACGAAGGCGCCGTCGTTCATGACGCAGATGCGATCGCAGATGCCGAGCAGCTCGGGCATCTCCGAGGAGATCACCACGACGCCGCGGCCGGCTTCCGCAAGCTCGTTGATGATACAGTAAATCTCATATTTGGCACCGACGTCGATACCCCTGGTCGGCTCGTCCAGGATCAGGACCTTGGGGTCGGTCATCAGCCATTTCGACAGCACGACCTTTTGCTGGTTGCCGCCGGAGAGCTGGCCGGTCTCCTGGTAGACGTCGGAGCAGCGGATGCGCATCCGGTTGCGGTAGTCGCTGGCGACCTTGAGCTCGGCGATATCGTCGATCACCCTGCCCGGTGCGACCTGGTCGAGGCTCGCCAGCGTGATGTTCTTGCGGACGTCGTCGGCGAGGATCAGGCCGAGCTGCTTGCGGTCCTCGGTGACGTAGGCAAGGCCGGCGTCGATCGCGGCGGCGACGCTCGGCAGCGCGATCTCCCGGCCTTCGAGCCGGATAGTGCCGCTGATATTGGTGCCCCAGGAGCGGCCGAACAGGCTCATGGCGAACTCGGTGCGCCCAGCCCCCATCAGCCCGGCAATGCCCACGACCTCGCCGCGCTTGACACCGAAACTGACGTTCTTGATCACCTGCCGCTCGGGATGAATGGGGTGATAGACCGACCAGTTCTCGACGTCGAGCACCGGCTCGCCGATCTTCACGTTGCGCTCCGGGAAGCGGTGCGCCATATCGCGGTTGACCATGCTGCGGATGATGCGGTCTTCCTGGATCTGCTCGGCGTGGCAGTCGATGCTGTCCACCGTGCGGCCGTCGCGCAGCACGGTGATGTGGTCGGCGACCTTGGCAACCTCGTTCAGCTTGTGCGAGATCAGGATCGAGCCGATGCCCTGCTCGCGGAACGTCATCAGCCGTTCGAGCAGCGCGGCGCTGTCGGCCTCGTTGAGACTCGCGGTCGGCTCGTCCAGGATCAGCATCCGCACCCGCTTGGACAGCGCCTTCGCGATCTCGACAAGCTGCTGCTTGCCGACGCCGAGATCGGTGATCAGCGTATCCGGCGATTCCTTCAGGCCGACCTGCGCCAGCAGCTCGCGCGTGCGCCGGTAGACCTCGTCGCGGTCGATCACCCCCAACTTCGACGGCGGATGCGACAGGAAGATGTTCTCCGCGATCGACATCAGCGGGATCAGCGCCAGCTCCTGATGGATGATGATGATGCCCAGCGCCTCGGAATCATTGATGTCGCGGAAGCGGCGCTCCTCGCCCTCGAAGACGATGGTGCCCTCGTAGCTGCCGTGCGGATAGACCCCGCTCAGCACCTTCATCAGCGTCGACTTGCCGGCGCCGTTCTCGCCGACGAGCGCATGGATCTGCCCGGCGCGAACCGAGAAGTTGACGTCGCGCAATGCCTGCACGCCGGCAAAGCTCTTGCTGACGTTGCGCATCTCCAGCATGGCGGTCATGGCTTTGGTGTCCCTTGCGTTACTTCGTCTCTCCCCGCGTGCGGGGAGAGGTTGACTGATATCGCTGCATCCACATCGTCATTGCGAGCGCAGCGAAGCAATCCAGACAATTTCCGCGGTGGCAGACTGGATTGCTTCGCTGCGCTCGCAATGACGGAGTGCATACCAACCACTGCCCGTATGGAAAGAGGCCCCTCACCCTAACCCCCTCCCCGCAAGCGGGGAGAGGGGAAAAAGAGAGAGTCTTACTGGAACTGCGACTTCTTGTAGTAGCCGCTGTCGACCAGGGTCTTCTCCCAATTGTCCTTGTAGACCACAACCGGCTTCAGCAGATAGGACGGCACGGTCTTGACACCATTCTCGTAGGTCTTGGTGTCGTTGACGGTGACCTGCTTGCCGGCGAGCGCGGCGTCGACCATGTCGGCGGTCACCTTGGCGAGGTCGCGGGTGTCCTTGAAGATGGTCGAGTACTGGTCGCCGCGCAGCATCGCCTTGATCGAGGGCACCTCGGCATCCTGGCCCGAGATGATGGGCATCGGCTGGCCGGCACTGCCGTAGCCGACGCCCTTCAGCGAGGAGATGATGCCGATCGAGAGGCCGTCATATGGCGACAGCACGGCGTTGACCTTCTTGTTGCCGTAGTAGGCGCTGAGCAGGTTGTCCATGCGGGCCTGCGCAGTGGCGCCGTCCCAGCGCAGGGTCGCGACCTTATCCATGCCCATCTGGCCGGACACGACCACGAGCTTGCCGCTGTCGATATACGGCTTCAGCACGCTCATGGCGCCGTTGTAGAAGAAGTAGGCATTGTTGTCGTCGGGCGAGCCGCCGAACAGCTCGATGTTGAAGGGGCCCTTGCCGTCCTTCAGACCGAGACCTTGCACGATCGATTCCGCCTGGAGCACGCCGACCTGGAAGTTGTCGAAGGTCGCGTAATAGTCGACGTTCGGCGTGCCGCGGATCAGGCGGTCATAGGCGATCACGGTGATGCCTTTTGCTTTCGCCTGCTTGAGCACGTCGGACAAGGTGGTACCGTCGATCGCGGCGATCACCAGCGCCTTGGCGCCCTTGGTCACCATGTTCTCGACCTGGGAGAGCTGGTTCGGGATGTCGTCCTCGGCATATTGCAGGTCGGTGTTGTAGCCGCGCTCCTTCAGCACCTTGACCATGTTGTTGCCGTCGTCGATCCAGCGCGCCGAGGACTTCGTCGGCATGGCGATGCCGACCGTCGCCTTCTGGGCGAAGGCAGCGACGCCTGTGGCCATCGTGGCGGCACTGGCCAACGCCAGCGCGAGAAATGTTGTCTTCAGTTTCAGCATGTTTCACTCCCTTTGGGTGTCAGACTTTCTTCGTGGTGTCGAGAACGACGGTCGTGTACGGCTTGGGCCTCCTATGCGAGCTTGACGTCGGGTTCCGCGCGTCCGCGCGCGGCTGCTTCGAGCAGAAAGGTGCAGCCGGCTTGCGGATCGGCAGCGCGTGCCGCCGTGTCCATATCCTGCCAGGCCGACGTGACGAGCAGGCGCGACAGGTCGGGGCCGACGAAGGCGGGGCAGCTCGCCTGCTTCGCCGGCACGCTAAGCGAACGCAGGCGCTCGCCTTGCGGCGAGTAGACGTCGATCCGGCTCGCGCCCCAGCACGCATTCCAGATCTGCCCGTCGGCGTCGCATACCGAACCGTCGAGACCGCCGATGCCGCTGTGGCGCAACAGCACCTCCGGCTCGCCGCGCGGCAGGCCGGTCGCGGGGTTGAGCGGCACGGCATAGAGCACCGCACGCGGCGTGTCGGTGAAGTAGCCGGTGGCGCCGTCGGGCGAGAAGCAGATCGAATTGGGAATGCTGATGCCGGGAAACAGCGTCGAGATCTTGCCGCGATGAAGGGCGTAGATCGCGCCCGCCTTCGGCTCGGCTTTCTTGCCCATGGTGCCGATCCAGAACGTACCGGATTGATGCACGCGGCAATCGTTTGAGCGCGTCGCCGGATTGTCCGCTTCGAGGGGACAGAACAGCGTCATCGCACCATCAGCGAGCTTGCGGATATAGAGGCCGTCCTCGGCGACGATCAGCTGCCGCTCGGCGTCGATGCGCCCCAGCGCGCTCGCCATCCGACCGAGCGCGTGGGTGCGGACAGAGCCGCTGCCGAGTTGCGCCTCGAACAGCTTGCCTTCGCGGATGTCGAACCACCAGGCCGTATTCGTGGTCACGTCATAGGTCGGACCTTCGCCGAGATGGCAAGGATGGTTCGAGAGGACAGCCGTCGGCACCTGCTCCATCATGGCGACCTCACTGAGAAGCGATAGACCGTGTGATGGCGATAGACCTCGCCGGAATCGAGGCGCGGGCTCGGAAAGTCCGGCCGGTTCGGAGCGTCGGGCCAGATGTGCGGCTCCAGGCAGATGGCGTCCGATTGCCGGATCAGCTTGCCGCCCTTGCCCGACATCGTACCGTCGAGATAATTGCCCGAATAGACCTGAAGTCCGGGCTGATCGGTGAACAGCTCCATGATGCGCCCGGAGCGCGGCGCCTCCAGCCGCGCCGCGAGCGCAAGCTTGCCGTCGCGCCCGAGGCAGTAGGTGTGGTCGTAGCCCCTGCCGTTGCGCAATTGCGGGTCACCTTCGCGGATGCGCTCACCCACCGGCCACGGTTTGCGGAAATCGAACGGCGTGCCGGCCACGCTGCGCGGCGGCTCCGGCAGCGGAATGGCGGTGGCATCGATGGCGAGGAACTGCTCGGCGGCGACCATCAGGCGGTGGTCGAGAATGGACGTCTCTGACGTCGCACCCTCGAGATTGAAGAAGCTGTGGTTGGTCAAATTGACGACGGTCGGCCGGTCGGTCCGCGCTTCCATCAGCAGCGACAGCTCGGTCGGCCCGGTGATGCGATAGGTCACGCGAACGTCGAGCCTACCGGGATAACTCTCCTCGCCATGCGGGCTGACATAGGTGAGCGTCACCGCGGGCTCGGCGCCTTCGTCGATCTCCGCGATCTCCCAGAGCTTGCGATCAAAACCCTCGAGCCCGCCGTGCAACGCATTCGGACCGTTGTTGACCGCTAGCTGCACCGTCTCGCCTTGAAGCGAAAACTGTCCCTTGGCGATGCGGTTGGCATAGCGGCCGACGGTGGCGCCCAGAAACTTCCGTTCGGCGAGATAGCCGGCGAAGGCATCATGGCCAAGCACGACGTCGTCATATCCGCCGTTGGCATCCGGCGCGATCAACGCCTGCAGCACCGCGCCGTAACTGATGATGCGCGCCTCGAAGCCGCCCTCCCCGCGCAGCACGACGCGCTCGACCTCGCGGCCGTCGGGCAGCGTCCCGAACACGTCTCTTGTGATTGTTGATGCGGCCATGCTCAATCCACAAACGGTTCGACGATCGTGCGCTTGCCGAGCAGGAAGGCGTCGGCGACGAGACGGAGCGGCGTCAGATCGACGTCACTTGCGCCGGTTGCTGCGAGCGCGACGAAGCGTCGGTAGAGCCCGCGATATTCCTCATCGGGCCCTTCGGCAAGCACCTTGCCGTCGACGGCCATGCGCGCGCCACCGCTGGACAGCGTCAGCCGGCCCTGATCGGTTTCGACGAGGATATCCCAGCTCTGCGGTCCGGTCTGGCGGAAGTCGAACTCGGCGGTCACGGGCAGGCCGCTGATATCCGTCAGGTTCACGTTCGCCGCGATCGGCGCCTGGCAATTGGCTGGAAAGGCCAGCTCGGCCGCGGTGACGAACACGGGCTTCGGCAGAATCCTGGTCAGGATCGAGAGCGCATTGATGCCCGGATCGAACACGCCGAGGCCGCCGGGCTCCCAGATCCAGCCCTGCCCGGGATGCCAGACACGCACGTCTTCCTTCCAGCTGATGTGAACGGATTTGATGTGCCGATCAGTGAGCCATTGCCGGGCCGGCTCCACCGCCGGCGCATAGCGCGAATGCCAGGTCGCAAACAATGTCCGCTTCGCACCCGCCGCCATCGCGATCAACGGATCAAGCTCGGCAACGCCGTTGCCCGGCGGCTTCTCCAGCATGACGTGCTTGCCGGCGGCGAGCGCCGCCGCGGCCTGGGCCCGTCGCACCTGCGGCGGCGTGCAGAGCGAGACCGCGTCGATCGGCGGCCCCTTCTGAAGCAATTCCTCGATGGTCGCAAAATGCGGCACCCCCTGCAGCGAGGCGTTGCGGCTCGCCACGGCGGCAAGCGTTGCGCCCGGTGTGGCGGCGATCGCCGCCACATGCTGGTCCCGCGCGATCTTGCCGAAGCCGACGATGGCGATGCGAAGGTCTGTCACGCTTGTTCTCCAGTGTCGGCCGACGGTGGCGGCTCGGCCGGGGCGGTTTCGATCGCCGTACTGTCATGGCGGCGCATGCCGTTGTGAATGACATAGACCATGGCCTCGGATGCGGCATGGGCATCGCCCGCGACGATGGCATCGACGATCTTCTGATGCCAGAGCAGCACGGTATCGCGATCCTCCGGCTCGACCGGAGCGCTGAGCAGGAAAGAGGCGCGCAGCGCTGCTTCAATGACATGCCCAATCGAGCGCATGAACAGATTGCCCGAGGCACGCGCCACGGCAACATGAAGCGCGAGATCTGCATCTGCAAAACCGACCGAGTCGGACGCTTCATGCCGCATCCGATCCATGCTGCGGCGCAGCTCGCTGATGTCTTGCTCGGATCGCTGTGTTGCCGCCAGCATCGCCGCGCGCGGCTCCACGGCGAGACGGATCTCGGCGAGGTCGTCAAGGAAGCGCTTGTCGATGCCGGCATCGAGGTGCCAGGCCAGCACGTCTGCGTCGAACATGTTCCAGGCACCTCGCTCGCGCACGACGGTGCCGACCCGCGCCTTGGTGGTGAGCAGGCCCTTGGCGACCAGCGTCTTGACGCTCTCGCGCAGCACCGGCCGCGACACGCCGAACATTGCGATCATCTCGGCATCCCCCGGCAGGCGCGTGCCTTCCGCATAGCGGCCGGCGATGATGTCGACGCCGATCGAACGCGCCACCTCCGCATGGTTGGAATGGGCCCGCCGGGTCGGGATGACGACGATCCGCGAGGTCATGACGCCGCTCCCGCATGCTTCGCCGCCGGCCGGCGCGCAAGCGCGACCAGCCCCTGCAGCAGGGCGATGAAGGCGAATAGAAGCACGCCCGAGGTGCGGGGGATCAGCAAGAGCTTTGGCGCGGTGCAGGAGGTCGACTTCATGCTGAGACGGACGTTTCGGCCGCGCGCCAGCCGGATTCCGATCCAATCTGCGAGAAGCCGATCGTGAGCTGGGCGCTGGCCGGCGTCGCGAGCAACAAGGCGGCCATGGCGCTGGCCGCACAGAGAGCTTTAGGGGGCATCAGGCGCGTCTCCCAAGATGTTTTATCCGGGGGCGCCGATTGGTAGCATGGCACCCACAGGCCGGCCTTCGCGCCAGCGGCGGGCACTATTTCACGGAAGTTGAGTTCCGACTAGTCATATTATTTGACTATTTGGAGCAAACGCAGCCGAGGTGGAGCGAGCTGAGTTGTGACACGTTCAGCGCGATTTTGCTCCCTTCATGCAACGGAGGGATGAAAAAATTAGGCGGCGCGATGGAGCCTCAGCTGTCAGCGGGGCGAAGGTGCGCCCCCGCTTGCGGGAGGCGAAGGGCAGCAGCGCTAGATCAGCTTCCGCTGCGCCAGGTTCTTCATCAGTGCGCCGATGCCGAACGTCCAGGGCTCGCACTCGTCGCTGGTGCGCATGCGGTTGACGAGCTTGCCGAGCTGAGGCGCTGCGATAGTGACAACGTCGTCGCGCTTGTGGGTGAATCCCTGCCCCGGCGCATCGCGATCCTTCACGGGTGCGAACATGGTGCCGAGGAACAGCACGAAGCCGTCAGGATATTGATGCACCTTGCCGATGGTCTGCGCGACGAGATCGGTCGGATCGCGGCTGATCTTGCTGATCGAGGAATGGCCGTCGAGAACGAAGCCGTCCGCGCCCGTGACATTCAGGCTGATGTCCAGCCTGCGCGCGTCGTCGAGCGTGAAGGTGTCGTCGAACAGGCGCAGCAGCGGGCCGATCGAGCAGGACGCGTTGTTGTCCTTGGCCTTCGACAACAGCAGCGCCGAGCGGCCCTCGAAGTCGCGCAGGTTCACGTCGTTGCCGAGCGCGCCCCCGACGATCTTGCCGCGGCTCGACACGAACAGCACGAGCTCGGGCTCGGGATTGTTCCAGGTCGATTTCGGGTGCAGGCCGGCATCCATGCCGGTGCCGACCGACGACAAGGTGGGCGCCTTGGTGAAAACCTCGGCATCCGGACCGATGCCGACCTCAAGATATTGGCTCCAGGCATTCTGATCGATCAGCACTTGCTTCAGGTGCATCGCCTGATCCGAGCCCGGCTTGAGCTTTGACAGATCGTCGCCGATCAGGCGCGTCACTTCTTTCCGGATCGCTTCGGCCGAGGCCGGATTGCCCTTGGCGCGCTCTTCGATAACGCGTTCCAGCATCGAGATCGCGAACGTGACGCCGGCGGCCTTCAGCGTCTGGAGATCGACGGGCGCGAGCAGCCAGGGCTTTTGGGGATCGCGCCCGTCCGGCGGGGTGTTGGCGACGATCGCCTCGAGATCACCGATGCGCTCGCCCTTGGTGGCGGCAAGCGCCTTGGCGGGATCGTCCGTCTCGCAGAGCGCACTGATGGTCGGAAATTTTGCTGTGACGTCATACACACCGTCACCGCGCATGGCGGCGACGGCCGGACCGTTGACCTGCGGCAGCCAGACGCGGCCGACCAGCGTCCCCTTCGTGCCGTCCTCGGGGAGAAGGTCCTTTACAGTCAATGTCGTCATGGCCGCGTCCTCGCTGTTCTAAGGAATGGCCGCATTCGCAGCGGCCGTTCCCGTGAGCGAAGACCAATAAACGTCTGGCGCTGGAAGTCCAGAGCGGCGACGCGCCGTGCAACTATGCCCCTGCCCGCGCCTTTCGCGCTGCAATCTGGTGCAGTGCCCAGCGCGCATTCTTGCGGACATCAGGATCAGGATCGTCGGCGATCACGGCCAGGAATGCCTCGCCGTCAGGGTGGCCGATCTCACCTAGCGCGGCGGCGGCCTCTTTGCGCAAATTCGCCTGGTCGTGATTGACGCAATTGCCGATCGGCCGCACCGCGCGTTCGATCTTCATCTTGCCAAGGCTGCGGATCGCCTTCAGCCGCACCTGCCAGAACTCGTCCGCGAGGCAGCCGACGAGCTGATCAGCCGCGATTGCACCATTCACGTTGAGACCCAGCGTCTCCGCTGCCATCTCGCGGACCATCCAGTCGGCATCCTTCAGCGCGCGGGTGATGGTCTCCGCCGCCGGCTTCATCTGCGAAAAGGCCAATGCGCTCACGGCGGCGCGGCGCACATGGGCATCGGGATCGTTGATCAGCGCGGTTAGCGCCGGAATGGATTCTTCCAGCTTGAGAAAGCCGATCACGCCGATCGCCTGCACACGGACGGCGGCGTCAGGGTCCTGGAGCGCTTCCAGCGCGGGCTTGAGTGTATCCCTGCGGCGCAGTTCCTTCAGCGCGCGCAGAGCGCCCATGCGGACGAAAGCGTGGGTATGCCTGACCAGCGGCAGGATCGCGTCGGCGCAGGCGGGGTCCTTGAATTCAGCCATGCTGTCGGCCGCAGCCGCCGCGACGATCCTCTCGGGATCGACGAGCAGCTTCACCAACGCGCTTGCTGCCTCCGGTCCGTCGAACTCGCCGAGCGCCATCGCGACCTGCTGGCGCACACCGGCATCGGGATCGGCGACCATTTTGGCGAGATGTGCGACCGCGACGGGATCGCCGGAATGGCCGAGTGCAATGATGGCGACGCGGCGTTCGGCGGGATCGGCCGCTTGCAGCCGCTCGTCGGCGTCCTCGAGATCGTCATAGGATTCGAACGGGCTCGACATGATCACCTCAACAGATAGGGAATGTTGACGGTGACGGCGCCGGTCGGACAATCCGCTTCGCAGGGCATGCAATACCAGCACTCGTCATAGGCCATGTAGGCCTTGTTGGTCATGTCGCTGATGCGCAGCACGTCGAGCGGGCAGACATCGACGCAGACGGTGCAGCCCTTGTCGGCGATGCATTTGGCATCGTCGACGACCACCGGGACCGATGTCTGATAGGACGCGAGAGGCATGTGATGTCTCCTGTTGGGTATGTTCTGGTGAATCAGGCCGAGGCGCGAATGCGCTGCTTGTCGTAGAGGTCCTTCTCGTCGTCCGCGATCGGCACGACATAGGGCTCGACTGCGCGCTTCTCGCTGGTCATCCTGCCGTCCTGCTTGGACAGCAGCGTGTGGCAGAACCAGTTCTCGTTGTCCTTCTCCGGGAAATCCGTCCGCCAGTGATAGAGACCCCAGCGGCTCTCTTCGCGGTAGAGCGAGGCGTGTGCGGCCATATCGGCACAGTCCATGATCGACTGCACTTCGAGCGCGCGCAGCAATTCGTGCGCGTTGCGCGCGATCATGCGCTCCTGCATATCCTCACGCGCTTCGGCGAGCCGCCGCATGCCGAGCTCATACTTGCGCGTGACCTTCGGCGGCTGGAGATAGTCGTTGACCAGACGGCGGGTCTTGTACTCGATCTGGTTCGGCGGAATGCCGTCCTCGCGCTTGGTCGGCGCCATCACGCGCTCGCGTTCCATGGCGACGTCGGCCGCGTCGAATTCCGCGAAATCATGGTTGTCGGCGAACTCCATCGCGTCGATGCCTGCGACCGAGCCGTTGGTGAAGGCGCCGAGCATGTAATTGTGCGGGACGCTCGCCATGTCGCCGGCGGCGTAGAGGCCGGGTACGGTGGTGCGGGCATTGTCGTCGACGAACACGCCTGACGCGCTGTGGCCGGAGCAGAAGCCGATCTCGGAGATATGCATCTCGATGGACTCACTGCGGTAGTCGACCCCGCGCCCCTGCTGGAACAGGCCGCGCGTCGGACGCTCGACCTTGTGCAGCGTGGATTCGACCTCGGAAATGGTGTCGGGGTGGAGATGCTTGAGCTGGAGGAACACCGGGCCCTTGCCGGAGAGGAGCTCGTTGTAGAACTCCAGCATCATCTGGCCGGACCAGTAGTCGCATTCGATGAAGCGCGAGCCTTCGTTGTTTGCCGTATATGCGCCGAACGGGCCGGCGACATAGGCGCAGGCCGGGCCGTTATAGTCCTTGATCAGCGGGTTGATCTGGAAGCATTCGAGGTTCGCGAGCGCTGCGCCGGCGTGATAGGCCATGGCGTAGCCGTCGCCGGAATTGGCGGCGTTCTCGTAGGTGCCGAACATGTAGCCGGACGTCGGCAGACCGAGGCGACCGGCGGCGCCCATGCAGAGGATCACGGCCTTGGCCTTGATCACCAGCATCTCGGCGGTACGCGTATTGACGCTGATGGCGCCGGCAATGCGGCCGTCGCCCGATTTGACCAGGCGCGTCGCCATGTAGCGGTTGGAAATGAGGATGCGGGCGCGGCGGAGCTGGCGATACAGCGCCTTCTTCACGGTCTCGCCGTTCGGCATTGGCAGCACATAGGTGCCGATGTGATGCACCTTCTTGACGGCGTAGTCGCCGTTCTCGTTCTTCAGGAAGCGAATGCCGAAGCTGTCCAGTTCCTCGATGATCTTGTAGCAGTTCTGGGCGTATTTGTAGACCGCCTTCTGATCGACGATGCCGTCATTGGCGATGGTGATTTCCTTGGTGTACTGCTCCGGCGTCGCGTAACCGGGGATGACGGCGTTGTTGAGCCCGTCCATGCCCATCGAGATCGCGCCGGAGCGCTTGACGTTCGCCTTCTCGAGCAGGACGACATTGGCCGTCGGGTTCTTCAGCTTCGCCTTCAGTGCCGCCATCGGGCCGGCTGTGCCGCCGCCGATCACCAGCACATCGCAGGAAACTTCCGAAAGTCCGTCGACGATCTGATCTAGTGCCATCGCTTGCTCCTGGTTCGCCGATCCCGGCGCCTTTGCGTCAGATTTGTTCAGGGGGCGTCGCCGCGATAGCAATTAGTTGTCGCTGGGACGCGATTTGTAGCTCAGCGCTCGACGAAGGCTTTTTCGATGACGAAATGGCCGGGCTGGCTATGGTTGCCCTCGACAAAGCCGCGCGCCGCGAACATCGCGCGGAGTTCCTCGAGCATCGCCGGGCTGCCGCACAGCATGATGCGGTCCGTTTCGATCTCGAGGCTCGCTTGTCCGATATCCTCGAAGAGCTGGTTCGAGGCGATCAGGTCGGTGATGCGGCCGCGATTCCGGAACGGCTCGCGGGTGACGGTCGGGTAGTAGACGAGCTTGTCGCGGATCAAGGGGCCGAAGAATTCGTGATTGCGCAGGTCCTCGACGAGGTGCTCGCCATAGGCGAGTTCCGAGACCTGGCGGCAGCCATGGGCGAGCACGATGGTCTCGTAATTCTCATAGACGTCGGGGTCCTTGATCAGGCTGGCGAAGGGCGCTAGGCCCGTTCCGGTTGAAAGCAGCAGCAGGCGTTTTCCCGGAATGAGGTTGCCGGTGATCAGCGTGCCCGTCGCCTTGCGACCCACCAGGATGATGTCGCCTTCCCTGATCTTCTGAAGGCGCGAGGTCAGCGGGCCGTCCTGCACCTTGATCGAGAAGAATTCGAGCGCCTCCTCGTGATTGGCACTGGCCATGCTGTAGGCCCGCATCAACGGCTTGCCCTCGACCTCCAGTCCAATCATTGCGAACTGGCCGTTCTGGAAGCGGAAGCCGGGATCGCGCGTCGCGGTGAAGCTGAACAGGGAATCGGTCCAGTGCCTGACCGACAGAACCGTTTCCTTCTGAAATGCACTCATCGTCTCTCCTTGTCGTCGATGACGCGCAAGGTTTCGGAGAGAGGAGAGTCCGGCAATTCGGAAGTGAAGTTCCCGGTCGATTAGTTTCACATTTAGCGTGGGTTGCTCGAAGAGCGGGCTCGCGATCCCGCCCGCACCGGCAATTAGTTGCTATTCGTGCGTTCCCGCCTCGACGTAGAATGAAGTCAGAGGTTCGTCATGACGATGACATTGGTGGCACCGACCGCGGCCGGCTACGAAGCCAGCGCCGATCTCGCTTCGCTCCTGGTCCGCACCGCGCAGGGCGGCGCGCTCAGCGTTTCCGCCGAAACACTCCGCCTCTCCTGCAAATGCGCCCATTGCACCCGCGCCCGCTTCGACGGCCGCTTCCCCAAAGCGTTTCCGGGAATTGCGATCACCGACATCGGCGATCTCGGCTATGGGCTGAACATCTCGTTCTCGGATGGGCACAACCGGGGAATATATCCGAAGTCGTATCTGCTGAACTTGGCGGGGCAGTGACCCGGTCTTCGGTGTCGTTTCCCCGCGCGAGGCGTCTGCCCCCATCTGGCACGGACATTGCTCCTCTTTAGAACGATTTGAACGTTCGGGAGGCAGGCGATGTTGCAGGCGGCGAATGCGGTGCGCGGGGCTGTTCCCGCAGCGATACGGCCTGCCGGCAGCTCCTCGCTACTGCTCACCGAGAACCAGCAATGGATCGGGGGTCCACCACCGTTGATGGACAAGCTCTCACCTCGCGAGCGGGAGTTGGTGCTGAAGCAGGGCCGCCGCAAGGTCCTCAACCGCGGCCAGACGCTGTTCAGCCAGGGCGGCAAGCATGACGGCATCTGGCTGATCGAGAGCGGCCGCATCCGCGTGTTCTACACCTCGCCACTTGGACGCGAAATCACGCTGGCCTATTGGCATGTTGGCAATTTCGTCGGCGGTCCCGAAGTGTTCGAAGGCACCGTGCATCAATGGTCCGGCGTTGCCTCCAGTAATTGCAGCGTCGTGCACCTGCCCGGAAAGGAACTGCGGTCCCTTGCTACAGAGATCCCGAACCTCGCGATTGGCCTGATCGAAGGCCTGACGTTCAAGGGCAAATGCTATTCGGCGCTGGCCCAGATGCTGGGGACGCGCTCGATCACGCAGCGTCTCGCCCATCTCTTGCTGCATCTCGTCGAGCTCTACGGCGTCGAGGATGCCGACGGCACGGTGATCGCCGCGGCCTTCACCCACGCCGACATCGCCCACATGGTCGGCGCCACCAGGCAATGGGTCACGATCAGCCTGAAGCGGATGCAGGAAAAGGGAATCGTGCTGACCAAACGGTCGCAGATCGTGGTCTGCCGGACCGACATTCTCGAGGAGATGCGCGGCCAGGCGACGGATTGAAGGGCGCCCGCGACCATGGCCGATGCACAGGCAAGCGGCTTTATAGTGCAGGACTGCCCAAGGAGTATGCAATCAGCTTTTCCCGGCAACTAATCGACTGCGGCGGCCACTCCGGATTTGCCCTGCTTGCGCCCTCCCCCAATCATGGCACCCACAGCACATCCAACCGAATGAGGATGAGAATGGTCCGCCATCTTCCCACGCTCTCGATCGCGATGTCGGTGACGTCGCTGGCGCTGCTCGTCGCGCAGCCGGCTTCTGCGGAAACCGTCAAGCTCGGCATCGGAACGCAGGATACCACGACCAACACGGTCACCGCAGGCGTCGTCATCCGCCAATTGCAACTGCTCGAGAAGTACCTGCCGAAGGACGGCAAATACGCCAACATCAAGTTCGAGCTCGAATGGCAGAACTTCACCTCCGGTCCGCCCGTCACCAACGCGATGATGGCGAACAAGCTGCAGATCGGGATGATGGGCGACTATCCGCTCATCGTGAACGGATTCACCTTCGAGAGCAATCCGGAGAGCAAGAGCCGCCTCGTCGGCATCGCCGCCTACAGCCTGTCCGGCTCGGGCAACGGCCTCGTCGTCCACAAGGACTCACCCTATTACGACCTCGCCGATCTCAAGGGTAAGCTCGTCAGCGTGCCTTTCGGCTCCGCCGCGCACGGCATGGTGCTGAAAGCGATGCAGGATCGCGGCTATGCGTCCGATTTCTTCCAGCTCGTCAGCCAGAGCCCGGAGGTCGGCTCGACCAATCTGCAGGAGAAGAAGATCGACGGGCACGCCGATTTCGTCCCCTTCGCCGAGCTGTTGCCGTTCCGCGGCTTCGCGCGGAAGATCTTCGACGGCGTCGAAACGAACTTGCCGACCTTCCACGGCATCGTGGTCCGCACCGACTTCGCCGAAAAATATCCCGAGGTCGTCGTCGCCTATTTCAAGGCGCTAATCGCCGCCAATCAGTGGCTGCGCGCGGATCCCAAGCTGGCCGCCGAGAAGATCCAGGAATGGACCGGCATCAACAAGGAGGTCGTCTACATCTTCTTAGGGCCCAGCGGCAATATGACGACCGATCCGACTATCAAGCCGGCGCTGATCGATGCGGCCACGACCGACGTCAAGGTGCTGCAGAATCTCGGCCGCATGAAGGAGTTCGATCCGAAAAAATGGGTCGACGACAAATACATCCGCAAGGCCTATGCTGAAATGAAGCTCGACTACGACGCCCAGCACGCGAGCACCAACAACTATGAGATCTCGGGCGAGGACAGCTTCTGCAAGAAGCCCATCACCGATCCGCGCAAGGCGGGCGAAGTTTGGGTCGACGGTGCCGGCATCATGCCCTTCTCGTCCGCCAGCTGCACGCTCGGCGCCTATGCCGACTACAAGGCCAAGGGCAAGAAAATCAACGTCGCCTACGTCTTCGACACCACGCGCGGCATCAAGCTGTTCGCCGATCAGGCCTTCTTCGCGGTCGGCAATAGCGAGGTCGCCCCGTTCCTGCTGAAGAAGGACGCCGAAGCCTACGCTGCCAAGATCAGCGGCAAGGTGCTCGGCTTCGATGAAGCGATGAAGGCCGCCGTCGGCGGAGGCAAGACGTGAGCAGCCCCGCCCTCGTCAGACAGCCCGAGGACAGCATGCCGGCAACAGCACTTGCTGAGGCGGGCTCCGCGCCCGCCGCCATCATCCGGCCTACGACGCCGCCTTCCTTCGGTACATTCGCCTTGCGCTGGTACCGGCTCAATCGGGCAGGTCTGCGCGCGGCGGCAATCGGCGTGATTTCGCTGCTCGCCTTTCTGCTGGTCTGGCACCTGCTCACGACCTATCGGGTCGTGTTCTTCGTGCGCTTCACCAACGTGCCCTCGCCGCTCGCGGTCTATGACAGCTTCATAAAGGCGATTCACGATCCTAAATTCCTGATGCACATCCTGCTCAGTTGCCGGCGCATCTTCATCGGATTCTCGCTCGCGGCGATCGTCGGCGTGCCGCTCGGCCTCATCATGGGGCGCTTCAAGCTGGTGCATGAGGTGATTTTCCCGGTCGCCGAAGTGCTGCGGCCGATCCCGGCAATCGCCTGGGTGCCGATGGCGATCATGCTGTGGCCGACCAACGAGCAGAGCATCGTCTACATCACCTTCCTCGGTTCGTTCTTCCCGATTCTCGTCAACACCCTGCACGGCATGTCGCTGGTCGACCCCGTGCTGGTACGCGCCGCGCAATGTCTCGGCGCGCGCGAACGCTCGATCTTCCGGGAGGTCTATTTCCCAGCCTCGCTGCCGCACATCTTCACCGGCCTCACCGTCGGCATGGGCGTCGCCTGGGTGTCGCTGATCGCGGCCGAGATGATCTCCGGTCAGTACGGCATCGGTTACTTCACCTGGGAGGCTTATTCGCTGGTCCAATATGCCGACATCGCGCTCGGCATGATCGCGATCGGGGTGCTCGGCCTCGGGTCGAGCCTGCTGATCAGGGGCGCAGGGCAATTGGTAATGCCGTGGAGGTCGACATGAGCGAGGTGCTAGTGAACAGCCCAAAAGGCCACATTGAAGTCAAGAACTTCTCCCTCGCCTACGAGACCATCGAGGGCGCGGTGCAGGCCGTGACCGACACGCAGATCCATGTGCGGCCCGGCGAGTTCGTGTCGATCGTCGGCCCGTCCGGCTGCGGAAAGTCGACGCTGCTCAATGCGGTCGCAGGCTTCCTCAAGCCGACGACCGGCGTCGTTACCGTCGACGGCGAGCGGGTAAACGGTCCGAGCGCCGAACGCGGCATGGTGTTTCAGCAATATTCTCTTTTTCCGTGGAAAACCGTGCGCGAGAACGTCGAGTTCGGCCTGAAGATGCGCGGCATGCCGCGCTCGCAGCGCGAACGCGCCGCGCGCACGCTGTTGGGGCTTGCGGGACTCGACGCGTTCGAAAAGCATTATCCGGAAAAGCTCTCCGGCGGCATGAAGCAGCGCGTCGGCATCGTCCGCGCGCTCGCGACGGGACCGAAAGTGCTGTTGCTGGACGAGCCCTTCGGCGCGCTCGACGCGCAGACGCGCGTCATCATGCAGCAGATCCTCACCAATATGTGGCAGCGGCTGAAGATCTCGGTGCTGTTTGTCACCCACGACATTGACGAAGCCATCTTCCTGTCCGACCGCGTCTATTGCATGACCGCGCGGCCGGGCTCGATCAAGGCGGAGATCCCGATCCCGCTGGAGCGGCCGCGGCAGCAATCGATGATGATGTCGTCGGAATTCTTGGCGCTCCGCCGCGGGCTGATGTCGCTGATCCGCGAAGAGAGCCTGAAGGCGATGGGCGGCGAGATCAACGACTTGGGCATGCAGGGGCTGAACATCGAGCTGCACGGCCACTCGCTCGCGGACGTGATTTAGCTTACCGCTCGCAGCAATGACGGTCTCGTAGGGTGGGCAAAGCGAAAGCGTGCCCACGGTTCTCCGTCTCTTATAGAACGGTCGGCACGGCGCTTGCGCCCCTTTGCCCACCCTACTGCAGCTTTGCCCTGATCACTTGAACCAGTGCACCAGCGCGATGCTGATCCCCAGCAGCAGCAGCAGCGACAGCGTCACGGCCGCCGTCACCCGACCGCCGACATTGGCGAGCACGCGCACGTCGACGCCAAGGCCGAGGGCGGCCATCGAGACCACCGTGAGAAAGCTCGTGATCGTCGTCACGGGGCCAACCACCGTCGCCGGCACGATCTCCAGCGAGCGCAGGGTCGCAAGCGCAAGGAAGCCGAGGATGAACCAGGGGACCAGGCGGAAGAAGCCGACGCTGGTTTTCTTGGCATCGCTCTGCCAGCGCGAAGCGACCAGCGACAGGCCGACGACGACCGGGCCGAGCATCAGGACACGCATCAGCTTCACCAGCGTGCCGATCTGGGTTGAGACGAGACCTGCCGGCACCGTCGCGGCGAGCACCTGCGGCACTGCGTAAACGGTGAGCCCGGCGAGAATGCCGTACTGCGTTGCGGACAATTGCAGCAGCGGGATCAGCAGCGGCAGGCCCAGCACCATCATCACGCCAAGGATCGCCGTAAAGGAGATCGAGGATGCAATCTCGTCGTTGCTGGCGCCGATGATGGGCGCCACTGCGGCGATGGCGGAATTGCCGCAGATCGAGTTGCCGCAGGCGATCAGGATCGACAGCCGCGTCGACAGGCCGAGTAGCCGGCTGAGGCCGAAGGAGACGCAGAGCGCGACCACGACGACCGCGGCGATGGAGGCGAGCAGCGCAATGCCGGAAGCCGCGATCGCGGCAAAGCTGATGGAGGCCCCGAGCAGCATCACCGCGACTTCCAGCAGTTGCTTGGCGCTGAAGGCGATGCCGGCCTGCCACCGCGGGGCCGGCTTCCAGAAGCTGCGCACCGCCATGCCGAGCAGGATCGCCATGACCAGCGCCTCGACATAGGGGTGCTCGAACATACCCAGTTCGGCCCGCTCGAGCAGGGCCGACACACCGGCCACGAGAACGCAGAGGAGGATGCCCGGAATCAGCGCCGCAATACGGCCCGCGGCGGTGACCGGCTTGGAATCGGCCGGGCTGGATGCTTGATTCTGCGACACAAATCTCTCCCGAAGGAGAAAGATTTATACGCACCACGACCCGATTGGGAAATATGTTTTCGACATATCAGGGCCGAGAGAAGTTCTGTCCTCGGACCGGAATAAACGGCCTCAGAAGATCAGGTTCTTGGCCAGCGAGGCGACGCGGCTGAAACCGTCATAGATGCCGGGCTCGAAGAAGGCTGCACGGGCCAGCACGATGCCCGCGACCAGCGACCAGAACAGGGTGGTGCCGGCCCGCAGCAGGAGCTTCGAGGCGCGCGACTTCGGCTGTGTGTCCGTTGCGGACACCAGTTGCTCGCCGAAGGGCTCAAATCCAGTGCGTTCCATGGCTGCCGATCCACCAATTTCTGGCGGAAATGTCGTCGTTTCGGCTGCAAACAGCAATGGAAGCGATTGGCGTTTTTGCCCTCAGAAGGGGAAACTCCTTCCTCCTGACAGGACCGCGGCAATAGTTTTCTTCTTTCCGCCTATTTGGACACCGCCGCTCCGGTCACAACGCCTTCACCGCGTCGGGATTCCCCGAGGGCTCGGGAGCACGGCGGCAGCGCCATCTTCCAGTCGGTTGATGGCGCCGCACCGACGATGGCCCATCTCGCTACGCCGCCAGTCCGCTCTCTACTGGCGCAAACTCCAGCCCCAGACTCTCCGCCACCGCCTTGTTCGTCACCCGGCCGCGATGCACGTTGAGCCCGTTGCGCAGATGCGGATTCTCCAAGATGGCCGCAAATCCCTTGTTGGCGAGCATCAGGCCGAACGGCAGCGTCGCGTTGTTCAGGGCTTGGCTCGAGGTCACCGGCACGGCTCCCGGCATGTTGGCGACGCAATAGTGAACGACGCCGTCGACCTCGTAGGTCGGCTCCGCGTGCGTGGTCGGGTGCGAGGTCTCGAAGCAGCCGCCCTGGTCGATCGCGACGTCGACCAGCACGGCTCCCGGCCGCATCGATTTCAGCATCGCACGGGTGACGAGCTTCGGCGCGCTGGCGCCGGGCACCAGCACGGCACCGATCACGACGTCGGCGGCGAACACCTCGTCCTCGACCGCCTCGATGGTGGAGAAACGGGTGCGTACGCGTCCAACAAACAGATCGTCCAGTTCGCGCAGGCGCGGGATCGAGCGGTCGATCACGGTGACTTCGGCACCTAAGCCGGCGGCCATGCGTGCCGCCTGCGTTCCGACCACGCCGCCGCCGAGCACGATGACGCGTGCCGGCTGCACGCCGGGCACGCCGCCGAGCAGCAGGCCGCGGCCGCCGCTGGAACGCTTGAGCGCGGCGCCGGCGGCCTCGATGGCGAGGCGGCCGGCGACTTCGCTCATCGGGGCGAGCAGCGGGAGGTGACCGCTCGCGTCCGTGACGGTTTCATACGCGATTGCGGTGCAGCCGGAAGCAAGCAGGCCCTTGGCCTGGTCGGGATCCGGCGCAAGATGAAGGTAAGTAAAAAGGATCTGGCCTTCGCGAAGCTGAGCCCATTCGCTCTTCTGCGGCTCCTTCACCTTCACGATCATGTCGGACTTTGCAAAGATCTCGCGAGCGGTCTCGGCAATGGACGCCCCTGCCCGCCGGTACACCTCGTCGGACGCACCGATGCCGCTGCCGGCGCCGCTCTCGACCGTCACCTGGTGCCCGGCGGCAACGTATTCGCGGACCGCACCTGGGGTGAGCCCGACCCGATATTCCTGCACCTTGATCTCCTTCGGGACTCCGACGCGCATCTTGATCTCCCTCGCCAATGCTTTGATTCCATTGTTGATCGTAGCGAGAGGGTCGGTTTGGTTTCGTGCAAATATCCGCTACCTTGGCAGCGCCCGCGCCGGTTTCCGGCGCGAAATGGTCCTTTGACGCTGGAAACGAAACCTTGGCCCTCGACCGGAAAGACCTCGCCATCCTCGCGGAACTCACGACCAATGCGCGAGCCAGCCACACCGAGCTTGCCAACAAGATCGGCTTGTCGAGCACGGCGCTGGCGCGGCGGCAGAAGGCGCTGGAGGATGACGGCTACATCCAGGCCTACCAGGCCGCGCTCGACCTGGCCCAGTTCGGCCTCACCACCACGGTGCTGGTTCGCATCGCGCTGGAGAGCCAGAGCGACGAGGCGCTGAAGGCGTTCGAGGCAGAGGTGACGAAATGTCCCTCCGTCGTGCGCTGCTTCCTGATGTCGGGGACGGACGACTACATCCTGATCGTGCTCGCCCGCGACATCCAGGATTTCGAGCGCATCCACCGCACCGAGCTGTCCCGACTGCCGCGCGTCGCGCGGGTGCAATCGAGCTTCGCGCTGCGCGAGATCGTCAACCGCGCGGTACCGACTGTGGTGTTCAGCGAGACGAAGCGCTGATCTCGTAAATTCAATCGGGAGAACCGGTCGGGAACCAAGCAACCCGTCATCCGTTGGGCGCTATCGGCCAGCGGCGGCAACGCATTCTCGCGTCATTTGCAAAATTTGCCCGGCTCGGCCTTTCCGCAGGGAAATACACCATGGCCGACCTTACGATCCCCGAACGCATTCCGATCAACCTCGTCGTCAATGGCGAAAGCCGCGCGCTCGAGGTCATGCCATGGACCACGCTTCTGGATGCGCTACGTGACCGTCTGCAACTAACCGGCACCAAAAAAGGCTGCGATCACGGCCAATGCGGTGCCTGTACCGTGCTGATCGACGGAAGACGGGTCAATTCCTGCCTGACCCTGGCCGTCATGAAGGATGGCGCCGAGATCACGACCATCGAAGGCTTGGCCAGGGACGGCGCGCTGCATCCTCTGCAACAGGCCTTCATCGACCACGATGCCTTTCAGTGCGGTTATTGCACGCCGGGGCAGATTTGCTCTGCCGCGGGCCTGTTGGCCGAAGGCCGTGCGCGCGATGCGGATGAGATCCGGGAGCTGATGAGCGGAAACCTCTGTCGCTGCGGTGCCTACCTCAACATCGTGGCTGCGATCGAGCAGGCAATGAGCCGGTCATGAACAACTTCCAATATTCCCGCGCAAGCGATGTTGCCGACGCCATCCGCCTGCTCGCCGCCGATCCCGGTGCGAAGTTGATCGCCGGCGGCACCAACCTGATCGATCTGATGAAGGAGAACGTCGAACGGCCCTCCCGGCTGATCGACATCTCCCGCCTGCCGCTCCGCGACGTCGAGGAGACGGCGGACGGCGGTCTGCGCATCGGCGCCTTGGTGCCGAATTCGGACCTCGCCTACCACCCGTTGATCGAGCAGCGCTATCCCCTCCTTGCCAGCGCCATCCTGGCCGGCGCCTCCGCGCAACTGCGCAACATGGCCTCGGTCGGGGGCAATCTGATGCAACGTACGCGCTGCCCCTACTTCTATGACACCACGACACCCTGCAACAAGCGAAGCCCCGGCACGGGCTGCTCGGCCCTCGATGGCCTCAACCGCAACCATGCCATCCTCGGCACCAGCAACTCCTGCATCGCGACCAATCCATCCGACATGAGCGTGGCGCTGGCCGCGCTCGGCGCGCTCGTGCATATCGCACGCCCCTCGGGGCAGCGCACCATCGCGCTGACGGATTTCCATCGGCTTCCCGAGGACAAGCCTCATCTCGATACCAATCTCGGCAGCGGCGAGATCATTATCGCCATCGAGCTGCCGCCGCACGGCTTTGCCCGGAACTACAGCTATCTGAAGATCCGCGACCGGCTGTCCTACGCCTTTGCTCTGGTCTCGGTCGCGGCCGCGGTCGACCTGGAGGGCAACGCGATCAGCGAAGCGCGCCTTGCGCTCGGTGGCGTGGCCCACAAGCCCTGGCGAAGCCTCGAGGCCGAAGCCGCATTGCGCGGTCAGGCGGCAACACCGGATCATTTCGGGCGCGCCGCCGACCTGCTGCTGCAGGGAGCGACGGCACGCTCCCACAACGGGTTCAAGATCGACCTGGCGCGCCGAGCCGTCGTGCGTGCGCTGATGCAGGCCGCAAGCGCCACGCCGCAATCACAAGCTCACAAGAAGATCGCATGAGGACCCGATGAACGCCTATGTCGGAACACCAACGTCGCGCGTCGACGGCCGCGCCAAGGTCATCGGGGCCGCCAAATATGCCGGCGAATTCGCAGCAGACGGTCTCCTTCACGGCTTCGTCGTCGAGGCCAGCATCGCGCGTGGGCGCATCGCTCGTCTCGACACCAGCGAGGCGCTGAAGGTGAAGGGCGTGGTCGACGTGCTCACGCATGAACATCGGCCGCCCCTCGCCGACAAGGACGAAGCCTGGAAGGATGAGGTGGCGCCGGAGAAGGGCTCGCCGTTCCGGCCGCTCTATGATGAGAAGGTCAAGTTCAACGGCCAGCCGATCGCACTGGTCGTCGCGGAGGACTGGGAGATCGCCAAGTTCGCCGCAACCCGCGTTCGCGTCGAATATGAGCAGGAGGCGTTTTCGACCGATCTTGAATCCGAACGCGGCAAGGCCGAAAAAGTGGATCAACCGCACAAGCCGCGTGGTGATGCCGCAGCAGCCCTGACGCGCGCGGCCGTGCGCCACGAGGCGGATTACGTCATTCCGACCGAGCACCACAACCCCATGGAGCTCTTCGCGACGACAGCCGTCTGGAACGGCAGTGGCGGGCTCACGGTCTACGACAAAACGCAGGGCGTCCAGAACGTCCAGAAGTTTCTCTGCAGTGTTTTCGGCAAGGAACCGGACGACATCCGCGTGATCTCGCCTTATGTCGGCGGCGCCTTCGGCTCGGGCCTGCGGCCGCAGCACCAGGTGGTGCTGGCAACCCTTGCCGCGCTCGCACTGAAGCGGTCCGTCCGCGTCGTGCTGACGCGGCAACAGATGTATGGCCTGGGCTATCGTCCCATGACCATCGAGCGCGTTGCGCTCGGTGCAAAGCCGGACGGCACCCTCGATGCGATCACCCACGAAGCCATCGCCGTGACCTCACGCTATGAGGATTTTTCGCGCAACGATACGGGCTGGGCCGAGCAGCTTTACAAGAGTCCCCACAGCAACTTTTCCCATAAGCTGGTCGACCTCGACGTTTCGACGCCCTGCGACATGCGCGCGCCGGGTGCGGCAACGGGCGTGTGCGCACTCGAATGCGCCATGGACGAATTGGCCGTCGCGCTGAAGCTCGATCCGGTCGAGCTGCGCCTGAGGTGCTACTCGGATCGCGACCAGAGCCAAGGCCTGCCTTACACCAGCAAGCAGCTGCGCGAGTGCTACGCCCGCGGCGCCGAAGCGTTCGGCTGGAGCCGGCGTAATCCGGCGCCGCGTTCCATGCGAGACGGCAAGGAACTGGTCGGCTGGGGCATGGCGACTGGGGTGTGGGAGGCGCTGCAGATGCCGGTCGCCGTCCGCATCGTGCTGACGGCCAACGGCCATGCCGAGGTCTCCTGCGCCGCGTCCGATATCGGCACCGGCACGTACACCATCGTGGCGCAGGTCGCGGCCGATGCCCTCGGGCTGCCGATCGAGAATATCAGCGTCCGGCTCGCCGATTCGACCTTGCCGCAAGCCCCCGTCGAGGGCGGCTCCTGGATGGCGGCATCAAGCGCGCATGCGGTCTTAGGAGCGACCGAAGAAATTCGCTGGGAACTCGCACGTCTTGCCAAGGCCATGCCGGGCTCACCGCTCGCTGACCTCGACGCCGCCGACGTCACCCTGACTGACGGCATGATCGCCAGCAGCGACGGTCGCGGGGCCGCTGTCTCGATTGCGGATGTCATGCGCCACAGCAAGCTCGAGCGGATCGAAAAGGAGAAGCTCAACCAATTCGCGGAGGATAAATCGCACGCCCGCAACACACATTCGGCGGTCTTCGCGGAGGTGAAGATCGACGAGGAGCTGGGAATTATCCGCGTCACCCGGATCGTGAATGCGGTCGCGGCCGGGCGCATCCTGAACACCAAGACCGGCCGCAGCCAGATCATGGGCGGGGTCGTCTGGGGTATTGGAATGGCGCTGCACGAGGAAACGGTGATGGATCACCGCTTCGGCCGCATCATGAACGCGAACATTGCCGAATACCACATTCCCGTGAACGCCGACGTCCACGACATTGACGTCATTTTCGTCGACGAGCCCGACGACCGCATCAACCGGTTGGGAATCAAGGGGCTCGGCGAGATCGGCATCGTCGGCGTCCCGGCCGCAATTGCGAACGCCGTCTATCATGCCACCGGCAAGCGCATCCGGCGCTTCCCGATCACACTGGACAAGCTGCTGGAGTGAAGCGTCAGGCTAACCTTGCCGCAGCACTCGGGCATGTCATCCAGATGTCATCGAATGTGCAGAGAGCTGTATCTTCCTGCACATTCGGGACCTGCCATGGACTATTTCAAGCGCTTCAACTTCCTGTTCGCGGCCCCTGTGTTCGATGCCGACGATCTCGAAGGCGTCCGCTTCAACCAGATCATCGAGGAGATCCAGCGCTCCGGCTTCGAGGTGGTCCGGGCCCGCAAGCTGGAGGATGCCGAGATGGCGGTGCAGACCGATGCCGCGATCGGCTGCATGGTGGTGGACTGGGGCAAGAAGGGCCTGGAAGGCAAGACCTCGGCGCTGATCAATCTGATGCGCCGCCGCGGCCTCGACTTCCCGATCATCCTCCTGATCCGCCGCAAGCGGTTCGAGGATTTGCCGGTCGAGGTGCTCGATTTCATCGACGGCTATGTCTTCCTGTCCGAGGAGACGCCAACCTTCATCGCAAAGAACCTGATCAGCCGGCTGAAGCAATATGCCGAGACGCTGAAGACGCCGTTCTTCGGCGCGCTGGTCGACTATGCCGAGGAAGGCAACCAGCTCTGGACCTGCCCGGGCCACAATGGCGGCGTGTTCTACAACCGCAGCCCGATCGGGCGCGTGTTCGTCGAGCATCTCGGCGAATCCGTGTTCCGCGACGACCTTGACAATTCCGTGCTCGACCTCGGCGACCTCCTCACCCATGAGGGCCCGGCGCTGAGGGCGCAGAAGGAAGCGGCGGCGATCTTCGGTGCGGAAAAGACCTATTTCGTGCTCAACGGCACCTCGACCTCGAACAAGGTCGCGCTGGGCGCCCTCGTCACCGACGGCGATCTCGTGCTGTTCGACCGCAACAACCACAAGGCCGCCCATCACGGCGCGCTGATGATCAATGGCGGCATCCCGGTCTATGTGCCGACCGTTCGCAACGCCTGGGGACTGATCGGCCCGATGCGCTGGGACCGGCTCGAAGAGAAGAGCTTGCGCGAGGCGATCCGCAACCATCCCCTGGTGAACGATCGCGACGCTTGGCGCAAGGAGCGGCCGTTCCGTGTCGCCGTGGTCGAGCAGTGCACATATGACGGCTCGATCCACAGCGCCGAGATGATCATCAAGCGTATCGGCCATCTCTGCGACTACATCCTGTTCGACGAGGCTTGGGCCGGCTTCATGAAATTCCACCCCCTTTATGCCGGCCGCTTCGCCATGGGGCTGGTAAATCTCTCGCCCGACGCCCCCGGCATCATCGCGACGCAGTCGACCCACAAGCAGCTGGCAAGCTTCTCGCAGGCCTCGCAGATCCACATCAAGGACCGCCATATCCGCGGCCAGAAGCGTCGCGTCGAGCACCGCCGCTTCAACGAGAGCTTCATGCAGCACGCCTCGACCTCGCCGTTCTACCCGCTGTTCGCCTCGCTCGACGTCGGCGCACAGATGATGAAGGGCCGCTCCGGCGAAGTGCTGTGGGACGACACGATCCGGCTCGGCATCGAGCTGCGCAAGAAGATCCGCGCGATGCGCCAGGAGTTCGAGGAGAAGGAGCAGAACCCGGATCGCCGCTGGTTCTTCGAGCCCTTCGTTCCCGATCGCGTCGCCATTGCCGATGTCAGCCGTCCCGGCGCGGCGCATAACGTCGCCTGGGAGACCCTCTCGACCGACGAGCTCGCCACCAACCCCGCGCTGTGGCAGCTCTCCCCGGATACCAACTGGCACGGCTTTCCCGATCTCGCGGAAGGCTTTGCCATGACCGATCCGAACAAGCTGACGCTGCTCACGCCCGGGTTCGATCGTGCGACGGGAGCTTATGCCGAGCACGGCATTCCCGCGCCGGTCGTCGCGCAATATCTGCGCGAGAACCGCATCGTCCCCGAGAAGAACGACCTCAACTCCCTGCTCTTCCTGCTCACGCCCGGCGTCGAGGCGAGCAAGGCGGGCACGCTGATCTCCGGCCTCGTCGCGTTCAAGCGACTGCACGACGACAATGCGCTGCTCGCCGACGTCATCCCCGAATTCTATCAGAGGCGGCAGGCGCGCTACGCCGGTGCACGGCTGCGTGACCTCTGCGGCGAGATGCACCGTTTCTTCCGCACCGCCGATGTCAGCGCGCTCCAGGCGCGGCAGTTCATGTCCGAGCATATGCCCGAGATCGCGATGTCGCCCCGCGATGCCGCGCGCTATCTGTTCAAGAACGACGTCGACTACCTCCCGATCGAGGCGATCGCGGGCCGAATCGCGACCACGCCGTTCGTGGTCTACCCGCCCGGCATCGCCACCATCGTGCCCGGCGAGCGGCTGACGGAACGAGCCAAGCCCATGATCGATTATCTCAAGATGTTCGAGACCTGCTTCAACACATTTCCGGGCTTCGACGTCGAGATCCAGGGCGTCTACAAGGAGGTCGATGCGAATGGGCGCATCGGGCTCTACACTTATGTCGTGACCGAGTAGGTGCCGATGAACGAAGCAGCTGCGCGCGCGAGCGATGAACCCGTCCTGGTTCGGCCATCACGCGAAAGCGACATCGAGGCGATGCTGGCGATCTACCGCCATCACGTCCGCAGCGGCGTGCCGCGCGATGTCGAAGGAACCGGTGCGCCGGAGCCGGACGATCTGCGCGACCGGCGCAAGAACCTGAAGCAGACCCGCCTGCCGCATCTGGTTGCGACCTGGCGCGGCGAGGTCGTCGGCTATGCCTATGCCGTGCTGTTCCGCAAAAGGCCGGCCTATCGCTACACCGCCAAGCACTCGATCTACGTCCACCACGCCCATCTCGGCCGCGGGGTCGGACGGCTGTTGCTGCAGGAATTGATCGACGCCTGCGCGGCGGCCGGCTTCCGCCAGATGATCGGCTATATCGATGCAGATAACGCGCCCTCGCTGGCGCTGCACGAGCGGTTCGGTTTCGCACGCGCCGGCCTGCTCAGCGGCGTTGCCTACCGCCACGGCCGCTGGTCCGACACCGTCATGGTGCAACGCTCGCTCGGCGCGGGGACGACGACGCCCCCGCCCGTCACGGCACCCGGGCGCTAGTCGCTACGACGGGAAGTCGGCGGGTCTGACATGGATGCGGTCGGCATGCAGTGACCAGTGATGCAACGCCTGGTCCTTGCAGAACCTCGCTTTCGCCCGTTCCCTGGCCTCGTCCTCGTCGGCGGCGTCGATCTCGAGCGTGCCCTGGCAGACCTCGCATTGCCGGCCGTATTCGCCGAGCACGTCCTTCATGAACCTGACGACATAAGTTGACATGGGACCTCCCTGCCTGCCCGCCGGCACTCTAGTCCCATTTAGGCCGGACGGGGAAAGGAGATTTTGACGCGGATCAAGGCTTGTCCAGTCCCGGCGGAAGATTCGTTGCGGAACCTGCCGCGCGGGTTTATGGGCAAATGCCGGTCGCCAATGAGGAACTTGCCTTGCACTTTGTCTCCGATACCGAAGTCACGAAGGCTCTGACCTTTCCGATCCTGATTGCGGCCCTCGAAGAAGCGCATCGCCGGCCGAAGATGGAGGTGCTGGACGCCTTCCTTGGAGACGAGAGGGGGCAATACGTCATCCGCAGCGCCGTCGATCCCGGCCGATACATGGCCAGCAAGATGTTCACCAGCTTTCCAGCCAATCTGGCCGAAGGCAGGATGCCGGCGGTGCAGGCCGTGTGCGTGCTGTTCGACGGCACCAACGGCCGGCCGCTGGCGGCGATGGACGGGACCGAGATCACGCATTGGCGCACCGCAGCCGACTCCGCGTTGGCCACGAAACTGCTCGCCCCGCCCAATCCCGAGACGCTGCTCTGCGTCGGGGCCGGCGAGATGTCCGAATGGCTGATCCGGGGTCATCGCACCGTGCGGCCGTCACTGGAGCGCGTGCTGATCTGGAATCGCAGCCCGGACCGGGGCGTGGATCTCGCTCAGCGCTTGGCGAAGGCCGGCATCAAGGCGGAAGCAATCACGGATCTCGACGCCGCGACGCGCGAGGCCGATGTCATTACCACCTGCACCCGCGCGCATCAGCCGCTGATCAAGGGCCTCAATCTGCGGCCGGGCACGCATCTGGACCTCGTCGGCGGCTACACACCGCAAACCCGGGAGGCTGATGACGAGGCGGCCAAGCGCTCCCGCGTCTTCGTGGACCGGCGGGAATCCGCCTTCCACGGCGTCGGCGACATCCTGCAGCCGATCGCGAGCGGCGCGATCAGCGAGGCAGACGTCCTCGGCGACCTCTACGACCTCGTCGGCGGCCTTGTGCAGGGGCGAACGTCACCGTCCGACATCACGTTCTTCAAGAACGCGGGCGGCGTCCATCTCGACCTCATGACCTGCGAGGCCGTGTTCCAGCAGCTCGGCGCAAAGCTGGGGTAGTGGCCCAGGCTGGCGAGACATGGCCGACGTCAGCCCTCACGCCTTGATGTCGAGGAGCGTGTCTTGCGTCTCGGCGTAGGCCTGAATGACCTTCGCATTGGCAACGAAGCTGTATTTTGCGGTCACCAGCTGAGCGAATTCGCTAGCAAGATCGACATTCGGCGCTGCCACCAGGCCGTCCTGGTTTGCGAAGGAAGCGCTCGGGTCGGATTGCGCGGTATAGCTCGGCGATACCGTCGATACGGTCGCAACCGTACCGCCCGGCGTCGAACCGCTCGACTGGGAGACCTGATCGACCCGCAAGGGCACGTAGGCTGCAGGAAACGTTGGAGCAATGCCCGCACCGGCCGATGCGCTCGACCCGCCTGACGCGGGTAGTGGGCCGGTCGTCCTGATGTTGGCGATATTGCTCGCCGCCACGTTCACGCGCAAACTCGCCGCAGAAAGTCCGGATGTCGCAATCGAAAGTATGCTCATGCTCCCTGATCTACAGGAGAGGTCATACGCGTTCATTCACGCCATCAGTAAAATCCACCGCTCTCCGTTTTCATCCTGATAACCAAGGATCGGCGCGCGACTGGGCTTCGCGCGCCCTACCCCGGCGTCACGCCAAAAGCCTGCTTGAAGCGCTCGGCATAGCGCGGCCAGGCTTCGGGATTGATGATGCGCGGCGGGCGCTTGCCGTCGAGCACATCCAGCACTTGCTCGGCGGCGATCCGGCCCATGTTCTGGCGCGCCTCGATGGTGACGCCTGCCGTGTGCGGGCTCGCCAGCACGTTGTCGAACTGGAGCAGCGGATGCTCCGGCGGCGGCGGCTCCTTGGACCAGACGTCGAGGCCGGCACCGGCGATGCGCTTGTCGCGCAGCGCCTGCAGCAGCGCGTCCTCGTCGTGGATGAAGCCGCGTGCGGTGGTGATGAAATAGGCATGCGGCTGCATCAGCGCGAATTCGCGTGTGCTGATCAAGTTGCGGCTGCCCTTGTTGAGCGGGCATGAGATCGAGACGAAATCGGCGCGGCGCAACAGCTCGTCGAGCTCGACCTTCTCCCCGCCCCGCTCGGCCATCACCTCAGCCGACAAATACGGATCGTAGGCAAGCACTGTCATGCCGAGCAGGCCCTTGCACAAGGCGGCGATGCGCCGGCCGACATTGCCGAGGCCGATGACGCCGACGGTCTTGCCCTCGACCTCGTTGCCGACGAGATCGTTGCGGTTGACGTCGCGCTCGCGGCGCAGCCGGCGATCCGACTGGATGATGCGCTTGGACAGCGTCAGCATCATCGCCAGCGCGTGCTCGGCGACCGAATGGGCGTTGCCGCCGGACTGGTTGACGACTACGACGCCTGCCTCCGTGCAGGCCTCGACGTCGACGGGATCGAAGCCGGCACCGTTGCTGGAGACCAGCAGCAAATTCGGCGTCCGCTTCAGGAAGGCGGCATCGACATGGAAATGCGGGGCGAGCTCATCGCGGGCGGCGCCGACCTGGTAGACGTGGGCAGCGCCGAGGAGCGGGCCATAAACATCCTCAGGGCTTCCATTTTCGATGCGATCGACCCGCACGTCGGACCGCGCCTTCAGGATGTCGATATAGATCGGATTGGCCAAATAATTGGAGTAGACGACGCGCTTGTTGTTGACGGACATCAGGACCCTTCCGCTCGTTCGCGGGAGGTCCGCACGGTCAGCGCGATGCGCGCCCTCCTATGCCCCCTCCCGTGTTCTGGTTGTCGCCGCTTATGCCATGGCGGTGCCGGCCACGGCAGGCCTGCTGGCGCAGATCACGGTGACGGCGCGGACATGTTGACAATCCCGCTGCCCGCGTCAAGTTCGGCAGACCGCCGCGACGGCAAGAACCAAGAAGCATGCGCGGCCCCAGGGAGAGCGCGATGGCGATTGCGGAACAGCAGCCGCAGGGGAGCAGCGACGGAAGCTGGCACGGCATCGTCCTGCAAACCTTGAAGCGGAACGAGATCAACCTGATCCCTTACGTGCCGGACCGCGTGCTGACGCCGCTGATCAAGAACCTGCACGCCGATCCCTTCTTCACCACTTTCGCGACCGCCCGTGAGGAAGAGGCCGTCGGCATCGTCGCCGGCGCCTGGATGGGCGGTCGGCGCGGCGCGGTGCTGATGCAGACCTCCGGCTTTGCGACGCTCGCAAACGTGCTGGCCTCGCTCGCAGTGCCCTACCAGATTCCGCTGATCATGCTCGTCTCTGAGCGCGGCACGCTCGGCGAATTCAACTACGGCCAGTCCCTGGTCTGCCGCACCATGCGACCGGTGCTGGATTCGCTGGCGCTGGAGCATCACACCATCACCCGGCTCGACGAGCTCGAATTCATCGCCGACCGCTCGATCAAGCAGGCCGTCACCACGCAGGCGCCGGTGGCGTTGATCCTCAACCCGCTGCTGACGGGCGGCAAGGTCTTCGACAAGTGAGGCCGACGATGAACACTGGCAACACCAAGGTGATGAACCGCTTCGACGTCACCTCGCGGCTGATCGCGAAGCTGAAGCACGAGGAAGCCGTGATCGGCGGCATCGGCAACACCAATTTCGATCTGTGGGCCGCCGGCCACCGCCCGCAGAACTTCTACATGCTGGGCAGCATGGGACTCGCCTTTCCGATCGCGCTCGGCGTGGCGCTGGCGCAGCCCGACCGCCGCGTCTTCGCGCTCGAAGGCGACGGCTCGCTCCTGATGCAGCTCGGTGCGCTCTCGACGATTGCAGCCTTGAAGCCGAAGAACCTCACGATGATCGTGATGGACAACGGCATCTACCAAATCACCGGGGCGCAGCCGACGCCGGCAGCGAACGTTGCCGACATCGTCGCCATTGCCATTGGCTCTGGTCTTGCGAGCAGCGCCTGGGCCGCGGACGAGGAAGATTTCGAGCGGTTGGTCGACGACGCCATGGCCGCTTCCGAGCCGAGCCTGATCGCGGTCAGGATCGACGACAAGCCCGGCGTGGGCACCACCCGGCGCGACCCCGTGCAGATCCGGGAACGCTTCATGCATGGCCTCGGCGTGCGCGATCCGCTTTAACATTTTTGTCATTAACTACACGGCGATCTGATACGAGCCTCGCGACAACCCGACCAAATTCGTGCTAAGCGACCCGGATGTTCATTCGTACCTTTGCCTGGCTGCTCGCCGCTGCCGTTACGTTCGCCACCCTCGGTCCTCCCGGCCTTCGCCCCCATTCCGACCTCGGTCAGGACGGCGAACATGCGCTTGCCTTCGTCATGGTGGGATTGGCCTTCGGCCTCGCCTATCCACGCCGGCGCCTACTGAGCGCAGCGGCCGCGGTCGTCCTGATCGGCGTTCTCGAGCTGATGCAATTTTGGGCACCCGGCCGTCACGCGCGGCTGGTGGATTTTTTGGTCGATGCTGCCACCGCGTGCCTCGGCTTTGCACTCGCCGCCGCCGCAGACCGGCTACTCTCGCGCTTTCGCACCAGCTCCGCCATGACAAGCGAAGGCCCCGCGGAGTGATGCTCCGCAGGGCCCTGCTCAGCACAAAGAATTGCGTCGATCAGTCGATGATCTTGACCACGCGGCGTGTGCGCGGCTCGACGATCACACGGCGATCGTTCACGACCGCATAGCGATATTCGGTGTAGTTCGGCACGGGCCGCAGCACCACGGTCGGAGGCAGCGGCTCGCCGACCACGACGCGCTCCTGGACCACGACGGAGTCGCTGCGAGGAATTCCGCCGAGGACCGCATTCGGAATTTCGAGACCGGCGCCGACGGCTGCACCCACGGTGCCGCCAACCATTGCACCGATCGGGCCGCCGATGTCGCCACCTGCACGCGCGCCGTCCCTGGCGCCCTGTTCGGTCGTCGACTGAGCAAAGGCTGCGCTCGACGCCAGCAGCGACGCTGCAGCCAACGTAATCGCAAGACGGGTTTTCATGGTGTTTTGTCTCCAGTGATTGTCCTGCGCCTTCAACCCGCGGGGCCGGAGCATTGTTCCGGTTCCCCTGCGACGAAAGATGCATCACTGGACAGTGTTACCGCGTAACAGTTCAGGCCCTGGCGATCTCATGCCCCGCCATCAGTTCCAGCGCCCGCACCATGGCGGAGTGATCCCAGGCCTTGCCGCCATGTGCAGTGCAGGACGAGAACAATTGCTGCGCCACCGCCGTGCTCGGCAGCGACAGGCCGAGTGCACGCGCAGCTTCGAGCGCGAGATTGAGATCCTTCTGGTGCAGCTCGATGCGGAAGCCAGGATCGAAATTGCGCTTCACCATGCGCTCGCCATGCACCTCCAGAATTCGCGAGGACGCGAAGCCGCCCATCAGCGCCTTGCGCACCAGCGCGGGATTCGCACCGGCCTTGGATGCGAACAACAGGGCCTCGCTCACGGCTTCGATGGTGAGCGCGACGATGATCTGGTTGGCAACCTTTGTCGTCTGCCCGTCGCCGTTGGCGCCGACATGCGTGACGTTCTTGCCCATCTTGTCGAAGATCGGCTTCATGGTGCCAAAGGCCCGCTCGGGCCCGCCGACCATGATGGTGAGGCTCGCCGCCTTGGCGCCGACCTCCCCGCCCGACACCGGCGCATCGAGATAATCGGCGCCGAGCGCCTCGATCTTCCTCGCAAACTCCTTCGTCGCCAGCGGCGAGATCGAGCTCATGTCGACGACGATCTTGCCCTTGGAGATGCCGCTAGCGACGCCCTCCTTGCCGAACAGCACGGCCTCCACATGCGGCGTATCCGGCACCATGATGATGACCGCGTCCGCCTGCTCCGCGACCTCCCTGGCCGATGTGCAGGCGATGCCGCCCGCGGACATCAGCTCCGGCGCGATCGGAGCAACGTCACGCAGAAGCACCCGATGGCCCGCAGCCAGCAGATGGCCGGCCATCGGCCGTCCCATGGTGCCAAGTCCGATGAAGCCGATGTTGGTCATGTCTGATTTCTCACAGTTGGAGTAGCAAAACTCATCCGCGCACTCGGTGCACCTCTCCCGCTAGCGGGAGAGGGAGCGCACCGCCGACGTGGCAATATTCTCAGGTCTCAAACGTCTGTGCCGCATGCCACGACAGGCCCTCCAGCGTCGTGGTGCGCGGCTTGTATTCGCAGCCGATCCAGCCGCGATAGCCGATCGCGTCGAGGTGGCGGAACAGGAAGGGATAGTTGATCTCGCCGGTGCCGGGCTCGTGACGGCCGGGATTGTCGGCAAGTTGGACGTGAGCAATCTGAGGCAGATATTCCTGCATGGTGCGGGCGAGATCGCCTTCCATGATCTGCATGTGGTAGATGTCGTACTGGATGAAGAGGTTGTTCGATCTCACCTCGGAGATCAGCTGCACCGCCTGCTCGGTGCCGTTGAGGAAGAAGCCGGGAATGTCGAGCGTGTTGATGGGCTCGACCAATAGCTTGATGTTCTCTCGCGCCAGCGACGAAGCTGCAAAACGCAGATTCCCGACCAGCGTCTCCCGAAGCTCGTGCGGATCGGCGTCGACAGGGGCGATGCCGACGAGGCAGTTGAGCTGCTCGCAATCGAGCGCCCTGGCATAATCGATCGCGCGGAACACGCCGTCGCGGAATTCGGCGATGCGGTCGGGCAGGATCGCAATGCCGCGCTCGCCCCCCGCCCAGTTGCCGGCGGGGAGATTGTGTAGCACCTGCGTCAAGCCATGCGCCTCGAGCTGCTCGCGCAGCTGCGCCTTGTCGAAATCATAGGGGAAGAGATATTCGACCCCGGCAAAGCCCGCCGCCTTCGCCGCCGCAAAGCGGTCGAGGAACGGCATCTCGTTGAAGAGCATGGTGAGATTGGCGGCAAATTTCGGCATGGTGCTTCTTCCCCTATTCCGCCGGCTGCAGCACGCGCGTGGTCTCGACTTCGTCGAGCGGAAGGTCCAGCACCTCCTCGAACTCGACGATGTTGTCGATCTCCGCGCCCATCGCGATGTTGGTGACCCGTTCGAGGATGAACTCGACCACCACAGGCACGCGGTGCTTGGCCATCAATTCGCGGGCGGTCGCAAACGCTGCCTGCGTGTCCTTCGGGTCGGTGACGCGGATGGCCTTGCAGCCGAGGCCTTCGGCGACCGCGACATGGTCGACGCCGTAGACGCCGATCTCGGGCGCGTTGATGTTCTCGAAGGAGAGCTGGACGTGATAGTCCATGTCGAAGCCGCGCTGGGCCTGTCGGATCAGGCCGAGATAGGAATTGTTCACGACGACGTGGATGTAGGGCAGATTGAACTGCGCGCCGACCGCGAGCTCCTCGATCAGGAACTGGAAATCGTAGTCGCCGGAGAGCGCGACGATCTCGCGCTCCGGGCACGCCGCGCGCACGCCGAGCGCGGCCGGCAGCGTCCAGCCGAGCGGCCCCGCCTGCCCGGCATTGATCCAGTTGCGGGGCTTGTAGACGCCGAGGAACTGCGCGCCGGCGATCTGCGACAGGCCGATCACGGTGACATAGGTGGTGTCGCGGCCGAACGCCTTGTTCATTTCCTCGTAGACGCGCTGCGGCTTGATCGGGACGTTGTCGAAATGGCTCTTGCGCAGCATCGTCTTCTTGCGGTCGCGGCAGGCCGCAGGCCACGCCTGGCGCTCGCGGAGCCTGCCTGACCGCCGCCACTCCCTGGCGACGGCGACGAACAGTTCGAGCGCGGCCTTTGCGTCCGAGACGATGCCGAGATCGGGATTGAACACGCGCCCGATCTGCGTCGGCTCGATGTCCACGTGAACGAATTTGCGACCCTTGGTGTAGGTCTCGACCGAGCCGGTGTGGCGGTTGGCCCAGCGATTGCCGATGCCGAGCACGAAGTCGGACTCCAGCAGCGTGGCATTACCATAGCGGTGGCTGGTCTGGAGACCCACCATGCCGGCCATCAGCACGTGATCATCGGGGATCGCGCCCCATCCCATCAGCGTCGGCACGACGGGTATGTTGGCGATTTCGGCGAACTCGACCAGCAGATCCGAGGCGTCGGCGTTGATGATGCCGCCGCCCGCGACGATCAGCGGCCGTTCGGCGGCGTTGAGCATCTCCAGCGCCTTCTCGACCTGCTTGCGCGTCGCGGCGGGCTTATAGACCGGCAGCGGCTCGTAGGTCTCGTCATCGAACTCGATCTCGGCGAGCTGCACGTCGAGGGGCATGTCGATCAGCACCGGCCCCGGCCTGCCTGAGCGCATCACGTGAAAGGCTTGGCTGAACACACGCGGCACCAGCGCCGGCTCACGTACCGTCAGTGCCCACTTCGTGACAGGCTTTGCAATCGACTCGATGTCGACCGCCTGGAAATCCTCCTTGTAGAGCCGCGCGCGCGGCGCCTGCCCCGTAATGCAGAGGATCGGGATGGAATCGGCGATCGCGGAGTAAAGACCGGTGATCATGTCGGTGCCAGCCGGCCCGGAGGTGCCGATACAGACCCCGATATTGCCGGCCTTGGCGCGTGTATAGCCTTCGGCCATGTGCGAAGCGCCCTCGACATGGCGCGCCAGGATGTGGCGGATCGAGCCGCGCTTCTTCAGCGCCGAGTAAAGTGGATTGATTGCAGCGCCGGGAACACCGAAGGCCGTCGATATACCTTCCTTCTCCAGGATACGCACGGCCGCATCGACAGCTCGCATCTTCGCCATATCGGACCTCGCTCAAATTGCGTCAGCGAGCGAGATCATCAGATACGCAGAAGCCGATCTCAACGAGACCGATTTTATTTTCCACGATGCGGCAACCACGAGAAAATCGTGGACGTGTCAATCGGTTAGATCAACAGATGCGTGAAAGCAGCTCACTCGAACAGCGGCACCAGCTGCATCTGCGGCACCAGCACGAGTCCCTTATCGGTGATGCGAATTTCCGGAATGACCGATAGCGGAATCAAATTGAAGCCCATGTACGGGATGGTGCAGCCGGCCTCGACCCATTCCTTCTTCAGCACCTTCACCTCTTCCGCCACTTCGGTGACACGCTTGTCGGACAGGAGTCCTGCGATCGGCAGCGGAACCAGCGCCCTCACCTCGCCGTCGGCGACGACGCAGACGCCGCCCTGCCGCTCCTTGATGGCGGCGATGGCGACCTGCATGTCGCCCTCGTTGGTGCCAGCGACGATGAGATTGTGGCTGTCGTGTCCGACGCTGGAGGCGACCGCGCCGCGCTTCAGGCCGAAATCCTTCAAGAGGCCATGGGCGACGTTGCCCGCGGATTGGCCATGACGCTCGACCACCGCGACGAAGCAGAGGCCATAGCGCGCGAACAGCGACGGCCAGTCTTTTGCGGGTTCGATCGCGACCTTCTCGTGGATCAGCGTGATGCCAGGCAGCGCGGTCTTGATGGCGTTGACGGCGCAGGCCTTGGCCGGCAATTCGGGCGTCAGCTTCATCGTCTGCGGCAGCTTGACGGTCGCATAGGCTCCCTTGGGATATTGGTAGCGATGCGACAGCGCCTGATCGAGACGCGGGGTGATCTTGCCGTGCTCGACCACGAGCTCGCCACCATACCAGGTGCATTGTGGCTCGAGCTGATCGTCCATCAGCACGAGATCGGCGCGGCGGCCGCCGCCAAGCCCGCCGATATCGCCTTCCATCCCGAAGCGGGTCGCGCCATGCAGAGAGCCCATTGACCAGGCCTGCTCGGGCGACATCCCCGCCTTCACGGCTTCCCGCACGACCCAGTCGAGACCGAACAGCAGGAGATCATCGGCGTCACGATCGTCCGTGCACACGGCGGTGCGTTTGTGCGAGGCCCCGAGCTCGGTGATTGTTCGGATCGCTTGCGGCAGCGAGTGCCAGGGCGTAGTCGGCGGTCCCCCGCGCAAAAACACCCAGACGCCGGCATCGAGCAGGTCATCGGCGATGTCGCGGTCGATCGCCTCATGGGTGTCGGTGACGCCGGATGCCGCATAGGCCGCAACGAATTCGCGGCCGTAGACATGCCCGGAAACGGGACGCCCCCGCTTCAAGGCTGCGGAGAGGATGGCATGGCTGCGCTCGTCGCCCATCGTGACAGGCACGAAATCCATCTTCTCGCCAAGCGCCACCGCTTCGGGCCAGCGATCGAACAGACCGGCGATTTTGTCCGGCGTGAGGTCGCCGCCCGCCGTCTCCAGTTCAGCCGAGGTCGCGGGAACCGTGCTCGGCACGGTCAAGAAGATCGACAGCGGCGCCTCGCGCGCATCTTCCAGCATCGCCTCCACACCGGCGACGTCCATGACGTTGCCGATCTCGTGGCTGTCGCAGAAGATCGTGGTGGTGCCGTTCAGCAACGCAGCCTCGGCATAGGCGCAGGCCGTCACCATCGAGGATTCGATGTGGATGTGCGGATCGACGAGGCCGGGCGCGATGATGCCACCGGCGGCGTCATACAGCGGAACATCGCTCCAGGCTTTCTTGGCTGTGCCTGCCGGTTTCACCGCCGCGATGCGGCCGCCTGTGATCCAGACTTCCCGCCCCTGATGAATGCGCTCCGAATAGGTCGAGAGCACCCGCGCCCCCGTGACGACGAGATCCGGCGCGACGCGGGCCGACGCAACATCGGCCAAGCGCCGCGTCATGCTGTGCAGGGGAGCAACGGTGAAGCGGGTGAGTTTGGTCATCGGGGCTCTCACGGATATTGGACAGCCCAGCGATGGTTGCCCCCGACGGCGGCAGGGGCAACTCAAATAAAACGGCACCTTTGCTTACGCATTGGGCAAACTGGCCGTTGATGAGTTCCGCTAGTCCTCATTCGCCTTGAACCGCCCGAGCCCCTTCAAGACGAAGGGTGCCACCAGCGCGATCAGCGCGACGCCGAGGAGCGTCGCCGAGATCGGGCTCTGCAGCAGCGTCATGGGATCGCCGAGGCTGATCGCGAGCGCGCGGCGGAGCTGGCTTTCGGCAATCGGGCCCAGGATCAGGCCGACGACGACGGGCGCGATCGGGAAATCGAACCGGCGCATCAGGAAGCCGAGCACACCGAAGCCGGCCAGCATCGACAATTCCACCACGGACGGCTTTGCCGCGATCGTGCCCATGGTCGCGAACACGAGGATGCCGGCATAGAGCCAGGGCTGCGGGATCGCGAGCAGCCGCACCCATAGGCCGACCAGCGGCAGGTTGAGCACCAGCAGCATCATGTTGGCGATGAAAAGACTTGCGATCAGACCCCACACGAGGTCGGGCCGCTCGGCGAACAGCAGCGGGCCCGGATTGAGGCCGTATTGCTGGAAGCCCGCCAGCATCATCGCGGCGGTCGCCGAGGTCGGCAGGCCTAGCGTCAGCAGCGGCACCAGCGTGCCGGCGGCGGAGGCGTTGTTGGCGGCTTCGGGGCCGGCGACCCCTTCGATCGCGCCCTTGCCGAATTCTTCGGGATGCTTCGTCAGCCGCTTCTCGGTCGAATAGGACAGGAAGGTCGGGATCTCCGCGCCGCCGGCCGGGAGCGCACCGATCGGGAAACCGAACATGGTCCCGCGCAGCCATGGCTTCCAAGACCGCTTCCAGTCCTCCTTGGTCATCCACAGCGAGCCGCGCACCGGCTCCAGCTTCTCCTCGGTGTGGTGGCGGCGCGATGCGACGTAGAGTGCCTCGCCCACCGCGAACAGGCCGACCGCGAGCGTTGTGACTTCAACGCCGTCGAGCAATTCAGGAACGCCGAACGCAAGCCGCGCCTGACCGGTCAACTTGTCGATGCCGACGAGACCGAGCGTCAAACCGATGAACAGGCTGGTCAGGCCGCGGATTGGGGAATCGCCGAAGGTCGCCGACACCGTGACGAAGGCAACGCACATCAGCGCGAAATAATCCTCCGGACCGAAGCGCACGGCGACATCGACCAGCCATGGCGCAAGGAAAGCCAAGCCAATGGTGGCGATGGTGCCGGCGACGAAGGAACCGATTGCGGAGGTCGCAAGCGCCGGCCCGCCGCGGCCGGCCTTGGCCATCTTGTTGCCTTCGAGCGCGGTCGCCATCGAGGCGCTTTCACCCGGCGTGTTGATGAGGATCGCTGTGGTCGATCCGCCGTACATGCCGCCATAATAGATGCCGGCGAACATGATCAGCGAACCGCCGGGGTCGAGCTTGTAGGTCACTGGCAGCAGCAGCGCGACCGTCAATGCCGGGCCGATGCCGGGCAGAACGCCCACGGCCGTGCCGAGGAACACGCCGATCAGCGCGTAAAGCAGGTTCATCGGCTGGACGGCGACCGCCATGCCGTGAGCCAGCGCGGCAAAGGTATCCATCACAGCAGTCGCTCCAGCGGGCCGGCAGGCAGGCTCAGCGTCAACAACCGGTCGAACGCGAGATAGATGAGGGTCGACATCACGAGAGCGATGATGGCGTCGATGAGGATGGCACGGCGCCCGAAGGCCGCCGAGGTCGTCACGAACAGGGCCGAGGTCGCCAGGATGAAGCCGCCGCCAAAGCCGATGATGGCGATCAGCAGCGCCAGACCGACGAGGATCAGAACCACAGGCACGGGATCGGCGCTTTCGCGTGCCGGCAGATTGCCGCGCAGTGTGTCGATGAAATTGCCGATCGCAAGCAGCGCAAGGCCGCAGGCGACCACAACCGGCATCGCCTCCGGCCCCATCCCGTACATCGCGGCGGATTGCAGGCCGCGCGCGTCCCAGACCAGCACGGCGGCGAGCACCGCAAGCGATGCCGCGATGACGAGACCGGCGCGGTCGACGCGCCGCGGCGGCTGGACGGGATCGCCCGAGGTCATGACTTGACCAAGCCGACCGATTTCAGCACGTCGGTGACCCGGGCCGTTTCCTTCTTCAGGAAGTCGGCAAAAGCGTCGCCGCCCAGATAGGCGTCCTCCCAGCCTTTTTGCTTGAGGATCTCCTTCCAGGCGTCAGACTTCACCATCTTCTCGACCGCATCGCTCAAGGTCTTGCGCTGCTCCGGCGTGATGCCGGGAGGCGCGACCACCGAACGCCAATTGGCGATCACGAGGTCGATGCCCTGCTCCTTGAACGTGGGGATGTCGTTGCCTGCGATGCGCTTCTCCGAGGTCACGCCGATCGCGCGCAGCTTGCCGGACTTGATCTGCCCTTCATATTCGCTGAGCCCCGAAATGCCCGCGGTGACCTTGCCGCCGAGGATCGCCGCCAGCGACTCGCCGCCGCCGGAGAACGGGATGTAATTGATCTTCTTGGCGTCGGCACCGACGGCGCCGGCGAACAAGGCCGCCATCACATGGTCGACGCCGCCGGCCGAACCGCCGGCAAAGGTGACCTTGGCGATATCGGCCTTCACCGCGGCGGCCAGATCCTGCGCAGTCTTGATCGGTGAGTTCGCGGGAACCACGATCACCTGGATTTCCTCGGTCAGGCGCGCGATCGGCGTCACCTGCTCCAGCGTCACCGGCGACTTGTTCATGGCGAGCGCGCCGACCATGACGAAGCCGTTGACCATCATCTGGTTGCCGTCGCCCTTGGCGCCGTTGACGAACTGCGCGATGCCGACGCTGCCACCTGCACCGGGAACATTGGTGACCTGCACGCTGCGGGCGACGCCCGCAGCCACCAGCGCCTGCTGCATCGAGCGCGCGGTCTGGTCCCAGCCTCCGCCCGGAGCCGCCGGCGCCATCAGCTTGAGCTCGAGCTGCTGGGCAAAGCCCGGATTGGCTGCCGCCAGAGTCAACGCGACGGCTGCGCCGACAAGGCGCACGGGAAATCGGAACATGTGGGCATCTCCAGGCTCATGCGGACGTTTGCCGCATTGTGTCGTTTGGTCGCATATCAACCAAAACGGCCGATGCTGTCCAGTGACATGCCTCAGGGTTTTTGGTCACGGGGCGCCGGGATCACCCCGCCGAGCGCGGCAGTCAGTTCCGCCGCGACGTCCCGGACGATCTGGCCGATCTCCGGCAACCGTTCGTCGGTGACGCGGCTCGTCAGGCCGGAAACAGAGATCGCCGCAAGCGGTTCTGCCAGCGCGTTGTATACCACCGCGGCGACGCAGCGCAGGCCGATCTGCGCCTCCTCATCGTCGACGGCAAAGCCCTGTTTGCGGATTTTCTCGAGCTCCCTGAACAGGTCGCTCGGGCGCACGATCGACTTCTCGGTCAGGCGGGGCATGCCGTGATGACGGATGACGGCGCCGACATCCTCGTCTGAATAGGTTGCGAGCACCGCTTTGCCGACGCCGGAGGTCACCATGGGGACGCGGCCGCCGACCTTGGTCAGCGAGCGCATGATCTCGCGGCTTTCCATACGGGTCAGCACGATGATGAACTCATCGTCGACCACGGCGAGATTGGCCGTCTCGCGGGTGAGATCGCGCAGCTTGCGCAAATATGGAATCGCCTGTGCGGAGAAATTGCGTCGCCGCGCAAAGCTGGCGCCAACCGTGAAGCTGCGCACCCCGACATGCCATTTGGATTCGCCACGGTCGAACTGCACGAAGCGGCGGCTTTCGAGCGTTGCGAGCAGCCGGTGCACGGTGGACGCCGACAGGCCGGTGCGGATCGCGAGATCGCTCAGACGATAGCCTTCGTCGTCCTCGGCCAGCGTCTCGATGATCGACAGCGCGCGGTCGACCGATTGCACGCCACCGTCGCGGCTCTCGTGATCGGCCTCCGAGGCCGATTTGGGCTCGAGCGATTTGCGCCGGATCACGTTCTTGCTCATCGCGACCTGCATTTCTTCTCTTCCCCTCTCCCGCTTGCGGGGCCGAGACGAGCAACGCTCGCTCTGAAAGGGTCAGGGTGAGAGGGAGCTTCCGCAAGGACAGTGGCAATTGGACTCGCGGAAGCTCCCCCTCGCCCGGAATTTGCTGTGCAAATTCCGGCCTCTCCCCGCAAGCGGGGAGAGGTGAACGCAAGCTCAGAGCAGCCCTGCCCCGCGCGCCCACTTGTACTTGGCGCCAAGCACCTCGACCGGTAGCTCGGTCGAATAGGCGTAAGCCGGGATGCCGTTCTGATAGAGATATTCGGCGGCCTCCTCGACCTCGACGTCGCCAGCGAGCGAGGCAACCATCGGCTTCACAAAACCCTTGGCCTCCATCTCCTTCTTCACCTCGACCATGTTGCGAGCGAACACCATCGGCGGCGTGACGATGGTGTGCCAATAGCCGAGGATCAGCGCGTGGATGCGCTCATCCGACAGGCCGAGCTTCACGGTGTTGACGTAGGTGATCGGCGGTTCGCCGCCGGTGATATCCACGGGATTGCCGGCAGCACCGAACGGCGGGATGAACTTGCGGAAGGCCGCATCGAGATCCGGCGGCATCGACATCAGCGACAGGCCGTTATCGACGCAGGAGTCCGACAGCAGCACGCCCGAGCCGCCGGCACCGGTGATGATGAGAACGTTCTCGCCCTTCGGCGTCGGCAGCACCGGTACGCCGCGGGCGAATTCGAGCAACTGGCGAAGTGAGCGGGCACGGATCACGCCGGACTGCTTGAACACGTCCTCATAGATGCGATCGTTTCCGGCGAGCGCGCCGGTGTGGGACGACGCCGCCTTCGCGCCGGCCGAGGTCCGGCCGGCCTTGAGCACCACCACCGGCTTCTTCTTGGACACGCGCTTTGCGGCTTCCGCGAAGGCGCGGCCGTCCTTGAGGTCTTCGCAGTGCTGGGCGATCAGATTGGTGTTCGGGTCCTGCTCGAAGAAGGCGAGCAGATCGTCCTCGTCGATATCGGACTTGTTGCCGAGGCCGACGATCGCGGACACGCCCATCTTGGCCGAGCGCGAGAAGCCGATGATGGCCATGCCGATGCCGCCCGACTGCGACGACAGCGCCGCATGGCCCTTGACGTCATAGGCGGTGCAGAAGGTCGCGCAGAGATTGGCGGGCGTATAATAGAAGCCGTAGATGTTCGGCCCCATCAGACGGATGTCGTACTTCTTGCCGACCTCGACGATCTCGGCCTGCAGCTCCGGCGCACCGGCTTCAGCGAAGCCCGACGGGATCAGCACCGCGCCCGGGATCTTCTTCTCGCCGCATTCGGTCAGCGCGGCCGCGACGAATTTCGCGGGGATTGCGAACACCGCGACGTCGATCACACCAGGCACGTCCTTGACGCTCTTGTAGGCCTTGTAGCCGAGGATCTCGGCGGCCTTGGGATGGATCGGATAGATCTCACCCTTGTAGCCGCCGTTGATGAGGTTCTTCATCACGGAATTGCCGATCTTGCCGTCCTCCGCGGAGGCGCCGACCACGGCGACCGCCTTCGGCTGCATGATGCGGTTCATCGCCGCGACGATCTCATCGGTCGGACGCGGCTTCGGCTTGGGCTTGTAGGCGAAGTCGACCACGATGCGGACGTCTGCGGCCGTGGCATCCTTCGGCGTCGCGAACACCGGGTTGAGGTCGAGCTCGACGATCTCAGGGAAATCGGTGACGAGCTGCGAGACCTTGACGATGACGTCGGCGAGCGCGTTGCGGTTCACCGGCTCGCCGCCGCGCACGCCTTTCAGGATCTCGTGCGCCTGGATGCCGTCGAGCATCGAGAGCGCGTCTTCCTTGGTCGCCGGCGCGAGGCGGAAGGTGATGTCCTTGAGCACCTCGACGAGCACGCCGCCGAGGCCGAAGGCGACCAGCTTGCCGAACGAGCCGTCGGTGATCGAGCCGACGATGACCTCGGTTCCGCCGGCCAACATCTGCTGCACCTGCACACCTTCGATCTTGGCATCGGACTTATATTTCTTTGCGTTGCCGAGGATGGTCTCGTAGGCCTTCTCGGCCTCCTCGGTCGTCTTGAGGCCGACGATGACGCCGCCGGCTTCGGTTTTGTGGAGAATGTCCGGCGAGACGATCTTCATCACGACGGGGAAGCCCATGGACGAAGCCATCTTGCCGGCCTCGCCCGCCGACTTGGCCACGCCCTCCTTCGGCACCGGAATGCCGTAGGCGTCGCAGACCAGCTTGCCTTCCGGGGCCGTCAGGCTGGTGCGATTGTCCGCCTTGACCTGGTCAAGCACCTTGCGGACGGCATCTTTGGAATTGGACATGTGGCTTCTCCCTTGACCTCAGTTCGTTCTTTTCAAAGCGCGCGCGTGTTTGCGGCTGCCCATGATGCTTGCCATTCGCCGCGCTCTGTTCCATGCGGCGGTACGGAGTGGCATAAGCCTCAAGACTACTCCGCCGGCATGGATCAAAAATGGCTGGCGATGGCATTTGGTATGCCAGAAGCCAACTTGTCAAGCTGGTGCATGGCCTAGAAGGCCGCAAAAAATAGGCAGCTTGACATTCTGGCATGTGGTATGCCAAAAACTTTCCAGTTAATATTCCTGTAAAAGACGACTCCCCACTGGAGGAGATTCGTCGTGTCACTACGGAAACCAACCAAGGCGTTGCCGAACATGGCCGAGGCAGACATCGCAATCGTTCGTATTGCCCCGGAGAGCAGCTTCAAGAACAAGGCGTATGACGCCTTGAAGGAAGCCATCCTCAAGATGGACATCTACTCGACGCCCGAGCCGGTGATGCTCGACGAGCGCGCGCTGTCCGAACGGCTCGGCGTCAGCCGCACGCCGATCCGCGAGGCCATCGCGATGCTGGAGCAGGACGGTTTCGTGAAGACCGTGCCCCGCCGCGGCATCATGGTGGTGCGCAGGACCAAGAGCGAGATCGTCGACATGATCCGCGCCTGGGCGGCGCTGGAGAGCATGGCCGCCCGCCTCATCACCACCACCGCGCGCAAGAAGGACATCACGGCGCTGCGCGACTATTTCAAGGATTTCGGCAAGGACCGACTGCCCGAGGATCACGTCGAGGAATATTCGCGCGCCAACATCGCCTTCCACCAGGCGCTGATCTCGCTGTCGGAATCCCCCGTGCTGGTCGATCTCACCAACGACCTCCTCTTGCACGTGCGCGGCTATCGCCAGCTGACCATCGGACGCAAGGACCGCACCGCGACGTCACTGCCCGAGCATCTCGGCATCATCGAAGCGCTGGAAGCGCGCGACACCGAGCTTGCCGAGAAGCGCGCCCGCGATCACACCCTCGGCCTTGCCGCTTACGTCGAAGCGCACGGCCAAGAACTGTTTACGTAACTGTTCACTTAAGCAACGTTCACCAGAAGGGCGAACAACTCGCCCCAACGACCTTGAGACCAGGGAGACAAGGCCCATGCTGAATACCGCGACCAAGTCCGAAGCACCGGGCACCGAGCAGGAACTGACGGATGGCTTCCATCTCGTCATCGACGCGCTCAAGCTGAACGGCATCAACACCATCTATAATGTGCCGGGCATCCCGATCACGGATTTGGGCCGCATGGCGCAGGCCGCGGGTATTCGCGTGATCTCGTTCCGTCACGAGCAGAACGCCGGCTACGCCGCCGGCATCGCCGGCTATCTCACCAAGAAGCCCGGCGTCTGCCTCACGGTGTCGGCGCCCGGCTTCCTGAATGGTCTCACCGCCCTCGCCCACGCCACCACCAATTGCTATCCGATGATCCTGGTCTCCGGCTCTTCCGAGCGCGAGATCGTCGACCTCCAGCAGGGCGACTACGAGGAGATGGACCAGCTTGCGATCGCAAAGCCGCTGTGCAAGGCGGCCTATCGCGTGCTGCACGCCCAGGACATCGGCATCGGCTTCGCCCGCGCCATCCGCGCTGCGGTCTCAGGCCGTCCGGGCGGCGTCTATCTCGACCTGCCGGCAAAACTGTTCGGCCAAGTCATGAACGCCGAGGCCGGCCAGAAGTCGCTGGTCAAGGTGATCGACGCGGCGCCCGCGCAGATCCCCTCGCCCGCATCCGTGAAGCGCGCGCTCGACGTGCTCAAGAGCGCCAAGCGCCCCCTCATCATCCTCGGCAAGGGCGCGGCCTACGCGCAGGCCGATGAGGAGATCAAGAGCTTCGTCGAGAAGAGCGGCGTTCCGTTCCTGCCCATGAGCATGGCCAAGGGCCTGCTGCCCGACACCCATCCGCAATGCGCCGGCGCCGCCCGCTCGACGGTGCTGAAGGACTCCGACGTCGTCATGCTGATCGGCGCGCGGCTGAACTGGCTGCTGTCGCACGGCAAGGGCAAGAGCTGGGGCGAGGCGCCGAAGAAGTTCATCCAGGTCGACATCGAGCCGAAGGAGATGGATTCCAACGTCGAGATCGTCGCGCCCGTCGTCGGCGACATCGGCTCGGTCGTCTCCGCCTTCAACCAGGCGATGGGATCATCCTGGACCGCCCCGCCGGCCGAATGGACCAACGCCGTTTCGTCCAAGCGCGAAGAGAACGTCGCCAAGATGGCGCCGAAGCTCATGAACAACAAATCGCCGATGGATTATCACGGCGCGCTCGGTGTGCTGAAGAACGTCATCAAGGACTATCCCGAGGCGATCCTCGTCAACGAAGGCGCCAACACGCTCGACCTCGCCCGCGGCGTCATCGACATGTACAAGCCCCGCAAGCGTCTCGACGTCGGCACCTGGGGCGTGATGGGCATCGGCATGGGCCAGGCGATCGCGGCCGCGCTCGAGACCGGCCACCCCGTGCTGGCCGTGGAAGGCGACTCGGCGTTCGGCTTCTCCGGCATGGAGGTCGAGACCATCTGCCGCTACAATTTGCCGATCTGCGTCGTCATCTTCAACAATGACGGCATCTATCGCGGCACCGACGTCAACGGCGCCAACTCCGATCCGGCAACGACCGTGTTCGTCAAGGGCGCGCGCTACGACAAGATGATGGAAGCCTTCGGCGGCGTCGGCGTCAACGCGACCTCGCCGGACGAGCTGAAGCGTGCCGTCAACGACGCCATGAAGTCCGGCAAGCCGACGCTCATCAACGCCGTGATCGATCCGGCCGCCGGCTCGGAGAGCGGCCGCATCGGCAACCTCAATCCACAGAGCGTTCTGCAGAAGAAGAAGTAAGTCCACCCCTCAACCCTTATTCCCTGCCGGGTGCAGGGGCAGACAGAGTACGGAGCAATACGATGACCAAAGCGCTCGAGGGCGTTCGCATTCTCGACTTCACCCACGTCCAGTCAGGACCGACCTGCACGCAGCTGCTGGCCTGGTTCGGCGCCGACGTGATCAAGGTGGAACGCCCGGGCGTGGGTGACATCACCCGCGGCCAGCTGCAGGACATCCCGAACGTGGACAGCCTGTATTTCACCATGCTCAACCACAACAAGCGCTCGATCACGCTCGACACCAAAAATCCCAAGGGCAAGGAAGTCCTCACCGAGCTGATCAAGAAGTGCGACGTGCTGGTCGAGAATTTCGGCCCCGGCGTGCTCGATCGCATGGGCTTTCCCTGGGAGAAGATCCAGTCGATCAACCCGAAGATGATCGTCGCCTCGATCAAGGGTTTCGGCCCCGGACCGTACGAAGACTGCAAGGTCTACGAGAACGTCGCCCAGTGCACCGGCGGCGCCGCCTCCACCACCGGCTTCCGCGACGGCGTCCCGCTCGTCACCGGCGCGCAGATCGGCGATAGCGGCACCGGCCTGCACCTCGCGCTCGGCATCGTCACCGCGCTCTACCAGCGCACCCACAGCGGCAAGGGCCAGCGCGTCACCGCCGCGATGCAGGACGGCGTGCTCAACCTCTGCCGCGTCAAGCTGCGCGACCAGCAGCGGCTCGCCCACGGCCCGCTGAAGGAATACAGCCAGTTCGGCGAAGGCGTGCCGTTCGGCGACGCCGTGCCGCGCGCCGGCAACGATTCCGGCGGCGGCCAGCCCGGCCGCATTCTGAAGTGCAAGGGCTGGGAGACCGATCCCAACGCCTACATCTACTTCATCACCCAGGCCCCGGTCTGGGAGAAGATCTGCGATGTGATCGGCGAACCCACCTGGAAGACCGATCCGAACTACGCCAAGCCGGCGGCGCGCCTGCCGCGCCTCAACGAGATCTTCGCCCGCATCGAGCAGTGGACGATGACGAAGACAAAGTTCGAGGCGATGGAGATCCTCAACAAGGACGACATCCCCTGCGGCCCGATCCTGTCGATGAAGGAGATCGCGGAAGACCAGTCGCTGCGCGCCACCGGCACCGTGGTCGAGGTCGACCACCCCACCCGCGGCAAGTACGTCTCGGTCGGCAACCCGATCAAGCTGTCGGATAGCCCGGCAGACGTGACGCGATCGCCGCTGCTCGGCGAGCACACCGACGAGATCCTGCGCTCGGTGCTCGGCTTCAGCGATCACCAGGTCGCCGAGATCCACAAGTCCGGCGCGCTCGACCCGCCGCAGAAGCAGGCCGCGGAGTAAGCGGACCACATTTCACGAGACCAAAGGGGCCGTCCGAAGGGGCGGCCCCTTTTGCTTGTGAAGGCGTGCAATCGCAGGCTCAAAATCAAAACTGGAAAACAACCCCATGCACAGTAGCCATCCCATTGGCACACAACGATATTTCTGATTCGACGAAAAAATTCTGACCCGTCGGGCAAAACAGGGGTATTATGCCATCGTGGCTATCATGCCGGGAGCGCACATCAGGCGCTGGCTGCTGCACATCGGAGCGGATCCCGACCACACGCTGTTCGCGGATGGGGCTGCAGAGATCTGGAGTCCAAGGGCGCTTATCGGACGTCAGCCCGAGGGACGTCAGCATGGGCCACAACTGGACGGATCGCGGCGCGATCCAACGTGCCCGCCCAGCCGGAGCCAGTCGGTGCTAGCGAAGACCGGGAAGATCACCCTTCAGCCGCGCTTGCCGACCGTCGCAGACCCGGCGGTAACCTCGTCCTTGTGCGCGGCAAACGCAGCCAGCACCTCGGCTTTCTCGCGCTTAGGGACCTTGGCAAAGTCGAGGCTCCGCCCGAGTTCCGCCGCGACCTCATCGAACTCTGCCGGAGATATTCTGAGATTGCGGTGCGCTTCCTCAAGTCCGAGCGGCGTCGCGCCAGGCTTGGTGGCCGCGAACTTAAGGGGCCCGCCCGAAACGTCGCAGACCCACAGCGTCCGCATGAACTTGAGGCCCGGCAACCTTGTCAGGTTCTTGGTGTGCCATTCTCGTAGTTGCGGATTCTTGGACTTCTGGCCCACGACGGGATTCTTCACGACAGCGTCGCTGAAGTGATCCACCACGGCCGCAATAGCAAAAACGCCGCCCAGCCGCTCATACAGACTTTTCTCAGGCGAGGTTTGCTGGGCCTGCGCGTATGCCTTACTCGCTCCCTGCAATGCAGTCGTCGGGGCGGCGGTCAGCGCCATTCCTGCGACCATGCTTCGTCGTGTGATGGAAGTCGGAATAAATTGTACCATGGTCACCTCCTCTGGTGAGGCAGCAGGATAATCCGTTGGGAGCATGCAGCCGGTCGGATTTCGTCACTTTCTTCCGGCATTAAATTTTAGGTCGATGGATTAAGATGGAAGCGTCGGGGTTACACGCTAAGAACGATTCACCGCACATTCGCTTGTGTGGCCGCCCGGGACGTCTGCGATGGGCCACAAGCGGAAGTCGGCTCTCTATTCGATAACTTCATCGGCGCGGGCTAGGAGGCTTTCAGGTAATTCCAAGCCGAGCACCCTCGCGATCTTGCGGTTGATGATGAATTCGAATTCGGTCGGAGCTTGCACTGGCAGGTCTGCCGGATTGGCGCCGCGCAAAATTCGATCAACGTAGGATGCCGCGCCTGCATATATTTTATTGAGGTTTACTCCATACGAAACAAGACCCCCTACATCGCAGAATAGTCGTAGGAAGTAGATCGCGGGCAACCTGCACTTAGCAACAAGCGCGGTCATTTCCTTCCGTCGTGCGGCAGTCAGTGCGTCAGGTAGAAAAACAAGACCAGCTTTCCGCGTGTCTTGGAGAGATACGATTAGCCGTTCGATGCTGGAGCTATCGCCGTGGGGCGTCTCCACCGAAACCACTCCGGAGGTTTGTGCGACGGCCTTTATCGAAGCGAGAAACGCAGCAGAGTTATTCCCTGGTTCTGGGTTGTAGACAACGCCGATCCGCTCAATCTGCGGCGCGATTTCCTTCAGCAGGGAGACCCACTTACCCCCGAGAGATGGTACAAAGGCAGTGAACCCGGTAACATTACGACCGGGCCGCGCGAAAGTCTCGACATAGCGCATTCCAATCGGATCGCTGACCATCGCGAATACGGTCGGGATATTAGACCCCTCAGCTTGCAGTGACGCCATCGACGTGTTGGTAACCGCGAACAAGACATCAGGCTTCAACGAGATCAATTCGCGCGCGCACTTGCGGCTCTCCTCAGTATCGCCATCGCTTATGCAATAGTCTATGAGCAGGTTCTGACCCAACAGCCATCCTTTCTCCTTCAATACTCTTTCGAGAATCGGCCTGCTTAGAGGGCTAGCTAGGAGCGCACCCACGCGGCGGACTTGGGCCTGAGCCCCCGCAGTATATGGGAGGATTGCTACGGCACCGCTGAAGGCTATGAATTCCCGCCGTCGCATGCGTCGCTCCCTCTAGGGATCACGCCTGTGGGAAGATCAGCTTAGCACTTTTTTCGTGAGACCGGGTGCAATGACTGCTTCGGGTCAAAAGCTGCTGTCGAACACGAAGCCGCAATAGGTCTGCCAAGGGCCAGAAGCGGAAGAAGTACAGCCGAACTAATCAGGTATTCCCCAGGTGGCACGCACAAATAAACGGGCCGGCGGCAGCACGGAGGCGAGGTCAACTGGGGCGCGGTCCGGCTTAATTGCAATCAGATCGTAGCTCGCACCATGGTCGCTCGTCGTGTCCCTTAGCATTACACCGTCCGCGGTGTCCCGCGTCAGGGTCGCCGGTGCGGGATCAACGATGACGGCGGCGCGAATGCGCGCGTCCTGTATCGGCTCGGGCGGCGTCTCGCCGTTGTGAGGCTGTGCGCACATGCCGGTCGTCTCCTTGCAGAGGCTGGCGACCCTGGCGAAATCCGGCTTGATCCCCATCAGCACGAGGCCGGTCGCCCCGCCGAGCGAGAACCGACGAAGCCGACCCTCGCAGGATCGATCACCGCCCCGTCCTTCGCATTGACTGGTGGCGGCCTGCGCGCACGCCTCGTCCTTCGAGACGGCGCTCACGCGCCTCCTCAGGATGAGGCTCATCGGCGTCAGTGCTCGTTGGCTATCTCGAGCGGCTCAATGCTCCGACATCGTAGTCGACGAAGATGATGCCGCATCATCTCGGCATGGTGCGCAGCCAGTGCCGGATCGCCAGAGCTTTGGCGGCGGTATCGCAGTCTCGCGAGGCGCAAGGACGTCAGCGACAAGCCAATGCGCGACTTTCACTGACTGTCACTCCTCTCAGGGGTGCCCACGCAAAAGGACCACGAACAGCGTCGCGGAAAGCACGCTAGCCAGAGCAGCGTCACGACAACAGTGGCGAAGTGCCAATCTATGTCGCGGCGTCTGGCGCGCATTTGTGTTTCCAGCGGGTGGTCAGAGGTCCGGGCGAACGCGACGTATGCACAGCGCAGGCGAGTCGCTCCGCCTCTTCGACCTTGAGGCGGAGTTCTTCTAGTTCTGCAAGTTGGGAAGAGAGTTCGTTCAGCCGTTCGACAAACACAATCGTGCGGTGGTTCTGCATCGACGCCCTCGCCACAAGACTTGAACGGTCTAAGAGTAGAGAAGAGGAAGTGCGCAGCTCATTAAGATAAGTGAATCGGGGGTTGCGCCAAAAGACCTCTAGCCCGATTCAGGCTCAAACCCGTCCACTCCCTCAGGAACTCTCAGAGAGCGGAAAAAAGCGACACAACAACTGCTAGATTCAATATAGGCGGATCACGCGAGCAAATGCATTCTCAAGCGGCTTCGGGTCTGCTCCGATTTTTACATAGACTGGGGCGTAGCTTCTTTTTTCGGAATTTCCATCTTTGTAGACCTGAGACACGCAGTCGCTTAGCAGGCAATATAATCTGAGATGTGGAAGCCCCGGAGCGTGCGTTACAAATTCCGGTTCTGGTTTGAGATCGCCGAGGCGAGCCCAATAAGCCGAAGATCTGTTGAATATCTCAATTTTGTCGTCATTGATGCTAACCCCGTACGTCAAAGGGGGACCAATCTGCTCTCCATACGCGTGCCTTGCAATCTTTCTGAATGCAGTATGAAGGTCTGCAAGAGCTAAACGCTTTTCATCGCGTGTACCTGATTTCTTGTTCGGGAAAAGCTCTTCGAAGATTCGGTCGATATAGGGCTTTAGGCAATCGAGCTGTCGCTCAGAGAGTTTGACTCCGCTGTCAGTTACTTCTTTTTTGCAGTGCAGCCACCAGCCCGTGGGCTTCCTCCTTCGTGAAGTTGACACTGGCGCCGGCGTCGGCGGATGCGTCAGCAGGTCCCAACAGTGTAATGCGACCGGTCGCATTTCCCTTCACTTCTGTTTTCTGCGTTGCCGAGCCGGTAGGGCATCCTACTTTAATAAGCCTCATGCCCAGCTCGATGCGTCTGACTAAGTCGTCGGATTGGGCATGAGCCAATCCGATACCGATCGATTGAAGCGCGACAAGCCCAACGAATAGCAGCCGTTTCATCTCCTCCTCCACACTTTTAAGTGCTCAAAGCGACTAGGACAGGCCGGTTCGCGAGCTACGCCGCGGTTCGGTTGACAACTTCAAGTAGCTTATCTCTATTTCGACTACTTGAGCTTGGAAAAATGATGGGTGTGCGGCGCATCAAACCTCTGTCGAAACAGGCATTGAAGTCACTCGCTCCGAGGCGCTGCGCGCCTGTCCACTCCTCAGGGTGCCGGTTCGCTCTCCTCAAGAGGGCCCCAGCGCCATCGAAAGGATCGTGAGAAGACCGATGGCGGCTATTGCCCAAGCAAGTAAATGCATCGTCCGCGTAGGGCGATTAATGAACATTCCCTGCTCCCTCCGGTGCAGCTCAACGTGGGCAATTACGTGGGTCGAGAGGCTGTTTGATCTAGATCGAAGTCCATGTGTCCCGGCAAACCCGGTCCGTTTACTCCTCTCAGGGGAGCTGATGCATTCCCTTCAGGCTGACGTTCACTGCTCTCCGGTTCCGCGGCGCTCCCCCTCGGTGACGTCCCGTTTCGATTTCGGAAATGATCTATGCCATAGGCGATCATCACTCCGACAATCCACCCGATAAAGATGCCCAGGTTGGTCCAGTGGCCGAACAGCTTCTTCTCAATCCAGCCGACACCCCAGACTGCGATGAGCCCTAACATCACCTTCAACAGCGTAGTACTCGTCTTTTCCTCTGAGAGCACTTCTCGCCTCCCTTGCAGCGCTCAGTGCTAAGCCTATTGACGCCGACGGACCAACTCCGAGCGAAACCGATCTTCTAGCTTCGCGCGGCAGCTGCGCCCTCGGCTTTCGCGCCCCTTAAGCAGCGCAGATCAATTTCAGATCAGCTTCGAACCTGATGCTGCGCTTGCCCGCAAGCGCCGTGCCCTCGAGGAAACCGCCCTTGGCATCGCACGTCCCGGAAAAACCAATTCCAATCTCGTGTCCGCCGAATACCGGGTCTTCCCCTCGCGCCGGCGTATGCTCTTGATTGACCATCTGCCCTCTCCATCGACCGCTGGAGGAGGAATATGACCCCAGATAGTAGAAGAAGGCATCGCCACCCAGGATACGGCCGTTGTTCAATAGCATCACTCCAGTCAGGCCGCCGGGGACGCCGTCCAAGATTTTGAGATGGATGGAGTACAATCCGTTGGAAATGCCACCTTCACCAATCATCCCGGGCGCCGGAAGGTCGCTTTCATCCAGCGGGGTCATGATGGATCGAAAGACGGCACCCGGCACCTGCGGGGAACTGCCCTCGAAGTGAAACGCCTTGCCAACGGCTCTTCCAACGACGGAAATTGACGAGACGTCGGAACCGAGCAAAGACTGATGATCGGCGCCAAAATTGTGTCGTCGGCTGGTCACATCGACACGGATTGAGTCCCCCTCGACATGGTAATTCCCTATATGAGCAAACCCTGAATTGCCGCCCAGCAACTTGCCCCGGCGCACGTACGTGACGCTCCGGCCAACCATTTGATTGATCGAGAATTCACTTTTGAAGAGGCCGTCGAAAGTGCTTGATAACTCGTTCATCCGGCACCACCGATTGACTCGGACTCCTCTTTTGCTCAGCGGCTAGTCTCGGAAGACCGAGAGTACCGTTCGATTATTTCGACATCGGGGTCGATGACGCCCTCGCGATAGCCGAACAAGTTGACGTCTGAGTTCGGGGCAGAGCAGACTTGCTCTGCCCTGCCCGTGGTTCGCTACTGGCCGCGCCTGCGTTACCACCACTAAGCACCACAAAATCCATTCAGTCAAAACCGATAATTGATGCCGCCCTTGGCCGTATGAAGCTGAACCTCGGTGTCCGTGAAGGACGCTCCGGGGAATGCAAGAGCATTGCCGTTCGACTTTCCGAGATTGATGTAGATGTACTCGGCCTTGAACGTCCAGCGCGGATCGAATGCCCATTCAAGACCGCCACCCGCGGAGAAACCCACCTGGACCTCCGACGAGGAAGCGCTTCGCGTCAGGGCCGGGAAGAAACCGTTGAAATTGGCGATATTCGGCGTGGCGAGGTTGGAGGTGAAGATGCTGTTCTTGACGTGGCCCCAGGCGAAGCCACCGGTACCGTAGATCAGCACATTGTTCGCCGCGTATCCGAGACGTCCGCGGATCGTGCCGAAGACGTCGATTTCCTGCTTGAGATTGAATACGCCGGTGAAGGCGCCATTGTCGCCGCCGATCGTTCCGGTGACGCTGAAGGGGCGGCTCGCCGTCTCTCTGATGGCAGCGCCGCTGACATCCGCTTCCAGGCCGTACACGAACGTGCCGGACTGCCAGTTATAGCCGATTTGGCCGCCGCCGAATCCGCCCTTGGGGCTCACATCCAGGGTGAACGGCCCAGTCCCGCCCGTGACGACATAGCCGGGCACCGTCCCGGTTGCGAGCGCGCCGGGATCGAAGGTCGCGGTCGGATCGCTCCAGCCATAACCGCCATGCACGCCGGCGTAAAAACCGGTCCAGCTGAATGCGACCGGCGCGGGCGGCGCCTTGGTGTAGGCCCTGGCAAGATCGGCCGCGAAGGCGGCGTGGGAGAGACAGAGAGCCGAGAGCAGGAGAGTACCAGAGACAATGGATTTCATGACTTCCCTCAAATTGCGCCGAGAGGCGGCGCACCCATGGAACGATTCAGTAGCGGCTTTTCGCCTGCCTATTTCACAGAGGTGATCGCAACCACCATCTGCATGCGCGTTTGCCACCGTGCACCTAGTCGCAATAGCAGAAGCCATAGACGGCACCGATCTTCGCAATGTGAATATCCGCACTGGTCTTTCGCGACGTGGTGTCTGCGTTCGACCTGAAAATGGTCGTGGTGCCCAGGGTCTGCGTGCTCGAGCTGGTCCGTGTCTCGTTGCGGTCGATGTCGAAGTGCATGTAGCGATATTCGCCGCGCAATGACCATCGCTGCGTCAGCTTGAACTCGCCGCCCGCGCCGGCCGTATAACCCGCCACCCACTTGCCGTTGGGCCCTTCGAAATTGCCGGGATCGGGAAAAGTGAAATGGCCCAGCGCCAGGCCGCCGAGACCGTAAAGCATCAAGTTCGGGGTCACGAGATAGCCGGCCCGGCCGATCACGCCGACGTTCGAGCGCAATTGCTCGCTGGCCTGCATCGCCACCTGATTGACACCTGTCGTCACGACACCGTTGGAAACTTGCCGGGTATTCCTCGTTTGCTCGCCGACCGTCTTGAACGCGACATCGGAGAACAGCGTGCCTTCGATCTGACCGCCGGCCACGACATTGCCGGCTCGCCAATTGTAGCCTGCGAACAGGTCGACCATCGAGCCCATCGTGTCGCCGACGGCATTGCCGCGGGTCGTCGTGCTGACGACGCCATTCGTCGTTAGCACGGCGCCATTGAAATTCTGCTGCGCGGAGTCGGCCGTCGAGGCGAGGTTCTGTCGGGCGCGGCCTGCGCCGGCAGCGAAATAGGCGCCGAGATAGGGGCCCGCCCAGTGGTCGCTGGGCGCGCCAGGCATCGCGGCCATGGCCGAACGCGGTCCGCCTTCACCGAACCGGTAGACCATGCCGATCTTCCCGGTGTGGAAATCGGCATTGATCTGACGATGGGTGCTGTCGGTGGACACAGAGGTCCTGGAGGATCCGGTCGATTGCGAGTTCGATGCGAATTTGCTGGATTCGTCGCGGTCGAAGCCGTAATGCGCATAGCGATACTCGCCACGCAGCGACCAATTGCCTGTCAGCTTCACTTCGCCGCCGGCGCCCAATGTGTAGCCGGCCACCCACTTGCCGCTGGAATCGCCGCGGCTGAAGTCCCCGTCTGCGTTAGTGAAATGCCCCAGCGCCAGACCCCCGAGGCCGTAGAGCAGCACGTTCGGTGTCAACAGATAACCGGCCCGGCCGATCACGCCGACATTCGAACGCAGCTGCTGCTGAGCCTGGCTCGCAGCGGTTTGCGAGCCCGAGAACCGCGAGGTGACAGCTCCGTTCGAGGTGTCGACTGAGGTGAATGTCTGAGGACCGATGGTGTTGAACGTAACGTCGGAGAACACCGAGCCTTCGATCTGCCCGCCGGCCACGACATTGCCGGCGCGCCAATTGTAGCCCGCGAAAAGATCGACCATCGAGCCCGTCACGTCCCCGACGGGACGGCCGCGCGCCGATTCAGTGCTGGTGGAGGTCGTGGTCCCGACGCTGGTGGTCGTGCTGGTCCTGCTGTTGTTCGTTGCGATGGTTTCCGCCGCACGTCCGGCACCGGCACCAAAATAGGCACCGATATAGGGTCCCGCCCAGCCGTCGCTCCAGGCCGGGCCCGGCGGTGCCGCCATCGCCGACCGCGCGCCTGACGCGCCGAATTGGTAAACCAGTCCAACCTTGCCGACGTGGAAATCGGCATCGATATGCCGCCGGTGGACGGTGCTGTTGGTGGACGTGTTGGTGCCGCCGCCCGATACGGACGTCGACGAGTTGCCTGACGGCTCGTTACGGTCATATCCGAAATGCATGTAGCGGTATTCGCCGCGCAGCGACCAGCTGTCCGTCAGCTTGACCTCGCCGCCCGCGCCCGCGACATAACCGGCCACCCATTTGCCGTTCTTGTCGCTGACCTGCGCTTCCGGGTCGGGATAATTGTCGGGATAGGTCAGGTGCCCCAGCGCCAGGCCTCCGAGGCCGTACAGCAGCACATTCGGTGTCACCAGATAACCGGCCCGGCCGATCACGCCGACGTTCGAGCGCAATTGCTGCCGGTCCTCGATGCTGTTCGTCCCCGATTCTGTCGAGGTGACGACGCCGTTGTCGCTCGACACCGAGCTGTATGCCTCGTTGCCGACCATCCTTGTGGTGACGTCGCTGAACAGGGTGCCTTCGATCTGCCCGCCGACCACGACATTGCCGGTTCGCCAATTGTAGCCCGCGAACAGATCGACCATCGAACCGGTCATGTCGCCGGCGAGATTGCCGAATCCTGATCGCGTGAACGCCGACGACCCGCCGAGACTGCTGGCATTGCCTTCGTCGTCGATTCTCGTGGAGGTCTGCCTTGCCCGCCCGGCGCCGGCGCTGACGTAAGCACCGATATAGGGGCCGGCCCAGCTGTCACCCCAGGCGCCTGCGAATGAAGACCCGCGTGCTGCCGAAGGTATCGCCGCCATTGCGGACAGCGGCCCGGAATCACCGAATTGGTAGACCAGACCGATCTTGGCCAGGTGGAAATCAGCATTTATGCGTGACGAAAAGGATTGACTGCTAGTCGAGACGGACGTGGTTGCGCCCGTCGCCGAGCTGGCCGTTGAGCTGGCGGCTGCGCTCCGGTTGAAGCCAAAGTTCAGATACCGATACTCGCCGCGCAGCGACCAATTGCCGGTCAGCTTCAGCTCGCCGCCGGCGCCGACCGTGTAGCCGGCAACCCATTTGTTGTTGTCACCGCCGAAAGGATCGGCGCCGTCGGCAAAGGTAAAGTGACCGAGCTCGAGGCCGCCGAGGCCATACAGCAGCAGATCCGGACGCGCGAGAAAACCGACCCGGCCGATCAGCCCGACCCGCGAGCGCAGCTGCTGGTTGCTCTGCACGATCGCGGTGCGGGCACCCGTCGAGGTCACCGCCCCGAGCAGCACGTTGGTGCTGACGCTGTTGAGCGTCTCGTTGCCGAACGGCTTCAACGCGACATCGGAAAAGACCGTGCCTTCGACCTGCCCGCCCGCCACGATACTCCCGGCCTGCCAATTATACCCCGCGAACAGATCGACCATCGAACCGGTCACATCGCCCGCAAGATTGCTCGCGGTCGTTCCGACCAAGGTCGAGCTCGACGTCACAACGCCGGCGTTTGTCGAGACAGAACTGTTACCGAAACGGCCCGTCGAGGATTCCGTCACACGTCCGGCACCCGCGCCGAAATAGGCGCCGATATAAGGCCCCGCCCAGCTATCCACCCAAGCGGGTCGGGGTGGCGCCTTCACAGAGAGGTCGGCGGCCAGAGCTCCTGCAGAAACCATGATCGAGGCGCCAGCCAATGAAGCGCCCGTCAGTGATGTCAGCTTTTTCACTCCACCCCCCAATTCCAATTCCAAAGCAGGCGCTCCAAAACCACAGGAACGCGCCCCGTCAAAAGGCGTAGCGCACCACGCCCTTGCCGCCGTCGTTTGATGGCTAAGTTACTGACACGTCATGGCCATCGGCTTCTTGTCCTGGCCTGCACCCGAGTTGAACGATTCCGCATCGTCTGCCCTTTTCGGAATCCATGTTGCTCGGTGGATACATTCGCCCGTTCAAAGCATGACGAAGTTTGACAGCGACGCGCTCGACTTAGACTGGCGCGCGCAGCCAATTGGTTCTCGCAGAGAATGCGGCGCTTTACCGCACACGTAGCGCTTGCGCCGCGATAAACTCTGCGGCGGTATCAAGTTACACCTGAACTTTGCCGTGCAACGATGTCCAAGGTCGTATTCGCTTCGGATCAGCTTCCCGCGCATCTTGACGAAGGTGCGCGCCAGCGGCTGTGGCTCGACCTGTTCACCGACCATTTGTGCGCGGCGGACATTTCGTTCTTTCCCGATGCGCCGTTTTACTCGCGGTCCGAATTCCTGAAACTCGGCGATATCGCGGTCACCCAGATTGAGGCTAATATTCAGACGGCAGTTCGTACCCAGCGTCACGTCGAAGCCGATACCCGCGGCGACTACATCATCGGCACCACGTTCAACGGTGTGAGTACGCTAATCAGGCAGGAAGGCCGCGAGGCCATTCGCGGCGCGGGGGAGGCGATGCTCTATACCAACGCCGCGCCGATCGCGTCGCAACTTGATGGGCCGATCGCCTTTCGCGGCATTACGGTGCCGCGCGCGCTGCTGGCCGAGCGGCTGCCGAATTTCGAGGACCTTGCCTTGACGCCGTTGGCTGCATCGCCGGCCTTGCGTCACCTGGAGCGCTATCTCGCCATCGTCATCGACTCCGACATCGATGCCGACCTCGTGCTGAAGGAGAACATCGGCACGCATCTCATCGATCTGGTCGCGCTGGCCCTCGGCGCCCGCGGCGATTCAGCCGAGCTTGCGACGCGGCGCGGGTTGCGTGCCGCGCGGCTGCAGGACGTGATCGCAGATATCAGGAGGCGTTTCGCTGATCCGTCGTTTTCGCCGAGCGAACTTGCACGCAAGTTAGGGCTTTCGCCGCGTTACGTCCAGGAACTGCTGCAGGAGACCGGATCGAGCTTTACCGAACGTGTCACCGAGCTGCGGTTGCAGAAGGCACGGAAGATGCTGCTCGATTCCCGCTACAACCGATCGAAGATCAGCGATATCGCCTATGCCTGCGGATTCAACGAGGTGTCCTACTTCAACCGCTGTTTCCGCCGCCGCTTCGGAACTTCGCCGAGGCATTATCGGCGCGATGTCGGCGAGCCGATGTGATCGGACGCGCAGTCCGGCGCTCCGCTGGGCTCGCGTCCACCACGCACCATGATCGCCTCCGATCGCGTCGTGGCTGCGGCTTGCCAGGCGGAGACACCTTGCCGCCCCTGTTGGTGTTGAGGCAAAGTGTCCGCAAGAAAGTCAGGGCTATCGCGAAGCTTTCAAATGCGATAGCCCCGCGCAAGGCAGGGAGGTCAGCATGTCACTGCTCGGCAAGGCCGCCGTCGCGATGTGGTGGAGCGTCCGCCCGGAGCAGCGCAGCGAGTTCGGCGACTGGCATTCGCACGAGCACTTTCCCGAGCGGCTGAGCATTCCCGGCTTCCGGCGCGGGTCACGGTGGACCAGCACGACGGACGCCGAGGGCTTCTTCGTGCTCTACGAGCTCGAGCACTACGACGTCCTTACGTCGAAGGGATATCTCGACCGGCTCAATGCGCCGACACCGTGGTCGACAAAGATGATGCCACATCATCTCGGCATGGTGCGCAGCCAGTGCCGGATCGCCGCGAGCTTTGGCGGCGGCATCGCAGGCGCGCTCGCCACCATCGGGCTGTCGCCGCTCAACGGACGGGCCGCCGAGCTGCAGGCGCGCCTTCTCGATACGCTTGGCGCTCTCGCCTCCAAGCCGGGGCTGACGGGCGCCCACCTCCTCCTGACCGATACGCCCAAGACGAGTTCGCCCACCACTGAACAGCAAATCCGCGGCAATGACGGTGCCGCCGACTGGATCATTCTGTTGTCAGGTTACGATATCGATGCGGTTGACGCTGTCATCGCCGGACAGCTCTCGCCGCCATCGCTTCAAAGAGCGGGCGCGCAGGATGGTCCGACGCCAGGTCGTTACAGATTGGCGTTCACAATGACACCGAATGACGTTGGGGCCTAGGCCGAGCCGATCAAAGAGCGCGCCGCTGCTCCGCAAAGAACTTCCTTGCCGCGGCTTGAAGTTTGCGCCCATCGTTTGGTCGTAGACCGACAATGAGCGCCTCCTGAACTCATTTGGGCGTCGAGCTCTTCTTGGAGGATTGTCCGCCAGGGGTGCTGCTGCCCGAGCCGTCCGTGGTGCCGGTCGACGAGGTCCCGGTCGTCATGCCGCCTTTGGATTTGTCATTGTTCTTCGTGGTGTCGCTTGTTCCGCCCACCCCGGATTGCGCGCCTCCCTGTTGCTGACTGGGTTGCGCCATTGCGGTGGATCCCATCATCGAGGCGATCACTGCGCCCAGCATGAGCTTCTTGATCATCTGACCTGTCTCCTGTTCTGACTGCCAACAACAAGCCGATACGCTCCGTGTTCCTCACGTGCGCGGTTAAACCTGGAGAGAGCTTCTGCGCTGTGCGGCCCCTGTGCAGGCAGGGTTCTCGCATATGAGGGTTCGCGGTCCCGGCACCCGCGACAAAAAATCCGCAAAGCCCTGTCGGATCGGCGGCTTGCCCGTCGTCCTCGTGACATGAATGGGCCATAGAGGCCAGCTCGGGCCCATCAATCATCGAAGGATAACAACCATGCCCAATACCGTCCGCCTGCACCGCGTTCTCGCCACCAGCCCGGAGAAGGTCTATCGCGCCTTCCTGGAAGCCGATGCGATGGCGAAATGGCTTCCGCCGAACGGCTTTACCTGCACCGTGCATCATTTCGAGCCCAAGGTCGGCGGCACGTTCAAGATGTCGTTCCGGAACTTCACGACGGGCAACAGCCATTCGTTCGGCGGCGAATATCTCGAGCTCGTGCCGGGCGAACGTCTCCGCTACACCGACAGATTCGACGACCCCAACCTGCCCGGCGAAATCCAGGTGACCGTGATCCTGAAGAAAGTCTCGGTCGGCACCGAGATCGACATCACGCAGGCCGGTATCCCCGACGTCATTCCACCGGAGGCGTGCTATCTCGGCTGGCAGGAATCGCTGCGTAATCTGGCCAAGCTCGTCGAGCCGGAGATCAATGAATAGCGGTCAGTATCTTAGGGTGGGCAAAGCGACTTGTCCGCCGTAGCTCGACGAGCGAAGGCGGAAGCGTGCCCACCAACGGTCTCTCAACCTCGCAAAGATGGTGGGCACGGCGCGCGAAGAGCGCGTCTTTGCCCACCCAACGGCACTTGCCAGATGGCGCGCACGGCGGAGCGCGCCTTTGCCCACGCGGCGGCACTGGTGTGCGGTCTTGATATGCATCAAGCCGTCAAGACGGCGAAGCGGCTAGGAGCAGAAGTCTTCCCTGCGCGCGTCGGAGGCGAAATGATGCGATCTGCTGTCGAATGGTTGATCATTGCCGGTGTTGCCGCCGGTTTCGCCACCGCGGCCAAGGGCGAAGACGTCGATATCGGCAAGGCGGAATTTCAGTCTTCGTGCGCGAGCTGTCATGGCGCCGATGCAAGGGGCAGCGGACCCGTCAGCAGTCAGCTCAAGATCCGGCCTTCCGACTTGACCATATTGACCAAGAACAACAACGGGGTGTTTCCCACCAACGCCGTTTACGAAACCATATACGGGTCGAAATCGGTTCCGGCGCACGGCACCCGTGAAATGCCGATCTGGGGCGAGCGGTTCAACCCCATCGTCAACCTGCCTCACGCCGTCGATTCTTATTATTGGCAAAAGGCAGGGCCGCAGCAGAACCCGGAGGTCGTCGTGCGGACTCGCATTCTCGCGGTGATCGACTACCTGAACCGAATTCAGCAGAAATAGCGATCGAACAGCGTCGCCGCACAGACGCCGAACGCCGCCTGCTATGCCTTCGCGGCAGGCCCTCCGCCTGCCGTCCAGCGCTCGGGATCCGGACTGTGCCCGATCAGCGCCAGGCCATAGGCGATCGACTCGAACTGGTCGCCGGACATCAGGCGCTCGTTGCCGAAGCGGTCGGCGAACAATTTTCGGACCGCAGGCACAAACGAGGTGCCGCCGGTCAGAAACACCTTCTCCACCTGGCGCGAGGCGATGCGGGCCTCGGCCAGCACCTTGTCGACGGTGGCACCTAACCGGGCGATGTCGTCGGCAATCCAGGCTTCGAATTTCTTCCGCGTGATGGCCGCGCCGATGTCGACGCCGCCGCCCCTAAAGCGGAAGTCCACCTCGTCCTGCGCCGAGAGCGCCACCTTGGCGTCGGACACCGCGCGGTAAAGCGCAAAGCCGAGGTCGAGATCGACGATAGTGATGAAGTCCTCGAGCAGCTCGGGCTTCAGCGCGGTGCGCGCGAGCTCGCGGAGCTCGCGCAGATCGCCGTTGCTCTTCATCATCGCGAGCTGATGCCAGCGCGCCAGGTTGGTGTAATGGCCGGTCGGAACCGGCAGCACCTTGTCGAACGAGCGGAAGCTGGAGCCCTTGCCGAGCCGCGGCGACACGATGTGGTCGACGATGCGATAGTCGAAGGTGTCGCCGGCAACGCCGATGCCGGCATGGCCGAGCGGCTCGGCGCGAAGAACGCCGCCCGCACGCGAGAAACGCATCACGGAAAAGTCGCTGGTGCCGCCGCCGAAATCGGCCACCAGCACGGTGGCATCGCGCTCCAGCCTGCGGGCAAACGAGAACGCCGCGCCCACCGGCTCGTAGACATAGCGCGCGTGGCCGGCGCCCAAGCGCTCGAACGCGGCGCGGTAGCGCTGCATCGCCAGCGCCTCGTCGGGATTGCCGCCGGCAAAGCGCACCGGGCGGCCGACGGTGATGTTCGCCGCCTCGAAGCCGAACTTGTCCCCGCCGTGGCGCGCCAGCGTGCGCAGGAATGCCGCCAGGATGTCCTCGAATTTGTAGCGCTGCCGGAAGACTTGCGTGGTGTTGAAGCTCGAGCTCGCTGCGAAGGTCTTGAACGATTGCAGGAAGCGGTAGACGTGGCGTCCTTCGAGGAACTGCTCGATCGCCCATGGCCCGCCCTCGGCCTGGGCACCGGCGCCCGGCCGGTCCTCCCAGAAGCACAGCGCCGACACGTAGACGCTGTGACGCTGCCCGCCATGGTCGAAGCGAATGGCTTCGACCCGGCGGTCGTCCGCCGCCAGCGCAACGACCGTGTTGCTCGTGCCAAAATCGATGCCGATCGAGACGGCGGGCGAGGCGCTCGACATGAACCACTCTGAATGATGCTTGGAAAGGGGGCAGAGCACTAACGGCTTTGCCGTCCCCTTGCAAGACCTGGTCCGAGATGGTCGAGCTCGAACCTCACGCCGCGTGCCTGGCAGGCACGTCGATCAGTTGGACTGATCGCCTCGACGCCAGGCCGGAAACGGATCGGCGAGAGCGGACCATGCGGCGATGTCCATGGTGGACGTATCAGGGACAAGGCATGCGTCCAGCCTGCCACGGATCTCGGCCTCGTCCATGCCGGTGCCGATGAACACGATCTCCTGGCGACGATCGCCGTACAGCTTGTCCCAATACTGGTCGAGCCGCTTGCGCCAGGCCTCATCGTTCGGCCACCGCTCCTTTGGAACGCTCGCCCACCAGAACCCCAGCGCTTCGGTCCTCACGATCGCTCCCGCCTGGCTGATCTCGCCGAGCCATTGCGGCCTCGTCGCCAGCCAGAAATGACCCTTCGCCCGGATCACGCCTGGCCAGGATGCCTTGACGAACTTGTCGAACTTCGCCGGATCGAACGGCCGGCGGGCGCGGTAGACGAAGTTCTTCACGCCATATTCCTGCGTTTCAGGCACGTGGTCGGCGAAACCATAGAGCTCCTTGTACCAGAGCGGATGCTGCTGGGCCTTCTCGAAGTCGAACCGGCCGGTGTTGAGCACGCGGTCGAACGGCACGCGGCTGTGATTGGCCTCGATGATGTCGGCTTCGGGATTCAACGAGCGGATGATCTGCCGTGCCGCCTCGCGCTGTTGCGGCGAGGCATCGTCCACCTTGTTGAGGACGATCACGTCGGCGAACTCGATCTGCTCCACGAGGAGATCGACCAGCGTCCGCTTGTCGCCGTCCAGCGCCTCGCCGCGCTCGCCGAGGAACTCGGTCGAGGAATAGTCCTTCAGCAGGTTGGCGGCGTCGACCACCGTCACCATCGTGTCCAGGTGGGCGATATCGGAGAGGCTTTCGCCCTCTTCCGAGCGGAAATCGAACGTCGCTGCGACCGGGAGCGGCTCCGAAATGCCCGTCGATTCGATCAGCAGATAATCGAAGCGCCCGCTTTCGGCGAGCGCACGTACTTCCCTCAGGAGATCGTCGCGCAGGGTGCAGCAGATGCAACCGTTGGTCATCTCCACCAGTTTCTCATCAGTCCGCGAGAGGTTGGCACCACCATCGCGGACCAGGTCCGCATCGATGTTCACCTCGCTCATGTCGTTCACGATTACCGCCACTTTCAAGCCGTGCCGATTGTTCAGGACGTGATTCAGCAAAGTGGTCTTTCCAGCCCCGAGGAAGCCGGACAAGACGGTGACGGGGAGTTTGGGCATGGAGATCGAACAGCCTCTTGAGGGGGATGGGCCGAGGACGACGAGACACGGCATCTCACTATGTAATGTTATAACATTACATTCTCTATTCAACCGGACCCTGTCAAGGCGCTCGGCCCGCCCAGGGTTCACCGCCTATGCCGCAATGCGGAAGAAAGAATGCTGCTATGCAAACAAGAGCATGGACGCTGGCATCTGGCATACATAGATTGTTCCCAGGAATGAGACAGCAAGACTGACTGTTCTCAAGAAAGGGATTTCCGATGTCCAAGACCGCTTCTGTCGCTCTTGCGCCCTCCTCCTCGCTGTTCGCCCGCCTGATGGCCGCGATCGACGGCTTGCTGCTGGCGAGCGCCGAAATCTCCAATCGCAACGGGGACTTGCCGCGTTTCGGCCTGTAAGAAGGCCTTCGCTGCCTCACCGAACGGGCGACGGCACAGAAGCCAAAAACACGGTGCTTGACCAAATGGCCTCGCCTGTCGGGGCCATTTCTGTTTGGCAGCGCCCTCCCACGCAGGCGAGCGCAACTGCGACGATTAGTCCGCCGAGGCCAACCGACGATTCCGGTTGTTTGTCTACTGGCATTTCGCATACCATCCATTCAAACAAGAACGGTTGCACGATTCAAAAGTGTAAGGACGGGGAAGCGTAACGCAGGACGGAAGGCCGAGTGGCCATGTTTGCCGCGCCCTTGGCGAAGCCTTAGTCGAAAGATGCGGATGCCGCGCGTTATCCCTGCTCATACAGTTTCTATCGGGACTGCCATGGGTGCTAGACCGCAAGGGTAATCCCGGGGCATGTGACTCGGGATGGGCTGACGCAAGCCGACAAAGAGCGGCTGCGTTGAGGGTTCGACAGGGAGTGAACAAGATGAAGCCATTCGTTCTGAATGTCGCGTTGGCGGCAATGGTGATGTCGTGCGCGAGCAGCACCGCTAGCCGTGCCGCCTGGGAGCCGGTCCGTCCGGTCGAGTTCATCGTGCCCGCGGGTACCGGAGGCGGCGCCGATCAGATGGCGCGCACCATCCAGGGCATCGTCACCAAGCACAATCTGATGAAGCAGCCGCTGGTCGTCATCAACAAGGCCGGCGGCGCAGGCGGTGAAGGCTTCCTCGATGTGAAGACGTCGGCGAACAATCCGCACAAGATCATCATCACGCTGTCGAACCTGTTCACGACGCCGCTGGCGACGGGCATCCCCTTCAACTGGAAGGATCTGACTCCGGTTGCGATGCTCGCGCTCGACGAGTTCGTGCTCTGGGTGAATGCCGAGAAGCCGTACAGCTCCGTGAAAGACTATGTCGAGGCCGCGAAGAAGGCACCAAGCGGCACGTTCAAGATGGGCGGCACCGGGTCCAAGCAGGAAGACCAGATCATCACGGTCGGGATCGAGAAGGCCATCGACGCCAAGTTCACCTACATTCCCTACAAGGGCGGCGGCGAAGTCGCGGTGCAGCTGGTCGGCAACCACGTCGATTCGACCGTCAACAACCCGATCGAGGCGGTCGCGCAATGGCGCGGCGGCAAGCTCCGTCCGCTCTGCGTGTTCGACGCCCAGCCGATGGCCTATGACGAGCCGATCGCCGAGGGCAAGGCCTGGAAGGATATTCCGACCTGCAAGTCGCAGGGCCTTGCGATGGAATATCTCATGCTGCGCGGCATCTTCATGTCGCCCAAGGCCACAAAGGACCAGGTCGAATATTACGTCGAGCTGTTCAAGAAGGTGCGCGCCACGCCGGAATGGCAGGAGTTCATGAAGAGCGGCGCCTTCAACACGACCTTCCTGACCGGCGCCGATTACGCCAAGTGGATCGAGGCGGAGGAGAAGCGGCACGAAAGCCTGATGAAGGAAGCCGGCTTCCTCGCATCGAATTGAGCCTGGCATCGATGACGGCCGAGGATGCTGCGCGTCCTCGCGCCGGCAGCGACTGCGAAAGACTGCATTTCCGCCTGGAGGCCTCATGACTGAACGATCCCGAGCCGAATCCGGCCCCGCCCACAAGACGCTGGAAATCGGCATGGGGCTGCTGATCGGCGTGTTCGGCCTCATCGTGATCTTCGGCAGCCTCAAGGCCGGCATCAATTGGGGCCCGGAGGGGCCGCGCGCCGGATTTTTCCCGTTCTATATCGGCGCGGCCATCGTCGCGGCGAGTGCGATCAACGTCTGGAACGCGCAGCGCGACGACGACGGACGGTTGTTCGCCGAATGGGGGCAGCTGCGCCAGGTCATGAGCGTCGTGGTGCCGACCGCCATCTACGTCGGCACAATGCCGTTCATCGGCCTTTACGTCGGCTCGATGCTCTTCATCGCCTGGTTCATGCGCTGGCTCGGCGGCTATCGCTGGCTGACCGTCGCAGCGGTGGCGGTCGGCATGCCGGTCGTGACTTACCTCGTTTTCGAGCGCTGGTTCCTCGTCCCTCTGCCCAAGGGGCCGCTCGAGGAATGGCTCGGCCTGTGAGACCCATCCACCCATTCAATTGCTGCTGCAGGACGTTTTGACATGGAAGAGTTGGCCAATCTGTTTCACGGCTTCGCGGTCGCCCTGCAGCCCTACAACATCATGCTGATGGTGATCGGCATCACGCTCGGCGTCCTCATCGGCGTGCTGCCGGGGCTCGGGGGCGCCAACGGCGTCGCGATCCTGCTTCCGCTGACCTTCAGCATGCCGCCGACATCGGCCATCATCATGCTGTCCTGCATCTATTGGGGCGCATTGTTCGGGGGAGCCATCACCTCGATCCTGTTCAACATCCCTGGCGAGCCATGGTCGGTGGCGACCACCTTCGACGGCTATCCGATGGCCCAGCAGGGCAAGCCCGGCGAGGCCCTGACGGCGGCCTTTACCTCCTCCTTCGTCGGCGCGCTGTTTGCCGTCGTCATGATCACGCTGGTTGCGCCGCTCGTCGCGGGCTTTGCGCTTCGATTTGGGCCGGCGGAGAAGTTCGCGGTGTATTTCCTCGCTTTCTGCTCCTTCGTCGGCCTCAGCAAGGAGCCGCCGTTCAAGACCATCGCCGCAATGATGATCGGCTTTGCGCTCGCGGCGGTCGGGCTGGACTCGATCACCGGACAATTGCGGCTGACCTTCGGCATCACCGAACTGCTCAACGGCTTCGACTTCCTGATCGCCGTGATCGGCCTGTTCGGCATCGGCGAGATCCTGCTGACCATGGAGGAAGGGCTCGCCTTCCGCGGCGGCAAAGCCAGCATCAACCTTCGTGTCGTGCTCCAGACCTGGCGCGAGTTGCCCGCCTATTGGATGACATCGCTGCGGTCCTGCCTGATCGGCTGCTGGATGGGCGTCACCCCGGCCGGCGCGACGCCTGCTTCCTTCATGAGCTACGGCATCGCCAAGCGGCTGGCGCGACGCGGCAACAATTTCGGCAAGGGCGAGATCGAGGGCGTGATCGCGCCGGAGACGGCCGCACACGCCGCCGGCACCGCGGCGCTGCTGCCGATGCTGTCGCTCGGCGTGCCGGGCTCGCCGACCGCCGCCGTGCTGCTCGGCGGCCTCTTGATCTGGGGCCTGCAGCCTGGCCCGATGCTGTTCGTCGAGCAGAAGGAATTCGTCTGGGGCCTGATCGCCTCGATGTATCTCGGCAATCTCGTCGGGCTCATCGTCGTACTCACCTGCGTGCCGATCTTCGCCGCGATCCTGCGCGTACCCTTCGGCATCATCGCGCCGTTGATCCTGGTGCTCTGCGCGATCGGCGCCTATTCGGTGCACAACAGCACCTTCGACGTGATGCTGATGTTGGTGTTCGGCGTGATCGGCTATCTCCTGAAGAAGTGCAATTACCCGCTCGCGCCGCTGGTGCTCGCCATCGTGCTCGGCGACAAGGCCGAGGAAGCCTTCCGACAATCGCTGCTGGGCTCGCAAGGATCGCTCGGGGTGTTCTTCTCCAACGGCCTCGTCAGCACCATCATGGCGCTCGGCTTGGTCGCCCTGTTCTGGTCCGCGATCCAGGAAGGCTACAGCCGGCTGCGCACGTCGATGGCGTGAGGGGGATCTGCGCAATCCGCATCGGTACCGACGCCAAATTGCCGCACTCCAGACTTCTGGAATATAGAATTCCAGAGATTGCGCCGTCCCCCGCCGACGGCGCCTCGGCGCACGCGACCAATGCAGGCCTGCAAGAACGCCAAGTGCATAGGCTTTCAACAACGCCCCGCGACGTCGCCGATCCGAGATAAAGCGCTGTAAAAACAGCCTCTTAGCTTTAATCAACTGCAATCGCCGCCATCACGCCGACGCGATCGGGCTTTACATTTCCGCGCTCATAGCGCATGTGAACAAGCCCGCGCTATTTCGCCGCACCCTCCCGTCCTCGCTTGAATCTTGGCATATTGCATACCAGAGTGCGCGCCAGCGCATGCATAAAAATGATGGGCGCGTTTGGGAGGGTTTTTGATGACGGACATGGTGCAGTCGGCAGCAGCGGCCCCGAGTGCCGCGCGCGTAAGCGATGCCTATCGCTGGGCGCAATTGGCGATCGGTGTGGCGGCGATGGTGATGATCGCCAACTACCAATATGGCTGGACGTTCTTCGTCCCCGACATCCAGAAGACGTTCGGCTGGGATCGTGCCTCGATCCAATGGGCCTTCACGCTCTTCGTGTTGTTCGAGACCTGGCTGGTGCCGGTTGAAGGATGGTTCGTCGACAAATACGGCCCGCGCATCGTGGTGCTGGTCGGCGGCGTGCTCTGCGCTATCGGCTGGGCGATCAACGCGCAGGCGACCTCGCTGAACGGCTACTATCTCGGCATGATCATCGCAGGCATCGGCGCCGGCGGCGTCTACGGCACCTGCGTCGGCAACGCGCTGAAATGGTTTCCGGACAAGCGCGGTCTTGCGGCCGGCATCACGGCGGCCGGCTTCGGGGCAGGCTCCGCGCTGACCGTGGCGCCGATCCAGGCCATGATCAAGGACAGCGGATTCCAGACCACCTTCCTCTATTTCGGCCTCGGGCAAGGCATCATCATCTGCCTCCTCGCCTTCTTTCTGCTCGCGCCGAAAGCGGGCCAGGTGCCGCACGTGGTGGCGAATGCCAATATCATCCAGACCCGGCGCAACTATCAGCCGACCGAAGTGCTGCGCCAGCCGATCTTCTGGCTGATGTACTTCATGTTCGTGATCGTCGGCGCGGGTGGACTGATGGTCACCGCGAACCTGAAGCCGATCGCGGTTGACTGGAAGGTCGACAGCGTCCCGGTCACGCTGATGGCGGTGACGATGACGGCGGTGACCTTCGCGGCCACGATCGACCGCGTGCTCAACGGCCTGACGCGTCCGTTCTTCGGCTGGATCTCCGACATGATCGGCCGCGAGAACACGATGTTCATCGCCTTCGGCATGGAAGGGTTCGGCATCTGGATGCTCTACCTCTGGGGTCACGATCCGGTCTGGTTCGTGCTGCTCTCGGGCTTCGTGTTCTTCGCCTGGGGTGAGATCTACTCACTATTCCCCTCGACCTGCACCGACACGTTCGGCACCAAGTTCGCGACCACCAATGCCGGCCTGCTCTACACCGCGAAGGGCACCGCCGCGCTGCTGGTGCCGATCGCCAACTACATGCAGCAGACATCGGGGACCTGGGACAGCGTGTTCATCATCGCGGCCGGCGCCAACATCCTGGCTTCGGTGCTGGCGATCGCGGTGCTCAAGCCCTGGCGCAAGGTCGTGGTCGCGAAATCGACGATCTGACCGGCGATACAATTCAGCAAGCACGACGCCCGGCCTCACGGCCGGGCGTTTTTCTTTGGCGATCGTCGCATCGCCTCGCCGGGGCGCGGGCGGAGCCACCAAGAAGTGACAAGTTAGGGCTTGCAATCTGGAATATCGTATACCAATCTCCGCGCCGCGCCTGCGACGATAAGCCACAATACTCGCGACACCAGGTCGTCTTGCGATCCTGTGTCACGGACAATCAGGCGCTGGGAGGTTCTCGATGATTTCCAGCCCGGACGGCGCCGTCACCGCCGCGCCGCTTCGCACCGGTTTCCGCTGGCTCCAGCTCGGCATGGGCATCGTCTGCATGGCGATGATCGCCAATCTGCAATATGGCTGGACGCTGTTCGTCGATCCGATCGATGCCGCCCACCACTGGGGGCGCACCGCGATCCAGCTCGCCTTCACCATCTTCGTCGTCACCGAGACCTGGCTGGTGCCGGTCGAGGCCTGGTTCGTCGACAAATACGGCCCGCGCATCGTCATCATGTTCGGCGGCGTGATGATCGCACTGTCCTGGATCCTCAACGCCTCCGCTGACAGCCTCACCCTGCTCTATGCGGCGGCGATCGTCGGCGGCATGGGCGCGGGTGCCGTGTACGGCACCTGCGTCGGCAACGCGCTGAAATGGTTTCCCGACCGCCGCGGCCTCGCGGCGGGCGCGACCGCCGCCGGCTTCGGCGCAGGGGCCGCGATCACCATCGTGCCGATCGCGAGCATGATCGCCTCGAGCGGCTATCAGCACGCCTTCCTCACCTTCGGCATCGCCCAGGGCCTCGTCGTGTTCGTGCTCGCCTTCTTCATCCAGCCGCCGCGCCTCTCCATTCCGCCGAAGAAGAAGCAGATCAACCTGCCGCAGACCAGGATCGATTTCACCCCGCCGCAAGTGCTGCGCAGCCCTGTTTTCTGGGCGATGTATCTCGTCTTCGTCATGGTCGCTTCCGGCGGACTGATGACTGCGGCGCAGATCGCCCCGATCGCACACGACTTCAAGATCGCCGACAAGCCGGTGACGCTCGCCGGCTTCCAGATGGCGGCGCTGACCTTCGCGATCTCGCTCGACCGCATCTTCGACGGATTCGGGCGACCCTTCTTCGGCTGGGTCTCCGACACGATCGGCCGCGAGCCCACCATGTTCATCGCCTTCGGCACCGCGGCCTTGATGCTGCTGACGCTCTCGGCCTATGGCCAGGTGCCTGTCGTCTTCGTGCTGGCCACCGCGGTTTATTTCGGCGTGTTCGGCGAGATCTATTCGCTGTTCCCCGCGACCTGCGGCGACACCTTCGGTGCGAAGTTCGCAACCACCAACAACGGCATGCTCTACACCGCGAAGGGCACGGCCTCCCTGCTCGTCCCGCTCGCGAGCGTGATCTCGACCGCCTATGGCTGGAAGGCCGTATTCGTGGTGGCGGTGGCGCTGAACGCCACGGCGGCGCTGATGGCGCTGCTCGTGATCAAGCCGCTGCGCCGCGCCTTCATCCTCGGCCAGGAAGCCGAGCGCACGGAGACCGCAAGCGGAACCGCCAAGACCGAGACGGCGTAAGGCGCCGCACCTTGCCGGCTTGCAGAGGGGCGCAGCGATGCGCCCCTTTCTTTTTGGGCACGGCGATAATGTCAGTACGCCTGTCGCAAGATTTTTCGGATCCGCCAAATCCAGCGCTTGACGATTGGCATTATGTATACCACACTTCCTCACCACTCACCCAGGGAGGTTGCAATGCTGGTCGGAGACATTCTGCGCAAGAAGACGCCGCGCGTTGTCACGGTACGTATGAACGAAACGGTGGGGATCGCGGCCAAGCTGATGCGCGCCAACAATATCAGCGCGCTGGTGGTCAAGGATGTGGTCCGCTCCGAGGGCAACACCGCGGTTGGCATGTTCACCGAGCGCGACGTGGTGCGCGCCGTCGCCGAGCACGGCGCGGGCGCCGTCAACGTCAAGGTCTCCCAGCTGGTCTCGGTGCAGCAGCTGGTGTCCTGCACCTCCACCGACACGATCGAGCACGTCCGGCATCTGATGAACCGTCATCATATCCGCCATCTGCCCGTGATCGACGATTACAGCCTCGTCTCCGTCATCAGCATGCGCGACATCGCCGCGGCGATGGATGAGGCGCTCAACGGCACGCCGCAAGCGGCGGCTTAAAGCATGATCCGGAAAAGTGCGCAGCGGTTTTCCGACAAGATCATGCTCAAACAATAGACTAAAGCGCATCGCGCTTTAGAGCGGCAAAACTTCCCCCTGCGACTGCCGGCCCCGGCTCGGATCCTTCCGAGCCGGACCGGATCTTTCGTCCCAAAATCCGTCTCTGCTCGCGAGGATTTCATGAAGATCTGCATCTACGGCGCCGGCGCGATCGGCGGATATCTCGGGGTTCAGCTCGGGCGCGCGGGCGCCGACGTCAGCCTGATCGCACGCGGCGCGCACCTTGCCGCCATGCGCGAGCGCGGCCTGACGCTGCTCGCGGGCGAGGAAAAGCACACCGTTCATCCGCGCTGCACCGATGATCCCACCGAACTCGGCGTGCAGGACTTCATCATCATCACGCTGAAGGCCCATTCGATCACCGGCGTGATCGAAAAGATGCAGCCGCTGCTCGGGCCTCACACCCGCATCGTCACCGCCGTCAACGGCGTTCCCTACTGGTACTTCTACAAGCACGGCGGCCAATACGAGAACTCGACGCTGGAGAGCATCGATCCCGGCGGCCGGCAGTGGCGTGAGCTGGGGGCCGAGCGCGCCATCGGCTGCATCGTCTATCCCGCCACCGAGATCGAGGCGCCCGGCGTGATCCGCCACGTCTACGGCAACAACTTTCCGCTCGGCGAGCCCTCGGGCGAGATCACCTCCGACGTGCAGCACCTCGCCGATCTCTTCGCCGCCGCCGGCCTGAAGGCTCCCGTGCTCGACCGCATCCGCGACGAGATCTGGCTGAAGCTCTGGGGCAATGTCTGCTTCAACCCGATCAGCGCGCTGACCCACGCCACGCTCGACGTGATCTGCACCGATCCCGCCACGCGCGCGCTGTCGCGCGCGATCATGGTGGAGACGCAAGCCATCGCCGAGACCTTCGGCGTCAAGTTCCGCGTCGACGTCGAGCGCCGCATAGAGGGGGCGCGCAAGGTTGGCGCGCACAAGACCTCGATGCTGCAGGATCTCGAGCGCGGCCGCCCGATGGAGATCGATCCGCTCGTCACCGTGGTGCAGGAGATGGGCCGGCTCACCGGCATCGCCACGCCCGCGCTCGATTCGGTGCTGGCCATGGTGACGCAGCGCGCCCGCATCGCCGGCCTCTATGACGGCGTCTCGACACCGGCTGATTCGCGCGCACTGGCGGTGGCGTGATGACGAGCGTGACCAAATGGCTGCGCTTCCGCCATGCCGGGACGACGGGCTTCGGCACGCTGACGTCCTCCGGCATCACCGTGCACGAGGGCGACATGGTCGGCCGCAACGCCGCAACGGGCAAGATTTTGGCGCTCTCGGAGGTCGAGCTGCTTGCGCCCTGCGTGCCCAGCAAGATCGTCGCGCTCTGGAATAATTTCCACGCGCTCGCGGCCAAGCTGAACCAGCCCAAACCGCCGGAGCCGCTGTACCTGCTCAAGGCCACCACCAGCATCGCCGCACCTGGCGCCGTGATCCGCCGCCCGTCTTATTACGACGGCAAGACCACCTATGAGGGCGAGCTCGGCATTGTCATCGGCAGGACCTGCGCCCGTGTCTCGCCAGATGAGGCCGACGGCTTCATCTTCGGCTACACCTGCGTCAACGACATTACCGCCAACGACATCCTGACGCGCGACCCCACCTTCGCCCAATGGGCCCGCGCCAAGGGCATCGACGATTACGGCCCGTTCGGTCCCGTGATCGCGACCGGTCTCGATCCGGCAAAACTCACGGTTCGCACCATCCTCAACGGCGCGGAGCGGCAGAACTACCCGATCTCGGACATGATCTTCAGCGCGCAGGAGCTGGTGAGCAGGATCTCCCACGACATGACCCTCTCGCCCGGCGACCTCATCGCGGTCGGCACCTCGGTCGGCGTCGGCGTGATGAAGGAGCCCGTCAACACGGTGACCGTCGCGATCGACGGCATCGGCGAGCTCACCAACGAGTTTCGGCTGTAGACTTTTTCGCCGCCGCAGAGCAGCAAAATTGATCTGGCGCAAACCCGCCGTCGCGGCCAAGGCTACCCTCCCCGGCAAAAGATTGATTTCTGATGCAAGGGAGGACGCACATGTCGAATGCCGGCAACGCACTGCTGTGGACCGTGCTGTACTTCGCTCTCTCGTTCGCCGCGATCTTCGTGGTCTGGTTCGCCGATAGGATTCGGTCGAACTTGCTCGGGAAGAAATAGCCCGGGGAACGTTGGTTCGTCCTGGCGGTGGCGGCTGGCCTGGGTGCAAGCGGGCCGGCACAGGGACGTGCGCGCCACCTCGCATCGTTCCGCAGCGCCTGGCGTTGACGCAATTCCGGTGCTGCGCGCCCCCGGGAAACATCCAGACACATCACATCTCCGCGCGCCCGAGCAATGCCGCCAACATGTCCCGTGCGCGCCGCAACTTGGACGCATTCGGCCGCCCTTTTGGAAGGCGTGTCTGGGGGCACGGCATGACCGTGTTTGGACCAAACCTTCTAGGGGTATCGCTGTGAAGAAGATTGTATTTGCTCTGGGTGCCACGCTTGCTTTTGCGACGGCTGCAAACGCTGCGGATCTGCCGCGCCGCCAGCCCGTGCCAGCCTATCCGGGCGAGCAGGCGCCAATCGGCAAGATGCCGATCGGCAAGAGCCCGATTGGAAAGGCCCCGATCGGCAAGGCGCCGGGCCCGGTCGCCGCGCGCTACTGACGCGCAGCGAAATACGCGTCAGACATTTGCGCTCGATGGTCGAGGGGGAATAGCGTGACGAACAAAGCTGGTCGATCGGGATCCTGCATCCTCGCGGGCTTCGCTCTTGCAGCTATGCTCTCATGCACGACGCCCTCGGCCTCGGCCCATGAGACCGACAAGCAGACCGACAAGCAGACCGACAGGCGCGTTGGCGATGCGAACGCGCTTGCTACGACCGACACCGCCCCGCGACCACAGCCGCAATCGACGCGGCGCTCGGTCGCGCGGGCGGAGAAAGGCCCCTATTACGTCGACTTCCGCGCCCGCACGGCCGCGAGCTGGGGCCATGCCTTCGTCTGGTACGGCAAGACCAGTGAGAAGGCCGTCGAGGTTGCGGGCCTGACGCCGGCCGGCGATACGCTCGCTTACGTGCTCGGTCACATCACCTTTGTGCCATCTGAGACCGGCGCCAGCTACGGCGATCTCGATCCGGAATATCTGACCGCGAGCTATCGGGTCTATCTCAACGAAGCCGACGCCAAGCGCGTGTTCGCCTACATCAAGGAGTTGCAGGCCAGCTCTCCAGTCTGGAATGCCGAGACCATAAACTGTACCGGCTTCATCGGCGACATCGCGGAGTTCATGGGATTGAAGGTCCCCCATCGCTGGCAGCGCCCGGAAAACTTCGTCAACAGCCTCAAGGAAATCAACGGCGGGCGCCAGATGGTGCGGCTGTCGGCGAAGTAGCTCTTCGCCCCATACTCGGTGTCATTGCCCGCGGAGGCGGGCAATCCAGTATTCCAGAGACTGCGAGGGTAGAGCCGAGAGGTCGCGGCGTACTGGATACCCCGCCTTCGCGGGGTATGACGGCGGAGTTTGAGGAAAGAGCTTGCCCTCATCAGGCAGCAGCGCACCCCAATTATCCGCCCCGCGGAATCTCCTCGCCTTCCGCATGGTCGCCCCGCCGGGCGGCGCAATAGACTTTTCCCACCCCCAGCGGCATCCTGCCGCCATCAACCGAGAACAAAGCGCCACGCGGGGCGCGGGGGAAACAGATCATGTTGCAGACACGGTTCACCAAGCTCGTCGGCGTCCAGCACCCGATCGTTCAGGGCGGCATGCAATGGGTCGGACGCGCCGAGCTGGTCGCCGCGGTCGCCAATGCCGGCGCGCTCGGCTTCATCACCGCGCTGACCCAGCCGACGCCGGAGGACCTGACCAAGGAGATCGCGCGCTGCCGCGACCTCACGGACAAGCCGTTCGGCGTCAACCTCACCATCCTGCCGGCGATCAAGCCGCCGCCCTATGCCGAATACCGCGCCGCGATCATCGAGAGCGGCATCAAGGTGGTCGAGACCGCCGGCAACAAGCCGCAGGAGCATGTCGACGAGTTCAGGAAGCACGGCGTCAAGGTCGTGCACAAATGCACCAGCGTCCGTCACGCGCTCTCGGCCGAGCGGATGGGCGTCGACGCCATCTCGATCGACGGCTTCGAATGCGCCGGCCATCCCGGCGAGGACGACACGCCCGGCCTGATCCTGATCCCGGCCGCCGCCGACAAGATCAAGATTCCGATGATCGCCTCTGGCGGCTTTGCCGATGGCCGCGGCCTGGTCGCGGCGCTGGCGCTGGGAGCCGAGGGCATCAACATGGGCACCCGTTTCATGGCCACCAAGGAGAGCCCGATCCATCAGCTCATCAAGGAGAAGATCGTCGCCAATGACGAGCGCGAGACCGAGCTGATCTTCCGCACCATGCGCAACACCTCGCGCGTGGCCAAGAACGCGGTCTCGACCAAGGTCGTCGCGATGGAGAAGGAAGGCGCCAAGTTCGAGGACATCCGCGAGCTCGTCGCCGGTGCCCGCGGCAAGATGGTCTATGCCACCGGCAATTCCGACGAAGGCATCTGGTCGGCCGGCCAGGTGCAGGGCCTGATCCAGGACATCCCGAGCTGTGCCGAGCTCGTCTCCCGCATCGTGCGCGAGGCGGAGGCGATCATTCGCAGCCGGCTCGAGGGGATGATCGTTCAGTCACAACGCGAAGCGGCGGAATAATCACTGCAAGACGTGAGAGTATTGCATGAAAGCCTACGTCTACGGCCCTGAAGGCGCGAGGATTTCCGACGTCGCTCAACCAAAGCCCAAAGGCACGCAGGTGCTCGTCCGCGTTCGCGCCTGCGGCCTCAACCGCGCCGACACCGGCATGCGCAAGGGCCACGCCCATGGCGCGGCCGGCGGCGTCGGCACCGTGCTGGGCATGGAATGGGCCGGCGAGGTCGCCGAGCTCGGGCCCGATGCGAAGGGCGTGAAGATCGGCGACCGCATCATGGGATCGGGCGGCGCGGCGTTCGCCGAGTATACGCTGGCCGATCACGGCCGGCTGCTCCACACGCCCTCGAACATGAATTTCGAGGAGGCCGCCACCCTCCCCGTCGCGCTCGCGACCATGCACAACGCCGTCGTCACGATCGGCGGGGTGCAGGCTGGCCAGAGCGTGCTGGTGCAGGGCGCGAGCTCCGGCGTCGGGCTGATGGCGATGCAGATCGCCCGGCTCAAGGGCGCGAAGCTGGTGATCGGCTCGTCCACCGACGCGTATCGCCGCGGCCGGCTGAAGGAGTATGGCGCCGACCTCGCCGTCGACAGCTCCGATCCGAAATGGGTCGACGAGGTGCTGAAGGCGACGAACGGCGAAGGCGTCGACCTCGTCGTCGACCAGGTCTCGGGCAAGGTCGCCAACCAGAACCTCGCCGCGACGAAGATCAAGGGCCGCATCGTCAATGTCGGCCGCCTCGGCGGCACCCATGCCGACTTCAATTTCGACCTGCACGCGGCCCGCCGCATCGACTATGTCGGCGTCACCTTCCGTACCCGTACCATCGAGGAGGTCCGCGAGATCTTTGCCGAGGTCCGCAGGGACATCTGGGCCGCGGTGGAATCGCGCAAGCTGCAACTGCCGATCGACAAGGTGTTCGCGTTCGACGACATCGACAAGGCGTTCGAGCACATGGAAGCGAACAAGCATCTGGGGAAGATCGTGGTGACGGTGCCGTAGGGCGCCGGCAGCGGCCCGGTAGGGTGGGCAAAGCGAAGCGTGCCCACGATCTGCATCCATCGCGGACGAATGGTGGGCACGGCGCTAACGCGCCTTTGCCCACCCTACGGGGCCGGAGCAAGGCGTAGACCGCTCCTGCAACTCACTAGCGACTACATCCTGTGGATCATCGCTTGATGTCCCACACGGGGCTGCTAAATCCCCGCCCATGACCTTCCAGCACGACAAAACCTCGGTCGCGGCCATCTCGATCTTCGCCAGCGGCGGCATGGCGGCGGCCAAGTTCGCGGTCGGGATCGCGATCGGCTCGCTGGCGCTGATCTCGGAAGCCCTGCATTCCCTGATCGACCTGGTTGCGACCATCATCACCTGGGCGGTGGTGCGGGTGTCCGACAAGCCCGCCGACGAGGAGCACCATTACGGCCACGGCAAGCTGGAAAGCATCTCCGCGCTCGGCGTCACCGCCCTGCTCTACGTGCTGGCCGGGGGCATCCTGGTTGAGGCCTATAGCCGGCTGCGCGAGGGAACCCCGCCGCCGACCATCTCTGCCGTGCCGTTCGTGGTGCTGGTGATCGACATCGCCGTCAATCTCTGGCGCGCCCGCGCCCTGCACCGTGCCGCGCGGGAGACCAGAAGCCAGGCCTTGGCGGCCGACGCGCTGCATTTCGCCTCGGACGTGATGGGCTCCTGCGCCGTGATCGTGGGCCTGATCCTGGCTGGGCTCGGCTTCTGGTGGGGCGACACCGCGGCGGCCGCAGCGGTTGCCGTGATGATCGCAGCGCTCGGCCTGCGCATGGCCGGCTCGACCGTGCAGACGCTGGTCGATCGCGCTCCCGAAGGCGCGCAGGAGAAGGCCAAAGCGGCGATCCGCAGCGTGCCCGGCGTGATCGACGTCGAACGCTTGCGCGTGCGCATGGTCGGAGCGACCACGTTCATCGACACTATCGCGAAGGTGCCGCGGACCTATCCGATCGACCGGGTCGAGGACATCAAGCGCAACGCGCAGGCCGCCGTCGCCAAGGCTTTCGGCGATGCCGACCTTACCTTCGCCGCAGTGCCCGTCGCGCGCGACAACGAGACCGTGCGCGACCGCATCATGGTGATCGCGCGCAATTCCGCCCTCGCCGTCCACCACGTCACGGTGCACGATCTCGGCGTCAAGCTGATCGTCAGCATCGACCTCGAGGTCGATGCCAACATGCAGCTTGAGGCCGCGCACGACATCGCCAACACGCTGGAGCGCAACATCCAGGAGGAGTTTGGCGAGGACGTCGAGGTCGACGTTCACATCGAGCCGCTGGAACCGGAACTTCCGTTCGGGGTCGATGCCACGCCGGACCGGGTGCGGACCATCGCCGCCGCGCTGACGGAATATGCCGCCGGCGGCGAGATCCACGACATCCACAATGTGCGCGTCCGCAACACGGATGCCGGCGAGATCGTCAACTTCCACTGCCGCGCAACACCGTCGATGAGCGTGATCAAGGTGCACGAGCATGTCGACGCGATCGAGCGTGCGTTGCGGCGCGCGTTCCCGAGCGTGAAGCGCGTCATCAGCCACGCCGAGCCGCCGCGGGCGTGATGAAGAATGCGCGACGAGTCACACGTTCTCGTTTCGGACTCGTTGCACCCGTGCCTTTGCGGACGCGCGACGCACAAACTGCGTGTTGGATAAGAATAATTTCGCGTTAACGATTCGTTGACTCTCGACAGCCCGCGAAAACTGGATTCAAATCGGTGTGATTCGGAAGTGACGTGGGGCTGCTTCCGGAACTCGTTTTTCAGGGGGCCGAAGGCATGTCGCGTGCAGACGCCGCGAACGCGTGCGTCCAATCCGATTCGATCAAGGGATTGGCGCAATCGATCGCGAAACCTGCCTATCATCGGCTGTTGATCGCGGAGCCGGCGCTGCGTCGCGCCGTGCCGACGCTCATCATCGCCTTCCTGATCACGATCTGCCTCGGTGCCTTCGTGCAGGTGGTCGATCAAACGCGCCAGAAGCGGCTGGTGATCCGACACGACATTTCGGCGCTCGCCGACCTGCTCGCCGAGCGCATCGACCGCCTCACTTCGGTTCGCCAGGAGCGGCTCAAGACCATCGAGGGCCTGCCGACGCTGCTGCCTGATCTCATTCCGTCCTGGGCCACGGCCTCGGGCCGGCACGTCATCGTCACCTCCGCCGGCATCGACCGCCGCATCCTCGCGCGCATCCCGGCCGACAGCGACCCGATCGGCAACGACCGCCTGCTCGATGCGATCACGACCGCGCAGCTGGTCGCGGCGCCGCCACGCGACGCCAACGTCTCCGACCTGACGCTGCCGAGCGGCAACGCGGCGATGGCGACCTCGCGGCAGATCAAGTCACTGCCCGGCTTCGTCACCGTGATCCAGGAGCGCAACGAGCCGATCTGGGGCTCGGACGCCGCGCTTTCAGTGACGCTGTCGGCGACCACGGGCTTCGTCGTCCTGATCCTGGGCTTCGCCTTCCACTGGCAGTCGACCCGCGCCCGCGAAGGCGACCTCATCAACGACGCGGTGCGCGGCCGCATCGACACGGCGCTCAACCGCGGCCGCTGCGGGCTGTGGGACTGGGACCTGTCGCGCGGCCGGATCTTCTGGTCGCAGTCGATGTTCTCGATCCTCGGTCTCGACGGCCGTCACGAACTCCTCACCTTCGGAGAGGTCAATGCGCTGGTGAAGTCCGACGACATCGACCTGTTCGCGATCGCCGACCAGCTCATCTCCGAGAAGATCGACCATATCGACCAGACCTTCCGCATGCAGCATGTCGACGGCCACTGGATCTGGCTCCGCGTCCGCTGCGAGAAGACGCGCGGGGCGACCGATTCCAGCGTCCACCTGATCGGGATCGCCGTCGACATCACCGAGCAGAAGAGCCTCGCCGAAAAGACCGTGGAAGCCGACCTCCGCCTGCGCGACGCGATCGAGACCATTCCGGAGGCCTTCGTGCTGTGGGATGCGAGCGACCGCCTGGTGCTCTGCAACTCGCACTTCCAGCGCCTGCACAAGCTGCCCGACAGCGCCGTCATCCCCGGCACCTCCTACGAGACCGTGCTCGAGGTCGGCCGCATGCCGGAGGTGCGCACCCGCCACAACGAGACCGCGGCCCAGGGCCCGGGGGCGCGCACCTTCGAGGCGCAGCTCGACGACGGCAGCTGGCTGCACATCAGCGAGCGCCGCACCAAGGACGGCGGCTACGTCTCGGTCGGCACCGACATCACCCGCATCAAGGAGCACGAGCAGAAGCTGGTCGACAACGATCTGCGCCTGCGCGCCACCGTCATCGACCTCAAGCGCTCGCAGGCCGCGCTGGAGCGTCAGGCGGTCGAGCTCGCCGACCTCGCCGAAAAGTACCAGCGCGAGAAGACCCGCGCCGAGGAAGCCAACCAGACCAAGTCGAAATTCCTCGCCAATATGAGCCACGAGCTGCGCACGCCGCTCAATGCCATCATCGGCTTCTCCGAGATCATGGGCTCGGGCATGTTCGGCGAGCTCGGCAGCGAGAAGTACCAGGAATACTGCCAGGACATCCTGACCAGCGGCCATTATCTGCTCGAGGTCATCAACGACATCCTCGACATGTCCAAGATCGAGGCCGGCCGCATGAAGCTCGACATGGAAGAGCTCGACCTCGCGCAGACGCTCGCCGAATCCTTGAGGGTCGTCACCGGCCGTGCGCAGGACAAGCACCTGACGCTCGATGCCGACATCGCGAAACCCATCTCGGTCGTCGCCGACCGCCGCGCCACCAAGCAGATCATCGTCAACCTGCTTTCCAACGCGGTGAAGTTCACGCCGGACGGCGGACGCGTCGTGGTGCGCAGCCGGCAGCTCGACGACAGGATCGTGCTGATGATCGCCGACACCGGCATCGGCATCGCACCGCATTCGCTGGCGCGGCTCGGGCGTCCCTTCGAGCAGGTCGAGAGCCAGCTCACCAAGACCTATCACGGCTCGGGCCTCGGCCTTGCCATCGCCCGCTCACTGGCGCAGCTCCACGGCGGCTCGATGCGCCTGCGCTCGAAGATCGAGGTCGGCACCGTCGTCCGCGTGACCCTTCCGCGGGATGCGGTAAAGGCGGCCGGGATATCGGCTGCGGCTTAAAACCGCGAGCAACGATCGAGTTAGTTTCGATCTGGGATGCCCTTCTCCCCTCGTGGGAGAAGGTGGCGCGAAGCGCCGGATGAGGGGTGTCTATCCACGCGCAATACTTTCGGGAGGAGAGATACCCCTCACCCGTCTCGCCGCTACGCGGCGAGCCACCCTCTCCCACAAGGGGAGAGGGGAAGAAGAGCTCTCGGTTCACTCGGCTCAGCCAAAAGACCTTCCGCTTACGATTGCAGCGTCGGCGCGACTTCGCGCGCGACGTTGACCAGAGCTGCGATCAGCGGCGTCATGGGATCGCGCTGCGGGATCACCAGGCCGATGCTGTAAGTGACCTCGGGATCGACGATCGGGATCGACCGCACGGTGTCGGACAGGCCGAGTGTCTCGGCGAGCTTGGCCGGCATCACGCTCGCCCAGCGTCCGGTCTTGACGTGCGTGAACAGCACCAGCAGCGAGTTCGACGTCAACGTCGGTGTCGCCTCCGCGCCGACCGATCGCAATGCGCGGTCGATGATGCGGCGGTTCTGCATGTCTGGCGTCAAGAGGCACAGCGGCACTTGCCCGACCTCGGTCCAGGTCACCGTCTCGCGATCGCCGAACATCGCGTCCGGCGCGGTGAGCAGGCGATAGCTCTCGTTGTAGAGCGGGATGGTGCGCACCTTGCCGATCGGCTCGTTCTCGATATAGGTCAGCCCCGCATCGACCTCGAGATTTTCCAAGAGCCCCAGCACCTCGGACGAGGTGGTGGACTGGATGCGGAAGCGCACCTCCGGATGCTTGGCACGAAACGGCGTCGTCAGCGCGGCGACCATGCCGAGCACGGTCGGGACCGCCGCGATGCGGATCTCGCCGGAGAGCTGATGCTTCAGCCCGTTGATCTCGTCGCGCATCGCGCGGGCATCGCCCACGATCCGCCGCGCCCAGTCGAGCGCCCGCTCGCCTTCCGGCGTAAATCCCTGAAAGCGCGAGCCGCGTTGGACCAGCATCACGCCGAGAATTTCCTCGAGCTGCTTGAGCCCGGTCGACATCGTCGGTTGCGTCACGCCGCAGGCCTCGGCCGCGCGTCCGAAATGCCGCTCCTTCGCCAGCGCCAGCAATAGTTCAAGCTTGTCGATCAACCGGTCGTCCCCTCGGATTCCATCTTGGCATGCAAGTTAGCACGCCGGACCTGCACCAACACGTAAAAACCCGCAGCCGGTCCAACTTTCATGACCAATCCGTATCGCTCGATTGCGGTTGCAAATCGGTCCGAATCCGCAATCGCAGCTTCTGAGCGATGAGCTCGGTCACCGCGCTGAAGCAGGCTATGACCCTTCCAGCAGCGCCCTGAACACGCGCCGCACCTCGCTCTGGGTCTCCTTCACCCGCGCCTCCAGTGAGGAGAAGTCCGGCGCGTCGCCAGCGCGCGCCATGACGCGCTGCAGGTCGGTGCCGGCGGTATCAGGCTTGAAGCGCTCGCTGACGCAGAGACGCAGGATCTGCGTGAGGTCGTGATAGAGCCGCGCCGCGGCCCGCAAAATCTCCGTCTCGGATTGCGCGAGCACGCCGATCCTGCAGGCATTCTCCAGCACCTGCATGGTGCTGACGTCGAGAATCTCGGGCTTGTCGTGCGCGTGCACGAGCTGCAGATACTGCGCGATGAAGTCGATATCGACCATGCCGCCGGCGGCATGCTTGAGATCCCAGCAATCCGCCTCGCCCTTCTCCTGCGCGATCGCGCGCCGCATGTCGGCGACGTCGTTGGCGGTGATGGCGGGATCGCGGCGGCGGGTCAGGACATCGCGGATGACGCGCTCGATCCGTTCCCGGAATTCGGGCGAAGCCGAGACCACGCGCGCACGCGTCAATGCCATGTGCTCCCAGGTCCAGGCTTCGTTCGCCTGGTAGTCCGCGAACGAGACGAGGCTCGAAGCCACCGGACCTGCGCGTCCCGAGGGTCGCAGCCGCATGTCGATCTCGTAGAGCACGCCGTAATTGGTGCGGGTCGTGAAGGCGCTGATCAGGCGCTGGGTGAAACGGGCGAAATAGTGTGCGCCGTGAAGCGATTTCACCCCGTCGGAGTCCGGATGGTCGCCGTCGAAATCATAGAGCAGGATCAGGTCGAGATCGGACGAGGCCGTCATCTCGCGGCTGCCGAGCCGGCCCATCGCGACGATCGCGGTCTCCTGACCCTTGATGCGGCCGTGCTGGGCGGCGAAGCGATCGGCGACGAGACCGTGCACGGTGTGGACGATTCCCTCCGCGACGTCGGCGAAGGCCGTGCTCGCCTGCTGCGCCGAGACGGTGCCGGAGAGGATGCGTGTGCCGATCAGGAACAGGCTCTCCTGCCCGAACAGGCGCAGGCGATCGAGGAACTCCTCGTATGAGCCGGCGTCCTGCACGGTGGTCGCGAGCCGCCCCGACAATTCCTGCCTGTCGGGCATGGCGCCGAAGAAGCGCGGATCGATCAGGCCATCCATCAGCTGAGGCTGCCGCGCCAGCATGTCGCCGAGCCGCGGCGCGGCTCCCAGCACCAGCGCCACCAGCGCGACGAGATCGCGGTTCTGGCCGAGCAGCGTAATCAGCCGGCCGCCGCGCTGCAGCGCGCCGAGGAAATGATCGAACGAAACGACGGCGCGATCCGGCTCTTCGGCATGGGCAAGGCCGTCGATCAAGGCCGGCACGAACTCGACGAAGGCGCTTCGCGTCGCCTCAACGCGGAAGACGCGATAGTCGCCGGTGATCCAGTCGCGCACCGTCTGCGCGACCGCGGCGGGCTTCTTGAAGCCGAGCGTCGCGAGGTGCTGCAGCAGGCGCGGATCATCGGGGCCCGCACCGTAGTCGAGCGCCGGCAGCCTCGCCGTGCCGGTGGGGTCATCGCCCTCGAACAGTTTTTCGTAATGGCCCTGGACGATCTGGAGCTGGCGCAAGAGGTCGCGCGCAAAGGCCTCCCGAGTCCGATAGCCGAAGAACCACGCAAAGCGCTCGACCGCTTGCTTGTCCTCCGGCAGCGTGTGGGTTTGCTCGTCGGCGATCATCTGCAGGCGATGCTCGACACGGCGCAGGAATTCGTAGGCGGTCGCCAGCTCGTCACGCGCCGCCACAGTGATCCAGTTGCTGGCGGCGAGCACGTCAAGCGCCCGCAGTGTCGGCCGCACCCGCAATTCCGGATGGCGGCCGCCGGCGATCAATTGCTGGGTCTGCGCGAAGAATTCGATCTCGCGAATGCCGCCGCGTCCGACCTTGACGTTGTGGCCCTCGACCGCAACCTCGCTCTGGCCGCGATAGGTCTGCATCTGCCGCTTCATGTCGTGTACGTCGGCAAGTGCGGCAAAGTCGAGATGCTTGCGCCAGACGAACGGCGCGATCTCGGCGAGCAATGCCTCGCCCGCTTTTGAATCGCCGGCACAGGTCCGCGCCTTGATCATCGCGGCGCGCTCCCAGGTGCGCCCTTCCCGCTCGTAATAGTTCAGCGCGGCGTCCCGCGAGATCGCCACCTGCGTCGAGGACGGATCGGGCCGCAGTCGCAAATCGACGCGGAAGACGTAACCATCATAGGTGCGCTGCTGCAGGATGCGCGCCATGCCTTGCGTCACGCGGACGAAGAACGGCTGCGGCTCGATATCGGGTGCGAGGGTCGTCGCATCGGGATCGAAGAACACGATGAGATCGATATCGCTGGAATAGTTCAGCTCGCCCGCACCCATCTTGCCCATCGCGAGCACGATCAGCCCGCAGCCCTCTTCGGGTGCCTCGGGATTGGGCGGTGAGAGCTTGCCGCGTGCGGCTTCCTGCCGCAGCAGATATTGCAGTGCCGCCTGCACCGAGGACACCGCGACATCGGTCAGCGCCGCCGTCACCCGCATCACCGGCCAGATACCGCCGATGTCGCACAGCGCGATCAGGAGCGCAGCCTCAGCCTTCATGCGGCGGAGCAGCCGCATCACCTCCGCCTCCTCCGAAGCCGCGAGCACCGCGCTGCGCGCCTCCGCGATCAGCGCCGTCAGATGCGCATCCGGATCGCATTCGAGCAGCCGGATCAGGCGCAAGGCATCGGCGCGCACCAGTTCGAACAGATACGGCGAGAATTCCGCAATCCCGGTCAGGATCTCGCGGGCGAAGGGATGGCCGAGATGCGTTTCGAGACGGGCCGATTGTGCCGGCTCGAGCTCGGCCAGCCAGCTTTCGAAACGGGGTTCATCGGTTGCGGAAGCGGCAATATGGGGAGCCTCCGCGAAGCGTGCGGCCAGCCTCTCACCATGCTTGTCCGCGTTTCCCGGCGCGGAGTGGTTCATGCCACCTTCTGTGGCACATCCGGTGTTGGCGGAGCAACCCTGTCGCCGGCGCCCGCGCGCGCCGGCAGCACGAGCGTGGCGACGAGGCCGGGATGGGCATCGCCCAAGCGCAATTCGCCGCCGTGCAACGTCGCCACCGCCGAGGCGAGGCTGAGGCCGAGGCCCGAGCCCGGCAGCGTGCGGCTGGCCTCCAGCCGCACGAATCGCTCGATGACGTGCTTGCGGTCGGCTTCGGGGATGCCGGGGCCGCGATCGGTGACGCTGAGCAGCACCTGGTCGCCCTCGCGCCTCGCCTCGATCGTGATTTGCCTCGCGTCCATGCTGACCACGGTTCCCGCCGGCTGTGCCGCGGGCTGGCCGTATTTGATCGCGTTCTCGACAAGATTGGCGAGCGCCTGGCTGATCAGCTCGCGATTGGCATGAACCGGCGTCGGCTCGCACTTGACCTTCAGGGTCATGCCGTCGTCCTCGGCGAGCGGCTCGTAGAGCTCGTGGATGCCCTCCGCGACCTCTGCGGCGTCGAAGTCGTCCATGTTGCCGCGCGCCTGTCCGGATTCCGCGCGCGCGATCATCAGCAGCGCGTTGAAGGTCCGGATCAGCCCGTCGGACTCCTCGATGGTCCGCTCCAGCGCGGCGCGATAATCCGCCTCGCAGCCCGATCTCGCCAGCGCCTCCTCGGCGCGATTGCGCAGCCGCGTCAGCGGCGTCTTGAGGTCGTGGGCGATGTTGTCGGAAACCTCCTTCAGCCCCGCCATCAGCGCCTCGATCCGCTCCAGCATGGCGTTCAGGTTCTCGGCGAGGCGATCGATCTCGTCGCCGCTGCGCCCCACGGGCAGGCGCTCGCTGAGATCGCCGGTCATGATCCGCTGCGCCGTGCCGGTCATCGCGTCGATGCGCCTCAGCACCCGCCGCGCGACGAAGATGCCGCCGCCGAGGCCGAGCACGACGACGATCAAGACCGAAAACTGCGCCGCCTTGGCGACGATGCCGAACAGGCGCCGCCGCTCGGCGAGGTCGCGGCCGATCAGAAGCCGGAAGCCGTTCTCCAATTCGGTGACGCGAACGAGCGCGCGATGATCGCGGTCATCGCTGTCCTCGATCCGCCGGTAGGCTGTCTCCGACCAGCCGCGCGTCGCCATAACGCCCGGCGCCAGCGAGCCGACATTGCCGGCGATCGCCTGGCCCGTCGGCGTGGTCACGAGATAGAGATTGGCGCCTGGCCGCAGCGCCCGATACTCGATCGTGCGCACGAGACCGACTAGGCCGCGGCGGTCGTAGATCTCGTTGATCTCCGAGGTCTCGGCATTGACGGTCTGCGTGATCTCCTCGGTGATCAGCCGCCGCGTATTCCAGGCGAAATAGGCCAGCAGCGAGGCCGCGAACATCGCGAACAGCAGCAGATAGACCAGCGTCAGCCGGAACGCCGTGGTGCGGACGAGTTTACCGAATGCCGTCACGGATCATGTACCCAGTTTCAACCACGCGCCTGCATCACGAGCATCGACACTCACGTATTTCGCTTTGTTTACAATAACATAGCCTTTAGATTGTCGCACCTGCGCCTAGGTCCCTTGTGGAACGAGCAACGCGAAAGGCATTCGTGACCACACGTGATAGGCGCACGCGGAACGTTAAAGGGGCACTCGATCGGAACCAAGTTAAATCCCCGCAAGCTCGGGCCATGCGGACACCGGACGGAGCCTGCGGGAGCAGTGATCCGCTGTGGGCCTCCCCTTCCGACCACGCTGAGGAACATCAGCCGTTACGGGCGGACGTCCTTGTCGAGGGCATCGCGCCATTGCGGTCAAACCCGCCGGCTTCCCTCACACTTCCAGCCATTGCGCGCGAACGTCGCTGTTTGATTTCAGTTGCTCGGGCGTACCTTCGAAGACCACACGACCGTGCCCCATGACGTAGACGCGGTTGGAGATCTTCATCGCAATCGACAGCTTCTGCTCGACGAGCAAAATTGCGACGCCGGCCTGCGCAATGCGGGCGATGAGATCGCCGACCTGCTGCACGATCAAGGGCGCAAGACCTTCGGTCGGCTCGTCGATCATGATGAGATCGGGGTCGCCCATCAGGGTCCGGCACGTCGTGAGCATCTGCTTCTCGCCGCCTGACAGCACCCCCGCAGGCGTATCTGCCCGCGCGGCAAGATTCGGAAACATGTCGAGCATGTCCTGAAGCTGCCATTTGCCGGGACGCCGCGTATCCTTGATGCCGAGGAGCAGATTCTGGCGGACCGTCAGCCCCGGAAAGATGTCCCGATGCTCCGGCACATAGCCGAGACCGAGGCGCGCGATCCTGTAGCTCGGCAGCCCCGCGATGTCCTTGCCTTTGAAGCGGATCGTGCCTTGCGGCGCAACCTCGCCCATGATCGCCTTGACAGTTGTCGAACGTCCGACGCCGTTGCGGCCGAGCAGGCTGACGACCTCGCCTGCCGCAACGTCGAGATCGACGCCCTGGAGAATGTGGCTCTTGCCGTAATAGGCGTGCAGGTCCCTGACCTTCAGCATCAGTGCGCCTCCTCGCCGAGATAGGCTTCCTTAACTTTCGGGTCCCGCCTGATCTCCTCCGGCGTGCCGGAAGCAATGATGTGGCCGTAGACCAGCACGGAAATGCGGTCGGCCAGGCCGAACACAACGCTCATGTCGTGTTCGACGATGACCAGGGTCTTGCCCTCGGTCAGGCGCCGGATCAGCGACACCGCGCGGTCGGTCTCGGCGTGGCTCATGCCCGCCGTCGGTTCGTCCAGCAGCACGACGGTCGCGCCGCTGGCGATGGTGATGCCGATCTCGAGTTCGCGCTGCTCCGCGTAGGTCAACAAGCCGGCCGGAACATCGCGCCGATGCGTCAGATGGATGTCGTCGAGGATTTGCGCCGTGCGCTCGCGCACCTCCGGCAGGCTATCGACGTTCTTCCAGAAGGCGTAACGGTGCCCCGTCGCCCACAGCACGGCACAGCGGACGTTCTCCCAGACCGACATGCGCGCGAATACGTTGGTGACCTGGAACGACCGCGACAGGCCGCGCCGGTTGATCTCGAACGGCCTGAGGCCGGAGATCACATCGCCGTTCAGTCTCACCTCGCCCGAGGTCGGCTTGATGTGGCCACTGATGAGATTGAACGTCGTCGATTTCCCGGCACCGTTCGGACCGATTATGGCGTGACGCTCACCTTGCGCGACGCTGAGATTGAGATCGCGGATGATGCCGACATTGCCAAAGCGCTTCTCAACGGCGCGGACTTCGATCGCTGCCGTCATGCCAAGTACCCCCGATCGCGCGCGACCGTCGCCGCGCGGTCCCATGCCTCGGCGACGCGCCGCCAGCTCAGGCGCGCGACGAAGAAGCCGCCGATGAGGAGGACCGCCGCGCTCGCCCACGTCAGCGGCGACGCCGGACTGAAGGCAACGCCGAACAGGTTGATCGGATTGCCCTGACCGCTATGCGTGCGCGCGATCGATTCGATCGTCAGGATCACACCGCAAGCCAGTGCCAAGGTCGGCACCGCCGCGATCAGATAGGAAGGGATCACCGTCGGCAGAGTTCCGGCGCGAACCAGCGGCCGGTGCATCATGACCAGCCCGGCGATGCCGCCGGGGGACAGCATCACGATGCCGATGAAGATAATGCCGAAATAGAGCTGCCACACGCCGGTGACGCTGGTCAGCCCGAGCTGAAGATAGGTCACGAGGATTGCACCCAGGATGGGTCCGAAGAAGTACGCGACGCCGCCAATGAAGGTCGAGAACAGCACGAGGCCGGATTGGATCGCGCCGAGATAGGCGGCGTTGGCGATCTCGAAGTTGATCGCGGCCAGGCCCCCTGCCACGCCAGCGAAGAAGCCGGCAAAACAGAAGGCGATGTAGCGCACCACGTGCGGATCATAACCGATGAACTGGACGCGCTCGGGGTTGTCCCGCACCGCATTGCTGATTCGCCCCAGCGGGGTCCGCGTCAGCGCATACATCGCGACGGCCGAGATCACCAGCCAGAACGCGATGAGGTAATAGACCTGAAGCTGCGGGCCGAAACTCAAGCCGAAGATCTTCGGCAAAGCCGTGCGGTCGGTCGATATTCCGGACTCGCCGCCGAACACCGAACGCAGGATCAGCGAGGACGACGCCACCAGTTCGGCAATGCCGAGCGAGATCATCGAGAACACGGTACCAGCCCGCTTGGTCATCAGCCAGCCGATGATGATCGCGAAAACGAGGCCGCCGAGTCCACCGAACAGCGGTATGAACGGCAGCGGGATTGGCCAGCCGTGCGAGACCACTGCATTCATCATGTGGCACGCTGCGAAGCCGCCGAGGCCGTAATGCACCGCATGGCCGAACGACAAGAGGCCGGTCTGGCCGAGCAGGATGTTGTAGGACAGCGCGAACACGATCGCGATGCCGATCAGGCTGAAGGACGTCAGCGAGCCGCCGGAGGAGAAGATCAGCGGCAGCACGATCAGCACGGCGATGCCGGCAAGCCATATGCCGTAGAAGCGCAGGCCGTCGCCGGCCGGCTTCCCTGCGATTGTCGATGTCGGCGTCGATGTCGTTTTGGCGTTCATGTCTCGCGCGTCCCCATCAGGCCCATGGGGCGTACGATCAGAATGATCACCAGCAGCAGGTAGGGTACGATCGGCGCCACCTGGGCAATGGTGACGTTCCAGATGTCGGTGAGCACGGACGGCCCTGCCGACGGATCGAGCGGACCGAAGGCGCTCGCCAACGAACCGTTCAGCGCCACCGCGAAGGTCTGTATCAGGCCGATCACCAGCGAGGCGATGAAGGCGCCCGGCAAGGAGCCGAGGCCGCCAAACACGATGACGACGAACAGGATCGGTCCCAGCGCCGCGGCCATGTCGGACTGCGTCACCAGCGCCGGACCGGCGATCACGCCGGCAATTCCCGCCAGCGCGCTGCCGACGCCGAACACCAGCATGAATATGCGTCCGACATTGTGACCGAGATGCCCCACCATATGGGGATGCGTCAGCGCGGCCTGAACGATCAGGCCCACCCTCGTGCGCTTGAGCACCATCAGCAACACGATGAATATCAGGATCGACACAGCCAGCATGAAAATCTTGTAGGCGGGATAATTCGTCGAGAAGATCGTGAAGGCCGGAAAGTCGAGCAGCGCCGGCACGCGGTAATCGACGGGGCTCCTGCCCCACATCATCGCCACGATTTCTTCGATCGCGAACGCAAGACCGAAGGTCAGGAGCAACTCCGCCACATGGCCGTGCTTGTGCGTATTGCGCAGGCCGTAGCGCTCGACCGCCATGCCGATCGCGCCGACCAGCAGCGGAGCCAGCAGCAGGGCCGGCCAGAAGCCAATCCATTTGGTGAGCTGGAAACCGAAGAAGGCGCCGAGCATGTAAAAGCTGGCATGGGCGAAGTTGAGCACGCCCATCATGCTGAAGATGACGGTCAGGCCGCTCGACAGCAGGAACAGCAGCATGCCGAACAGCAGACCGTTCAGCGTCGATATAACGATCAGTTCAAGCACAGTAATCACACCTCTGGCCGGGACAGAAACGGCCCCGGCGAAGTCGGTCCGGATGCGAGCAGCAACCTTCCCGCGAGCCGCTGTCGGCTGCGGGAAGGCAAAGCTATTCCAGGCTTACGGCCGGGTCATCTTGCAGGTTGTGGGAACCATCGTCTTGGATGTGTCGATCTTGGAAACCAGATGCCATCCCCAGCCGGTGCCTTCCTCGTCGAACGGCTCGTCTGCAGCGAGCTTGCCGAAGGAGGAGATGTAGATCGGCTGGAAGAACTGGTGATCGTCCTTGCGCATGACGCCCTCACCGCCATCCAGCACCTCGAACTTGAGATCCTCGAGGGCAGCCGCGACCTTCACCGGGTCGAGCGAGTTGGCCTTCTCGGCCGCGGCCTTGAACATGCGCATCTCGTTGACGGCGCGCGGATACCAAAGCGACATGTTGACCTTGGCACGGAAGGTCTTTTCGAAGTCCATCGCCGGCTGGTGGCCGGAATTGGCAAAGCCCTCGGTGATCTGGAAGACCTGATGGTCGAGACCGGTCTGCTTGATTGCGGTCGGACCACCAGCGCCGCCGGCATAGTAGGTGTACCAATTGACCTTCAGGCCGGCGTCCGCCGCGGCTTTGAGCAGCAGTGCGATGTCCTGGCCCCAGTTGCCGGTCACGACGCTATCGGCGCCCGAAGCCTTGATCTTGGCGATATAAGGCGAGAAGTCGGTGATCTTCAACAGCGGATGCAGTTCGTCACCGACGATTTGGATGTCGGGCCGCTTGGCGCCCAGCATCTTGCGCGCATCCGCACGCACCGACTGGCCGAAGGAGTAGTCCTGGTTGATCAGGTACACCTTCTTGATCGCGGGGACATCCTTCATGTAGCTGGTGAGCGCTTCCATCTTGATGTCGGAGCTCGCATCCCAGCGAAAATGCCAGTAGCTGCACTTTTCGTTGGTCAGGCTCGGATCTACGGCGGCATAGTTGAAGTAGAGCACTTCCTTGCCGGGATTGCGCGTGTTGTTCTTGGTAACGAAGTCGGACAGCGCTGCGGCGACCGACGAGCCGTTGCCTTGCGTGATGAAGCGGGCGCCGGCATCGATGGCCTTCTGCGCCTGCACCAGGCTTTCCTGCGGGTTGGTCTTGTTGTCGAGAGGCAGAATCTCGATCTTGCGGCCCAATATGCCGCCCTTGGCGTTGATCTCGTCAGCCAGATACTGGAACGTCTTCAAGCCGCCTTCACCGATGCTGGCGCCACCGCCGGACAGCGGATCGATGTAGCCGAACTTGATTGTTTCCTGCGCGAATGCCGCTCCTCCGAGCATCGTCAGCGCTGCCGCCGCAGCAATTGCGAGCTTGTGCATCCTGGCCTTCTCCCTTTTGTATGTTCTTGTCCTTGGCGATCGAAGCTGACTCACAACGTCGGTCGCGCCCACTCTTCGCTACTCCAATATTGAATACTGTGTAAAGTTTTGGTGCAAGAAATAATTGCGGCCCCAACGTGAAGATTGCCGCGCGCCGTCCGGAATATTGAATTCACAGGCAACTTTTGGGATCAAAGCCGCGCTCAATCTGCGGCTGACATCAAGTCCGAACGGGAAAGGATGAAGAGCGCGATCAGGGTCTCAGATTGGTTGCTTTATACCACTCCCCGACGGGGCTTGAGCCCCAAAAGGAACAGCCGCGAAAAATAATCGGCAATCTGCATCGGAGACCAGCTCCGCTCGTCCCTGAACCAGATCGGGTACCAGTGGCCCATTCCAGTCAGAACGCGTTCGGCGAAGTAAGTGTCGACGCTGCGGAAGTATCCCTCGTCGATCCAACACTGGTGGTTTCTCTGGTCCTGCTGGATCGTTGCGAGCACCTGCCTGACATAGTGCTTGCGGTCAACGTCGTTGAGATAGTTGATGTTGTGGTAGGTCGCCTTCGGGCCGCAAGGGGTATCGTGCAGCATCAACAACAGGCGGACTCTCTGGACGACGTAATCGAACGCCCCGAGCCTCAGGTCCTGCAAATATTCTCGAATCCCGATCTCACCGGCCAGACCTCTTCGCAGGCAAGCCAGCAAGAGGCGCTCCTTCTCGCTGAAATGATAATAGATGCCGGCGCGGGTCATGCCTGCCTCCGCCGCGATGCTCTCGAGCGACGTACCGGACGCGCCCCTTCGATTGAAACTGTCCGAAGCAATCGAGAGCATCCTGTCCAGCTTCGCGGCGCGCTTGTTCAATTTCGAGCGGGACTGGAGAAATGGTGCCAGGCTCGGCGCTTCAGGCATGTCCGGTAAGGCAATCTCACGCCGATACACCCCATGCGTGATGATGTCGTCAATGGCATCAATCGCCTGCTGGCGCGAATAATAGTCGCGCTCGGAGAACCAGAACGGAACCCAATCCAGGATGGAGATGAGGGCGACGGCCGTAAGGAGCGGCTCCTCGCAGGCAATCGAGCCGTCGGCAATGCCACGCTTCAGAAAGTCGGCGAGTAGCGCGGCATTCTGCCAGCGCCTGGCATGCACGTCTTTGCTGTAAGACGCAGCCAGTGCATCGATGTCGGAGAACAGGATCATGCGCTGGCCTTCAGGCCGCAGCCGGGCTCTTATGAAGCGCCTGACGATTTCGAGCCCGTCTATCCCGGGTTCGGCCGCCGTCTCGATTTCGTGCCTGTAGATCGCAAGACCGCGCAGGTAGCAGTGAAAGATCAGGTCTTCCTTGTCGCGGAAGTAGTGGTACAGCGCTCCCGGCACCGATCGAACCGATGCTGCGACCTGCTCCATCGTCACATTCGCATAGCTATGGCGGGCAAACAGCTTGGAAGCCGACACGAGGATCTCTTCAGCTCGGTCGGACGGGAAGGCGGCGACTTGCAAGCTTGAATATCCTTCCTTATCGTGGACGGATTCACCCCGGTGAAACGTCCACTACCACACGTCGGATATTCTTGCCATCGGACGAGGCGTTAGGCCAGTATCGCCCGCAACCCTCGGACGGCGGTGCAAATGAAGACGCAGCCGATGATTGCAGGCGCGCCGTAGATCGACGCCGAACGCCCTATCTCATGCCGTCACGGATCATGTATCCGGCGCCGCGGATCGTGTGCAGCAGCGGGCGCTCGAAGCCCTTGTCGATCTTGGAGCGCAGCCGCGAGATGTGCACGTCGATGACGTTGGTTTGCGGATCGAAATGATAGTCCCAGACATTCTCCAGCAGCATGGTCCGCGTCACCACCTGGCCGGCGTGCTTCATGAGGTATTCGAGCAAGCGAAATTCGCGCGGCTGCAGCGTCAGCTCGTCCTTGCCGCGGGCGACGCGATGCGAGAGCCGGTCGAGCTCGAGATCGCCGACGCGATAAAGCGTCTCCTCGGCGGGACCGCCGCGGCGGCGAGACAGCACTTCGACGCGGGCCAGCAGCTCGGCGAAGGAATAGGGTTTCGGCAGATAATCGTCGCCGCCGGCGCGCAGACCCTTGATGCGGTCATCGACCTGCCCGAGCGCGGAGAGAATCAGCACCGGCGTCGTATTGCCCTTGTCGCGCAATGCGCCGATCAGCGACAGGCCGTCGCGCTTGGGCAGCATGCGGTCGACCACCAGCACGTCGTATTCGCCGTTCTCGGCCATGGCGAGGCCTTCCTCGCCGTCGGCGGCGTGGTCGGCGATGTGTCCGACTTCGCGAAACGCCTTGGCGAGGTAGTCGGCGGATTCGCGGTCGTCTTCGATGATGAGGAGGCGCATCGTGCGTTCGGCGGCGGTCAAGGAGGTCAACCTTCTCTAAACATGGCGCGAGCGGCGACCGCATGCAAGCCGAGCAGGAGAGGCTCGAAGCGGGGAAAAAGGCGGGCGGTGAAGCTGGGGGGACCTCACCGCCCTAGGCCTTCCGACGGAGGGGGGCGTAATTCCACCGGAAGGTAGATGAGGGAAGCCAGCGTTGCGCTGCTTCCCCGAAGGGCACCGGCGGCGGGGGCGACTGATGCCGGCGGTACCCTTCATCTCGTAGGCCTCCTGAAGGCCTCAGCCCTTGGCGATGGGCACCGCGACGAAGCGCGACTGGCCGCCGCTCTTCACGCGCATCAGGACGCTGTTCTTGTTGTCGGTCCGCGCCGCGTTGATCGCGTCGCGGACTTCGCCGGCGGTCGCCACGCTCTTGCCGCCGACCTCGAGGATCACGTCGCCTTCCTTGAAGCCGCGTTCGGCCGCCGCGCTCTTCGGATCGACCTCGGTGACCACGACGCCTTCCTTGCCGGCACCGGCCACGGAATTGGCCGGCGCAACGGTCATGCCGAGCTTCGGCACGTCGGTGCCCTTGCTGGCGCCCTTGCCGCTGTCCTTGTCGGTGTCGGCCTTGGCCTCGACCGTGTTCGGCAGCTGGCCGAGGGTGAGGTTGACGACCTTGTCCTGGCCCTTGTGCAGCACGTTGAGCTTCACGGACGCGCCGGGCGCCATGCCGCCGATCGTGCGGGCGAGCTCGCGGGCATCCTTGACGGGGTCGCCGTTGACCGCGGTGATCACGTCGCCGGACTCGATGCCGGCCTTCGCGGCCGGACCGTTGGCCTGCGGCTCCGCCACCAGCGCGCCTTCGGCCTTCTTCATGCCGAGGCTGTCGGCGATGTCGGAGGTGACGGGCTGGATCTGGACGCCGATCCAGCCGCGGCTGACCGAGCCCTTGTCCTTGAGCTGCGCAACCACGCTCTTGACGGTGTTGGCCGGGATCGAGAACGCGATGCCGACGCTGCCGCCGGAGGGCGAGTAGATCGCGGTGTTGACGCCCATCACCTCGCCGTTGGTGTCGAAGGCCGGACCGCCGGAATTACCCTTGTTCACGGGCGCGTCGATCTGGATGAAATCGTCATACGGGCCGTTGCCGATGTCGCGGCCGCTCGCCGAGACGATGCCCGCGGTCACGGTGCCGCCGAGACCGAAGGGATTGCCGACCGCGAGCACCCAGTCGCCGATCCGCGGTTTGCTGTCGGCGAGCTTGGCGAAGGGGAAGTTCGTGCTGCCTTCGACCTTGATCAGCGCGAGGTCGGTGCGCTGGTCGGTGCCGATCACCTTGGCGGTGTAGGTCTTGCCGTCGTCGGTGGTAACCTCGACCTTGTCGGCGCCATCGACCACGTGGTTGTTGGTCACGGCATAGCCGTCAGCCGAGATGAAGAAGCCGGAGCCCTGCCCCTGCACGACGCGGCCACGGCCGCCCTTCAGGCCGGGGGGCAAACCATCCGGACCACCGAAGCGGCGGAAGAAGCGCTCCATCGGCGAGCCCGGCTGGAACGGCGAGGAGGAATCGTCGCCGTCGTCATTGCTCGCGGTCTTCTCCTTCATGTTGACCTTGACCGAGATCACCGAAGGCTTCACGCGCTCGACGACGTCGGCGAATCCGACCGGACGCTCGACCTTGCGGACCTCGTTGTTGACCTGCGCATGCGCCGGGCTGGAGAACAGGTCGGCCGGCGAGGACGACGGGCTGAAGCCATAGACGGCCGCGCCGAGACCGGCGACGACGGAAGCCATCAACGCGAGCTTGCGCGCGGAAAACACCGACCGGCGCGGCTGCCGGTAGGACGGGAGGTTCGAAAGGTCGATACGATCGTTCATGCGGAAATCTCCAGAGCCCTGAATTCCTGTTGGTGCCAGATGCCGGCACCTTGCGGACCTGAAGATGGGGACTCCCGCCTTACCGCGCGCTGGCGGCGGGGTTAAACTTTCGTAATGATGTGTCGAGGCGGATGCGGCAGTTCAGCACAGGCCAAAAATCGTGGTCTTACAGGAACTTAATCGAGTTCCCGACAAAGCGGCAGGCGCGAATTCTGGCCCCTCAGCTCGCCCTGACACTGACGATGAACTCGTCGACTTCGCGCTTCAAGGTCTCGGCCTGCCGCGACAGATCGACGGCCGAATCCCTGGCTTCGGCCGCCATGCGGCCGGTCTCGGCCGAGGTGGAGGTGATCTGGACTATATGGTTGGAGACGTCGAGGGTTCCGCGCGCGGCGTCCTGGGCGCTGCGCGTGATCTCCTGTGTGGCGTTGCGCTGCTGGGCTGTGTCGACCTCGATGCCCGACATGATCGACGAGATCTCCGACAGCGTCCTGGAAATGCCGTCGATCGCGCCGCGGGTCTCCGCGGTGATGCCCTGAATGCTGGCGACCTGCGAGGTGATCTCCTCCGTCGCCTTGCTGGTCTGATGCGCCAGGTTCTTCACTTCCGAGGCGACCACCGCAAACCCCTTGCCCGCTTCGCCGGCCCGTGCCGCCTCGATGGTGGCGTTGAGCGCCAGGAGATTGGTCTGCGATGCGATCGCCTGGACGAGCTGGACGACCTCACCGATCTTTTCGGCGGCATCCGACAGCGTGTGAATGGTATCGCGGCTCTTCTCCGCCTGGCTTGCAGCGCCTTCGGCGCGCTGGGTCGCGTCCGTGACGCGGCGGCTGATCGTGCCGATCGAGTTCGTCATCGCCTCGGCGGACCCTGCAACCGTCTGCACGCTGGCGCTGGCCTGGCTCGCCGCGCTCGCGACCGCATTGGCCTTGGTGCTGGTGTCGTTGGCGGTCCGCGACAGCGTCTCCGCGTTGGTCTTCAGATGCACGGCCGATGACGCCACGCTGGCGACGACACTGGCGACGAGATCGTTGAAGCGCTTGATCCTGTTATCGAGGAATTTCGACCGCTCGGCCTGATGCTGCGCTTCATGCAGCTGCTGCTCGGAGAGGCGGCGCCGCTCGATGCCGTTGGTCTTGAACACCTCCAGCGCACCGGCGAGCAGGCCGATCTCGTTGGTGCGGCCGAGCCCCGGGACTGATGTCTCGAACTTCTGGTCGGCAACCTCGCGCATGGCATGCACGATGGCCGCGAGGGGATTGAGGATGCCGTTGCGCACGGCGAACCAGGTGGTGAAGCAGATCGCGAAAGCGACGACGGCGATCACGCCGCAGGCGACCAGGAAATAAGAAAACGCGGTCTGCGCCTGCTGGTAGATCTGCATGGCATGGTCGCGCGCCGGGCCGCTCAGCGCGGCGAAGTTCGAGGACAGGCTGGTGATCTCGTTGTTGAGATAGAGGACCGCGATGAAGCCGGTGCCGCCGCCGATGCCAAGCAGGAACAATAACGCAGCGACGACGGCGCCGACCAGGAAGCGGATCGTCAGATTGCTGTTCGCGAACATCGGGGGACTCAGGAGCTGGAATCAAATCTCGCGACAAGCTTCCAGACAAAGGTCAATTTAGCATGAACCACGCAGCCGTTGCCGCGCACTGCGTGGCACGACGTAGACGGCTTCAGGGCGATTTGGGTTCGTCCGACATCAAGGCCGCGAGCCGTGCCTTCTCGTCGGGCGTGAGCGGCGGTGCCGGTACGTCCACACCAGTTCGCGAGCGGCGGCGGATTTGCAGCCACAGCGCCAGGCCGCCGCCGATCAGCAGCACCGGCCCGAGCAGCCACAGCAGCAGGGTCTGCAGCTCGAAGCGCGGCTTGAGCAGCACGAACTCGCCGTACCGCGCCACCAGGAAATCGAGCACCTGCGAATTGCTGTCGCCGGCCGCGATGCGCTCGCGCACCAGCAGTCTGAGATCGCGTGCCAGCGGCGCATCGGAATCGTCGATCGACTGATTCTGGCAAACCATGCAGCGAAGCTCGCGCGACAATTCGCGCGCGCGCGATTCCTTCACCGGATCCGGCATGATCTCGTCGGGCTGCACGGCGTGGGCCGCCGGCAAAGCCAGCAACACCAACGCGATGAACGCGGCCATCATCCGGCGCATCGGGTCATTCCGCGGGCTGGAGGCGCTGCTTGGCCCGCGCCGGCTTCGGCGCGCCGACCCGCAGACGGCGGTCGGAGAGTGAGAGCACGCCGCCGAACGCCATCAGCACCGGTCCCCACCAGATCAGGAGAACCAGCGGCTTGTGATAGATGCGCACGGCGATGGCGCCTTCGGCGGTGGCGTCGCCGAGCGAGACGTAGAGCTGGCTCGCGCCGCTGGTCAACAGCGCGGCCTCCGTCGTCGAGGAGCCGCGGGTGGTGAAGCTGCGCTTGGACGGCGTCATCACCGTGACCGCCTCGCCATCGCGGCTGATCTTGAACTCTGCGATCATCTCGCGGTAGTTCGGGCCCTGGCGTTGAAACAGTCCGTCGAGCTTCAGATCGTAGCCGGCGACATGGGCAGTCTCGTTCGGTTTCATGGTCGCGATGTATTCGCTGTTCCAGGTGGTCTCGCAGACGATCCCGATCAGCGCAACGCCGAGGCCGGCATGCGCGAACGCGGTGCCCCAGGCCGAGCGCGGCAGGCCGCGCGCCCGGTGCAGCACCGTTGCGAACGGCAGGCGCACCAGGCCCGTCCGCTCGACCAGATCGGTGACCGCGCCGGCGATGACGAAGACGCCGAGGCCGATCGCGAGCGGCGCCAGCGCGCTGCCGCCCCGCACCCAGGCCCAGACGATGGCGACCACGACCAGTCCGGCAACGCCGGCCGCGAGCAGACGTTGCATCACGCCGAGCAGGTCGCCGCGCTTCCACGCCAGCATCGGCCCGAACGGCACCGCGAGCAGCAGCAGCGCGAACAGCGGCGCGAAGCTCAGATTGTAGAAGGGTGCGCCGACCGACATCTTGAAATCGGCGAGCATCTCCATCGCGAGCGGATAGAGCGTGCCGAACAGCACCACCGCGCAGGCCACGGTGAGCAGCAGATTGTTCAGCACTAGCGCGCCCTCGCGCGAGATCGGCGCGAACAGGCCGCCCTGCTTCAGCGAGGTGGCGCGGCCCGCGAACAGCGACAGGCTGCCGCCGATGAACAGGCACAGGATCAAGAGGATGAACACGCCGCGGGTCGGATCGGTGGCGAAGGCGTGCACCGAGGTGATGACGCCCGAGCGCACCAGAAAGGTGCCGAGCAGCGACAGCGAGAAGGTCAGGATCGAGAGCAGGATGGTCCAGACCTTCAGCGCGTTGCGCTTCTCCATCACCAGCGCCGAATGCAATAGCGCGGTGCCGGCGAGCCAGGGCATCAGCGAAGCGTTCTCCACCGGATCCCAGAACCACCAGCCGCCCCAGCCGAGCTCGTAATAGGCCCAATACGAGCCCATGGCGATGCCGAGGGTCAGGAAGATCCAGGCGACCAGCGTCCAGGGCCGCACCCAGCGCGCCCAGGCCGCATCGATCCGTCCCTCCATCAGCGCCGCGATCGCGAAGGAGAACGAGATCGAGAAGCCGACATAGCCGAGATAGAGCATCGGCGGGTGCACGGCGAGACCGATGTCCTGGAGCACGGGATTGAGATCGCGTCCCTCGATCGGGGGGCTCGCGATGCGCAGGAACGGGTTCGATGTCATCAGGATGAAGAGGTAGAACGCGCTGGCGACCCAGGCCTGCACAGCCAGCACATGCGCGCGCAGCGAGAGCGGCAGATTATTGCCGAAGCTGGCGACCAAGCCGCCGAACAGCGCGAGGATCAACACCCACAGCAGCATCGAGCCTTCATGGTTTCCCCACACGCCGGTAATCTTGTAGAGCAGCGGCTTCATCGAGTGGGAATTCTCGTAGACGTTGGCGACGGAGAAATCCGAGTTCACGTGCAGCATCACCAGCGCGGTGAACGAGGCGCCGACGAACAGCAGCTGCGCGAGCGCGGTGGAGCGCGCCACGTTCATCAGGGCGGCGTCGCCAAGGCGCGCACCGACCAGCGGCACGACGGACTGGATCAGTGCGAGGGCGAGCGCCAGCACCAGCGCGTAATGTCCTGATTCCGCGATCACCGCACCGCTCCCTGCGGATTGCCCTGGGCGGTCGTCGCCGCGGGTTTGGCAGCGCCAGAAGCTTGGGCGCCGTAATCGTCCTTCCAGTGCCCCTGCTTCTTCAGGGCATCGGCGACGTCCTTGGGCATGTAGGTCTCGTCGTGCTTGGCAAGGACGGTATCGGCCTTGAACACGCCGTTGGCATCGAGTGCGCCTTCCGCCACGACGCCCTGCCCTTCGCGAAATAGGTCGGGCAGAATGCCTTTGAAGGCGACCGGCAGCTTGGCGTTGCCGTCGGCGACCTCGAACGTCACCGCGAGATTGTCGCCGCGCTGGAGCGAGCCGGGCTGCACCAAGCCGCCGAGGCGAAACCGCTTGCCGGGCTCGACATGCTTCTCGGCGACCATGGTCGGGGTCGAGAAGAACACGATGGAGTCGCGCAGCGCGTTGAGCACCAGCGCGGCGGCGAGCGCGAGCACGGCGAGCGATCCGCCGATGATGGTCATACGTCGCTGCTTGCGCGTCATGGCGTATCCGTTCTCCGCATCTCTCGTCCCGAAATCATCATCCGCCGATCCCGAGAGTCTTCAGGCCTTCGTTGAGCTGGCGCAGCCGCTCGGCGTTGCTGGCAACCGCCTGCCGGGCATCGGCCGAAGCGCCCATTGCCTTGTCCCGCTCGCCCATCACCAGATAGGCGCGCACCAGGCGCAGCCAGCCCTCGACATCGTCGCCGTTCTGTTTCAGCCGCGTCGCGAGACGATCGACCATGCCGCGCACCATGGCGTTGCGATCGGTTTCGGCCATGTCCTTGGAGGCAGCAATCGTCTCGTCGGACAGCGCCGGCAGCGTGCCGCCGCCACCGACCCGCGCCAGCGAGGACTGCACCAGGGCACGCCACGGCGCATCCGCAGGCGCTTTCGCAAGCAGCGCGCGCCAGATATTGGCCGCGTCGTCCTTGCGGCCGTCCTGCTCGGCGGCAAGGCCCAGAAAGTAATTCGCCTTGGGATCGTCGGCGTTCAAGGCGTGTGCGCGCTCGAATTCGGCCTTGGCCTCGGCGGTCACCACGCCGCCGGCGGCAGCCGAGATCGCTTCGCCGAGATCGGACCTGCGCTCCGCGCTTTCGCCATTGTAGGTGAGCGAGTTGCGATAGGCGCGCACCGCGTCGTCGAAGCGGCCGAGCCGCTCCAGAACCGGCGCGAGCACGTTCCAGCCGCGCCCGTCCGTCGGATTCTTCTCAAGATGCTGCTCGACCTGCACGACGAGGTTCTCGAGCGACTGCGCCATGCCACCCCCGCGCTCCCGCTGCGCAAGGGGAAAGTCCTGCAGCCGGGGCGAGCCGAGTGGCATGTAGACGCCGGCCGCGATGAGCGGCAGTCCGGCAAGCGCCAGCACGGCCGCCGCACGGCGCCATTTGAGGTTCGACTTCGGCGCCGTTGCCGGCTCGCTGGCCGCCGCCGCGAGCAGCCTGCGGCTGACCTCGACGCGCGCAGCCTCCGCCTCCGGCGCCAAGATCAACCCTGCGGCGAGATCACGCTCAATTTCGGCCAGCTGGTCCTTGTAGACCGCGACCTCGCTGCCCTGATCCTGCGCGCGGCTGGTGCGGCCAAGCGGCAAGAGCACGGCGAAAATCGCCGCGACCGTCATCAGCGCGAACACGAACCATAGCGTCATCTGGCAAGCTTCCGGCGGCGCCCGAACCGCGCCTGTAGGTGCCTTTACACCACGGCCGGACGATGCGGCAATTGACAATTGTCAAGGCGGCGCAACCGCATGTAGTGCCGAAAAGGTGAAAATCCAACGGCTTAGCCGATCTCGAAGTCGACACTTTGCGCGGCCTGCTCGCCGTGCCCGTTGAAGGCCTTCAGGAAGTATGTTCCCGGCTTGATTGCATCCGGCAATCTGATGCGCAGCGCTCCGACCGGAACCCGAGATGCAACCCTGGTGGCGGTCTCAGGCAGCTGCCGATCGCTGGCCTTCTCGACCAGCACCACCTTGGCTCCAACCATCAGCCGTTGATACTTGGCAACGATGACGCGGTTCTCAATTTCAATCGAGCTGATGACCGGTTTCATGCGCCTACAGATGGAAATTTCCAGACTTGCACCGCGAAAGTACGGTGCGCCATCGGCGTCGTCAACTTAAAATTGTGATCAGGAAAAATGCGCGCCGATCAGCCTGCGCGCGACGATTTGCGCTCGCCCGTGAGTGCATTTTCGGCGGCCCGGCTCATCAATGAGGCGTAATCGTCGCCGAACAGCACCTGGCAGAAGCGGATCGCGGCCTGCACCTGCTGCTGCCGATAGGTGCGGACCTTGTGATCGGCGGCACGCAGCGACTGCACCAGCTGCTCGGTCGACCGTTCCACATATTGCTGGAGATCGGAGAAGGTACGCAGCGTCACCTCGTTGATCGCAAGCTCGCTCGCATAGTTGCGGCACGTCGCGACGAAGTCGATCAGTGCCACCGTTTCCTCGACTTCGGTGCTGTCGATCCGCGCGCCCGGCGGAATGTCCTTTTCGGGGCGCTGGCGCAGGATGCGGCGGACGCGGCCGGGAACGCTGTCGATCTCGGACTGCAGCGCATTGGAGATGTCGGCCCGGATCGACGTCAGTTGCTTGCCCCAGGTCGAATCGTTGCGCAGGTCGAGCTCGGTGCGCAGTCCGCGCACGCCGTCGTGCAGCGTCTTGAGGTTGCCGGCGACATTGTCGAAATGGCCGCGCTTGATGTCCATGCGCAGGACCGCGGCGACGCAGGACAAATCGTGCAGGGCTATCGTGACGGCCATACCGTAGGGCGTCGCCGCGACGCGGATCTCGTCATCGGACGCCGCTATCTTGACCGCAAGGCGGATGATCTGCCAGGGCGCGGTCATCCGCTGCACGACGATCGACAAGGCGAAAGGCAGCATCTGCGGCGTCTGAAGCGCCGGAATGTTGAGCGCCGACGTCACCGAGGCGATCTGGGAATCCCCGAAGGCCCGCAAGGTGCGCGGTAATTTCTCGTTCAATGTCGCAATGGCGTCCCGGACCTGGAGCACCGCACCGATCGAATAGAGATCCTCGATCACGTTGGGCGGTCCGACCCGGGCCAGCGCCCGCGACTTGTCGCCGCCGCCCGGCCCCGTCAGCTCGAAGATGGCGTCCGCGGCCACCGCCTGAAGCTTCTGCGCCAGGGCTTCGACCTGCCCAGCACTGTCCGCCGGCATGCGCGCCAGCGCCGCCTCGAATTCGTTCACCTTGTCCGGTGCGCCGTCACGGCCAAGCCACTGCCAGATCGGCTGCAGCGAGGAGCGGCGAATCTGGCCGGCCCTGACAGGAGTGCCCGCTTCGACGAGGAACGGTTCCAACACCTGGAATAGGAGCCGCGACAGATCGTCCGTGCGCGGCGGCAAAGTCTCGTCGGCCTCGCTCTTGCGGACGATCTTGCGCAGCTGCTCGAGCACGAGGGTGGCCACCGCCGTGTCCTGGCCGCGCTCCAGCGCACGCTCGAACTCCCGCATCAGCAGTGCCTGCGACTGCGGCGGGAGCTGCGCGAGATATTCCCTCAGCCGCTCGATCGATGTCTGGCTCATGCGCCCGGGTAATGCACGGTAAAATGGCGGACATGGGATGGGTCCGGCGCGATCATAGGGGGTCCCCACTTAAGAAGCCGTTTAGGAAGCTGCCTCGAATGCCTCCCATGCTTCGCTGGAGGAGCCTCGGCCACGCCGGAAATTGTCGTCGAAACAAGGGATTATAGTCCGGGAAGAACCAGCTCGGCGCGCAGACCCCCAGTCGGAGCGCTGCCGAGCGAAAGGCTGCCGCCATAGAGGGCCGCGAGGTCGGTCACGATCGACAGCCCCAGTCCCGACCCGGGCTTGGACTCGTCGAGGCGCTTGCCGCGCCGGGCGACCTGGGCGCGCTCGGCTTCCGACAGACCACGGCCGTCGTCGTCGACGATGACCCGCAAACGCGGGCCGGCGCCGGCCCGCTGTTGCGGCTCGACCAGGACCTCAATGAGGACGCGGGAGGCCGCCCATTTGCAGGCATTGTCGACGAGATTGCCGACCATCTCCTCAAGATCCTGCCGCTCGCCCCGGAACTTGGCGGATGGATCGGCCTTGGCCTCGACCACGATGCCGCGGTCGCGATGGATCTTCTCCATGGTCCGCCGCAGCCCCTCGATGGCAGGCGCCACCTCCGTCACGGTCGCGACCACCGAGACCCGTGCCGCGATGCGGGCGCGCTCCAGATGATGGGCGACCTGGTCGCGCATCACATCCGCCTGCTCCATCACCTTCTCCGCGAACGGATCGGCGGCATGCGCGCTGGCTTCGTTGACGATGACCGAAAGCGGCGTCTTGATCGCATGAGCGAGATTGCCGACATGGGTGCGCGCCCGCTCGACGATCTCGCGATTGGCGTCGATCAGCGCGTTGGTCTCGCGCGCCAGCGGCGCGATCTCGACCGGGAATTCACCCTCGAGCCGTTCCGCCCGCCCGGAGCGGATGTCGGCGATCGCGTCCGAGATGCGCTTGAGCGGTGCAAGGCCGAAACGGACCTGGAACACGGTCGTCAGCAGCAGCACGATGCCGAGCGCCGTGAAGGTGCCGCCGAGATAGTAGTCGAAGCTGCGTGTCTCGTCGAAAATCTCGGTATCGTCCCCGGCGACGCTGACCAGAAATTTGCCGTCGGCACCGAGATCGACCGGCCGTTCCACCATGCGCAGATTCTGCCCTTCCGGCCCATCGACATAGGCGAGGCGGATGCCGGCGGCGGTGAGCTCGGCACCCTGCTCTTCGAGCTTCGGTAGCTTCTTGTCCCAAAGCGAGCGCGAGGAGCGCACTTCCGGCTTTTCGGTGTCGGTCCGCGTGATCTGCCAGTACCAGCCGGACAGCGGCAGGTCGAACAGGGGCTCGCCAAGCGACTGGAACTGACGGTCCGGCGGCTCGTCGGGCGTTGCGACCTCGGCGATGAGGGTGCGCAGGTAGAGATTGAGCCGGCGGTCGAAGGCGCGCTCGGTGGCGTTCTTGTAGACCGACGACAGCACCACGCCTGTGATGGCCAGGATCACCACGAGCCAGGCGGTCGCCGACAGGAACAGTCGGTTCGCAAGCGAGCTAGCGGCCATCGGAATGATCCCGGGCGGCGCAGGATGGCAGGTGGTCGGACGTCATGACCGGACCAAGGGCCCTGTTCGGCCTCCCGTCAAGCCAAGATACTTCAAAGGCCGGAACGCCTCAGGCGCCCGGGGCCGGCGGCGGGGTCAGGAGATAGCCCAGGCCGCGGACGGTCTGGATGATGTCGACGTCGAGCTTCTTGCGGATGCGGCCGACGAAGACCTCGATGGTGTTGGAGTCGCGGTCGAAATCCTGGTCGTAGAGATGCTCGACCAGCTCGGTGCGCGAGACCACCCGCCCGGAATGGTGCATCAAGTAGGCCAGAAGCCGATATTCGTGCGAGGTCATCTTGATGGGATTGCCCGACACGCTGACCCGGCCGGTTCGGGTGTCGAGCGTAACCGGGCCGCAGGTCAATTCGCTCTGGGCATGGCCGGTGGAGCGGCGCAGCAGGGCGCGGATGCGCGCCAGCACCTCCTCGAGGTGGAACGGCTTTGCGACGTAGTCGTCGGCGCCCGCATCGAAGCCCTGCACCTTGTCGCTCCAGCGGTCGCGTGCAGTGAGGATCAGGACCGGCATGGTGCGGCCGTTGCGGCGCCAGGCTTCCAGCACCGAGATGCCGTCCTTCTTCGGCAGGCCGATATCGAGCACCACGGCGTCATACGGCTCGTTGTCGCCGAGATAGTGCCCCTCCTCCCCGTCGAAAGCCCGATCGACGACATAGCCGGCGTCGGTCAGCGCCTTGGTGAGCTGGCGATTGAGATCGGGGTCGTCCTCAACAACGAGCAGGCGCACGCTTCTCTCCAAGGATAGGCTGCAAGAACAGGCGACATGAACACCGCCACAGATGAGCAATTCCGGCGTGAACTGAATATGAACGCAGGGAACCGGGCTACGTTACTTTTTGGTCATATACGACCCGGCGCGCGCAAATGCGACTGCGCCCACCATGCCGCCGGAGGAGCCGGTGGCATGGTGGGCGCAACGTGCCGCATCGCGCGGCGAGCCGGAAGGTGCCGGCGTGCCGATCCGGCCGTCAGGTCCGGAAGAACACGAACCAGACGACGGCGAGGATCAGGATCGCAAGCCCGGTCGAGATGGCGAGCAGCGCCGCCACCGAAGGTCCGGGCTCGCCCTGGCGCGCCTCGGTCGGAGTTTCGACGATCCGGTTCTGCTCTCGCCTGGTTGCCATGGTGACCTCGATCTGTGGCTGTCGCGTCGGATGGCCGCGACCTCCTCGGCGATGAATTGCCAGGGCAACGCGTCATCTCGGGCGATGTTCCGGTCCAGCAAACACGGCGCAGGCGGCGATTAACGCCGTTGCAAGATTCCGCGCCGGCGGTTGCTATGATTCGCAACTGGGCGATGGTATCCTCAAAGCTTGTCCGCTGTTGCGTCTGGAGTAGCCCATGGCCCCCCGCGCCAATTGGAAGGGTTTTCTGCGTCTGTCGCTCGTGACCTGCCCGGTCGCGCTCTATCCGGCCACTTCGGATACGGAGAAGGTTTCGTTCAACCAGATCAACCGCAAGACCGGCCACCGCATCAAGTATCTCAAGGTCGATGCCGAGACCGGCGACGAGGTGACCTCCGAGGACATCGTCAAGGGCTACAAGGTCGACACCGACACTTATATCGAGGTCACCAAGGACGAGCTGGACGACATCGCGCTCGATTCCACCCACACGATCGAGATCGACGAGTTCGTGCCCAAGGCCGACATCGACAACCGCTATCTGATCCGCCCCTACTACCTCGTGCCGGACGGCAAGGTCGGCCACGACGCCTATGCGGTGATCCGCGAGACCATCCGCAGCATGGACAAGGTCGCGATCGGCCGCGTGGTGCTGACCAACCGCGAGCACATCATCGCGCTGGAGCCGCTCGAGAACGGGCTGATGGGCACGCTGCTGCGCTACCCCTACGAGGTCCGCAGCGAGAAGGAATATTTCGACGACATCCAGGACGTGAAGCTGACGAGGGACATGCTCGACCTCGCCAAGCACATCGTTGAGAAGAAGTCCGGCGCGTTCGAGCCCGAGCTGTTCGAGGATCATTACGAGACCGCTCTGATCGATCTCATCAACAAGAAGCGCAGCGGCATGCCGATCACCGCCAAGGCCGCACCGAAGACCGGCGGCAACGTCATCAGCTTGATGGACGCGCTGAAGAAGAGCATCGCGAACGAGAAGGACGCGGCCCCCGCGGCGAAGGTCGCCAGGGACACGGACAAGGAGACCGCCAAGTACACCAAGGCCAAGAAGCCGAAGAAGCGCGTCGAGGGCCAGCGCGAGATGCTGCTGCCGATATCAGGCAAGGGCGGCAAGGACGCTGCGGCGAAGGCTGCGACCACGCCGAAGACGGCCGCCGACAAGCCGGTGCGCGCGCCGGCGCGGGCAAAGAAGGCCGGCTGACAGCACCACGCCCCGCGATCACGCCGTGATGTCTCTCCTCGCCGATCGGCCGGCCTGACATGCCCTGGTCGACGGCGTTCGACGATCCCGTTCGCGTGAGCAACAAGCGCAAGCTGCTCACGCTTCAAGAAGCCGCCGACTACATCATGGAGCTGCCCGAGGACGCCCAGCACGAGGCGCATTGGCAGACCGCGATCGAGACCTTGATCAATGCGGCCGAGACCGGCGGCGGCTGGGTGATGTTCGCCCGCATCGCGATGTTGCGGGCGCTGAATACGGACGGCCGGCGCGGATGAGCGCGATCGAGACATCCTTGCCTATTCGTTGACGAACAGGCTCAACAATCGGTTAAGCGGTCAAGCCAATGGGGGCAATGCACCGGGCTGTCGGTTTGACTTCATTTGAACGGATCGACGGAACCCTAATTTAATGAATGCCGTCGTACGAGGTAAGGTGCGATCGCCGTGTTTTGGCGCGCTCGAAGATTTATTCGATCGATTTGCAAGTCCGATAACGACGCGACCATCCATCGGATCGGATGAACAGGAGTTGGCAATGCGTCTGCTTAGGTCCTTCCTTGCCGATGAGAATGGCGCAACCGCAATCGAGTACGGCCTGATCGCCGCAGGGATCGCTCTGGCAATCGTGACCATCGTCAACAGCACGGGCGCTGCGCTGCTCAACAACAAGTTCAACTCTGTCAGCACGGCGATGAAGTAACCGCCGGCCAACGGCCTGCGCAGCGGCTGCCCGCCGTAGCGGCGGGCCATGATCTGGGTCAACAGCATCGGGACGGCGACGTCTAAGCATGGAGGTCCGACTCCCTGCTGCCGGCCCGTCCATGCATCCAGACCTTCCGCATTCCCAACTGAAGATCCGCCGCGTCCGCCTCGACACCGGCCGTGAGAACGTCGTCGTCGTCTCGAGGCGCTCCAAGGCGCTGCGCGCGGAGATCTTCCGCGGCTTCAGCCGCGTCGAGCTTCGTCAGGGCGGCAAGGTTCTGCTGGCGACCCTGCTGATCACGGACGACGATACGCTCGCGGCTCCCGACGAGATCGGCCTCTCCGAGCCTGCGTTCCGGCGCTTCGCCGAAGCGGTCGGAACGGAGGTCACGGTCAGGCCCGCCTCGCCTCCGGAGAGCCTGGAAGCGGTGCGTGCGAAGATCCGCGGACGAACTCTGAGCCAGGCCGAGATCGGCGCGATCATCAGCGACCTTGCCCATTATCGCTACTCCGACATGGAGATCGCCGCCTTCCTGATCGGGTCGGCGAGCTTCATCACCAGCGACGAGTTGCTCGCCCTCACGGGGGCCATGGCGCAGGCCGGCACGCAATTGGTCTGGCCGACCCCTGTCGTCGTCGACAAGCATTGCATCGGCGGCATCCCCGGCAACCGCACCTCGATGGTGGTGGTGCCGATCGTCGCCGCACATGGCCTGCCGATCCCGAAGACCTCCTCGCGCGCGATCACCTCGCCGGCCGGCACCGCCGACACGATGGAGGTGCTGGCGCGGGTGAATATCTCCGTCGAGGAGATGAAGGCGATCGTCTCCTCCTGCAACGGCTGCCTGATCTGGGGCGGGCACGTGAACCTGTCGCCGGCCGACGACGTCCTGATCTCGGTCGAGCGCCCGCTGAGCCTGGATACTCGCGAGCAGATGGTCGCGTCCATCATGTCCAAGAAGATCGCGGCAGGCTCGACCCATCTGCTGATCGACATTCCGGTCGGGCCGACCGCGAAGGTCACCGGCGGCGTCGAGGCCATGCGGCTGCGAAAGCTGTTCGAATTCGTCGGCGACCGCTTCGGCCGGACCGTCGAGGTGATCACGACCGACGGCAGCCAGCCGATCGGCAACGGCATCGGGCCGGTGCTGGAGGCCAACGACGTCATGGCGGTGCTCGGCAATGACAAGGATGCGCCGCGCGATCTGCGCGAGAAGTCGCTCCGGCTCGCCGCCCATCTCTTGGAATACGATCCCAAGCTGCGCGGCGGGGCCGGCTATGCCCGGGCGCGCGAACTGCTGGATAGCGGCGCGGCACTGCAGCAGATGCAGAAGATCATCGACGCACAGGGCCCCTCGACATGCAGCAACGAGCTCGGACCGCTCAGCTTCGACGTCGAGGCGAGGCATGACGGCATCGTGTCCGCAATCGACTGCCTGCGTCTGAACCGCCTCGCCCGCACCGCCGGCGCGCCGCTCGACAAGGGCGCCGGCATCCGCCTGTTCAAGAAGATCGGCGACCGCGTCGAGCAGGGCGAGCCACTCTATCGCGTCTACACGTTCGGCCGGTCGGAGCACGATTTGGCGGCCAGCGCGACTGCGGCCGACGACGGCTATGCGATCAACGGCAAGCCCCTCGGAGAATGACAGATGAGCATCACCGTTCGATTCTGCGGTGCCACCCGCACCGTGACCGGCTCGAGCTATCTGTTCCAGACCGCAAGCGGCTGTTTCCTGGTCGATTGCGGATTGTTCCAGGGCCAGAAGACGCTGAAGGAGCTCAATTATCGCGCCTTTCCGTTTCGCCCCGCCGACATCGATGCGGTGCTGCTCACGCACGCTCACATCGACCATAGCGGTCTCTTGCCGAAGCTCGTGCGCGCGGGCTTCGAGGGGCCGATCCTGGCGACGCGCGGCACGATCGACCTCTGCTCCTACATGCTGCCCGATGCCGGCAACATCCAGGAATCGGAGGTCAAGCAGCTCAACCGGCGCAATGCTTCGCGCGGGCGCAAGGAGGTCGAGCCGATCTACACGCAGGCCGATGCGATCGCATCGCTGCGATCGTTCCGCGCCGTCGACTACGAACGCTGGACCGACGTGATCCCCGGCGTCCGCGCACGCTACTGGAACGCCGGCCATTTGCTCGGCTCCGCCTCGATCGAGCTGGAAATCGCCGAGCAAGGCGCGGCGCGGCCGCTGCGCGTGCTCGTCTCCGGCGACGTCGGGCCGGAGGCCAAGCTGCTCCAGCCCGATCCCGAAGCGCCGAGCGATTTCGACTACGTCATCTCGGAATCGACCTATGGCGACCGCGTGCGCGAGGCCACGACACCTGCGCTTCGCCGCAAGCACCTCGCGGCCGAGGTGCGCGTTGCCGCGGCGGCCGGCGGCGCGCTGCTGCTGCCCGCCTTCGCGGTCGAGCGCACCCAGGAGCTGATCGTCGATCTCGTCGACCTGATGGAGCACCGCGAGTTTCCGACGGCGCCGATTTTCCTTGATTCACCGCTCGCGATCCGCGCGACCGAAGTGTTCCGCCGCCATTCCGAGAGCCTCGATCCGTCGGTCGACGCCACGCGCCTGCTCAACTCGCCGCATCTGAAATTCACCGAGACCGCGGACGAGAGCAAGGCGATCATGCGTCTGTCCGGATTTCACATCATCATCGCCGCGAGCGGCATGTGCGATGCGGGCCGGATCCGCCATCATCTGAAGCGCTGGCTGTGGAACGAGCGCGCGACCGTGCTTCTGGCCGGCTTCCAGGCCAACGGCACGCTCGGCCGCTTCCTTCAGAACGGGGCCAAGGCCGTCCGCATCCAGGGCGACGAGATCAAGGTCGCCGCCCGCATCCGCATGATCGACGAATATTCGGGTCATGCCGACGGCGCCGGCATGGCCAGCTGGATCGCGGCGCGTCGTCCCATCGCGCGCGGGCTGTTCCTGGTCCACGGCGAGGAAGCGGCGGTTGCGGGCCTGGCCGAGCGCGTCGCCGAGCGCATCATTCCCGCGGCCAGGATCTACCAGCCGATGCTGGACGACACTTTCGAGCTCGCGGCACCCGAACCGCGCGTGCTCGACGCCGATCATCGCCGGCGACTGTCGCCGGAGGCCGTGACGCGTCTCGACTGGCACAACGAGATGTCCGAGCTGATGCTCGACATCAACGATCGCGTCGCAGCCGCCGCCGACGACCGCGCCCGCGGCGTCATCATCCGAAGGCTGCGGCGGGCGCTGCAGGAAACGGCGTAGCGCTCGTGGAAACAATAATCCGGATTGCGCCTCGCTTCATCCAGGCTACGGCGCTTTGACGGCCCTCTGGGTGCTGATATTCTCCGGCGGAACGGGCTCGACGAGCCATGCCGCCAATCGATCAACCAGCGCTGCCGAGAGAATGCGGATGAGACGCGTGATGCTCCTGACGATCGGCCTCATGTCTGTCGTCGCCTGGCCGCACGACAGCGCCAGAGGCCAAACTTCGGCCGCGCCGCCGGTTTCGCTTGCTCGGCCCGATGCAGCGCCGCCACGCCCGGGTGCCACCAAGCCCGCCCGGGTAACGACGAACGGAACTCCAGCAGCGACGTCCAGCAGGGAGCCTTCCGTGATTGGCCGGCCTCAACCGAATCCGGCCGCCGACTACGATGGCTTCAGCGTCGGCACCGTCGATGACGTTGGCACTCCGAGCCGCGTGACGCCGCCTGCGCGTTCGCGCGCAGCAAGGGACACCAGGTCCAATCCGGATGGTCTCGATCAAGAAGATGAGGCGTTGAAGCGAAAGCTGATGATCTGCCAGAGCTGCAAATAGCAGAGCAATCGGATATGACTTGTGGCGGCGGCCTGCGCGCACGCCTCGTCCTTCGAGACGGCGCTGACGCGCCTCCTCAGGATGAGGCTAGTCAGCATCAGTGCTCGTTGAAATGGCTGCCGCGCACTCCGCCCTCATCCTGAGGAGCCCGCCCATAGCGGGCGTCTCGAAGGATGGCCGCCGGGGAAACTCCCAAATGCGATAGCCCTGCTGCAAAGAGGGATGTAAGCACAGCTTCAGATGCCGCGCCCATCCCGCTCGAATTCGTCCTTGCGAATCTTCAGGTTTTCGCGCCGCTGCTCCTATCCTTGAGGGCGGCCAGCAACTCTTTTCCGAGCGCTCCGGCAGAGGCGGGGTTCTGGCCCGTGATGAGCCGGCCATCGACGACGACGTGAGGTTGCCAATTGGCCGCGGACGAGTACTCGGCACCCTCTGCCCTCAACGCATCCTCGAGCTCGTAAGGTACGTCATCGCGCGCATAGTCGTACTCTTCCTTCTTCGAAAAGGATGTCAGCTTCTTGCCGCGCACGAACGGGACGCCATCGCCGAGGTCGACGCCAAGCAGCGCGCACGGCCCGTGACAGACAGCGGCGACGAGCTTGCCGGTGCTCCAGGCTCGCACAACGGCACTTTGGACCGCCGCATTGCGCTGGATGTCCACCATGGGACCAAGACCGCCGGGTATCAGGATGGCGTCGTAGTCGGCGGCATCCACCTCGGATAATTTACGGCTGTGATTCAGGCGGCGAAAGGCTTTGCTGGCGAGGAAATCCTTCTGAGCAGGATCTTTCTCGTCATATGCATCGTAAGGCGTCCACCCCCCGGCCGGCGACGCGAACTCCACCGCGATCCCAGCCTTGTCGAGCACCTCGAAAGGATGGGCAACCTCGGCGAAAAAGAAGCCGGTCTTGCGACTATGCGGTCCGATCACGGCTGCGTTGGTGACAATGAAGAGGACGTGTTGGGTCATGGTTTTCTCCTTTCGATAATGCTATCTGGGATCGCCTTGCCGCGGTGCGGAGACCACCTCAATTCGGACAGGGCTGTCCGGCCGCGCCCCACATCGCCATGTCCTTGACGTGATCCTCGAAGGTGCCGGGCGGCGTTGAGCGGCCGGCTCCGGGCGCCCAGCCGCGCGGGATGAAGCCGCTCAGCGAGGCATCGTGCCGCAAATGCCCGACGAGACCAGCGGCGTCGCGACCGCCGTTGCGCTTGGGATCTTTCATCTGGGCACAGATCTCGGCGCCGCTCTTGCCGAACCAGATGAAAGCCAGCGGGGCGAGCTGCCAATCGATGCCGGCGCGCGGCGGCGAGGGCGCCGGCTCGTTCGCCTGGGTCGAGGTCATGTGGCAGGTCGAGCACGGGATCGCTTCCGCTCCGATGCGGCTCTCGCCGCCATGGATGTTCATGCCATGCGGGCGAGGCTTGGTTTCGCCGGCCGGCGTCCAGATCGGTATCGCCTTGGCATCGACATGGCAGTTGGCACACCGTGGATGGGTCACGACGGCTTCGATCCGCTTCCACGCCTCCAGCCCCTCGGCGCGGCTGACGCTACCGGGCGGCAGCAGGTCCTTGGCGGCCTCGTCCTTCGCGGCGACGATCCCGGTCAGGGCGGCGACGGCCGACGCTGCCAAGACCAACGCGATCAGAGATCTCTGCATGGCGTGTCTCACACGAAATCGATGAACTTGTTGAAGGGCATTTCGCGGATGCGCTTTCCGGTCGCCGCGAAGATCGCATTGGCAAGCGCAGGCGCGGCGGGTGGCACCGGCGGCTCTCCGAGGCCCCTCACCTTCGGATCGTTCTCGAGCCCGCGAACTTCGATGACCGGGCATTGGTGGATCCGCATCGCCTCATGGTGATTGTAATTGGTCTGCTGCGCCGCGCCTTTTGAGTAGGTGATTTCGCAATTGATCGCGTGGCCTAGGCCCCAGACGACGCCGCCCTGGACCTGGTTCTCGAAATTGACGGGATCGATCACCTTGCCGACGTCGACCGCGACCCAGACCTTGTCGATCCGGATGCCACGGTCCGTCGCCGTCACCTCGACGACCTCGGCAACCGGTGTCCCGAACGACTCGACGAAGGCGACGCCGCGGCCCCTGCCGTTGCCGAGCGGCCCCTTCCAGGTCGACATCTCCGCGACTGTCTCCAGCAGCTTGCGATAATGCGGCACATTGCACATCGCGATGCGCGCCTTCATGGGATCGAGGCCGGCTGCGTGGATCAATTCGTCAATGAAGCTTTCGGTGAAGAAGCCGGCTGTGGACGCTCCCACGGAGCGCCACGTGGTGCACGGCGACAGCCCTTGCGCCTCGTAGCTGATGGCGCGGAAGTTGGGGATGTCGTAATAGACGTTCCACGTGCCGGCGGCCAATTGAGGATCGGGATCCTTCGAGGGTGCACCCATGCGCTCGAGCAGTCCCTTGAACGGCGCCGTCGATGCCAATTGCAGGTCGGTCGCAACGATCTTGCCGTTGGCGACGCTTCCCCTGTGACGCGCGATCGCAATCTGCCGCGGAATATCCTGAAGGAAATCCTCCTCGCGCGAGAAGACGAGCTTGATCGGCGTCCCGCGCATCTGATTGGCGATCTCGGCGAGCACGCGGACGTTCTCGAATTCGAGACGATGGCCGAAGCTTCCGCCGGTCCATTGATTGTGGAAGGTGACCTGCTCCGGCTTGAGGCCGATAGCGTTCGCCGCGATGGCTTGCACCGCCTGCGGGCTCTGATGGCCAACCCAGATTTCCATGCCCTTGTCGGTGACGAGACCGATCCCGTTCAAGGGCTCGAGCGGCTGATGCGCCACGTAAGGGGCGCGATATTCGGCTTCGACGAGCTTGCCCGTCTTCAGGCCGGCTCCGACGTCGCCGATCGTCCGCCACTCCTTGCCGAGGAATTCGGGCTTGAACGATGATTCCAGCACTTTCCAATGATCGGCCTGCTCGGCGGGATAGGCCGAAGGCGCCCACTCGCAAGCGATGGCGTCGACGGCTTTCATCGCGTACCAGCTGTTGGTGGCGATCACCGCAACGCCGTTCTTGATCTCGAGGATCTTCTTCACGCCCGGCATCGCGCGCGCCTTGCTGGCGTCGTAGGATTTCAGCGGCTGGCCCTTGCCGGGGTTCAGCTTGACTGAGGCGTAGAGCATGCCCTCCATCTTCTGATCGATGCCGAATTGCAATTCGCCCATAACTTTGGCGCGCACGTCGAGGCGCGTCATCGGCTTGCCCAGCATGCGCCAGGTCGAGGGATCGCGCGGCTGCGCATCGAGCACCGGCGGAATTCTTGCGGCCTCGGCCGCCAGTGAGACGTACGGAATTTTGCTTCCGTCGGGCAGGATCACGTGGCCGGATTGCGTGCGGATGTCGGCGATTGCGACGCCCGAACGTTTGGCCGCAGCTGCCTTCAACGTCTCGCGCGCAACTGCCCCTGCCACGCGCAGCTTCTCATAGGTGTCCGGGATCGTGCTCGAACCGCCCGTCATCTGCAGGCCGGATTTGCGAAGACTTTCCAGCGCCGCAGCACGTGCCGCTTCGGCCGCAGGGCTCTGGTCCGCGGCCAGGAACGGCGCCAGCTCCTCCTTGAATCCGGTGTTGAAGTAAGCGGGACTCGGACCGGCGAAGCGGACTTCGAACTGGCCGGGGTCGAGGTCCATCTCTTCGGCGATCATGATCGGCTGCACCGAGCCGACGCCCTGGCCGATGTCGGCGTGTTGCGCGATCAGCGTGATCTTGTCGGGGCTGATCTCGACCCATGGATTGAAGGTGACGGAATTCGGGCCGAGTCCGGCGGCCAGCGGATTGCCATCGGCACTCGGCGCGGCCGCTTCGGCCGGACCATAGGCACCGAAAACGATGCCACCGGCGACCGCGGCAGAACCGAACACGAAAGCCCGACGCGAAAGGGTTTGCATGTCGCCCATCTCACTTCTCCGCCATCTTGTTTGCGGCGGCCGCATGGATCGCCGCACGAATGCGCGGATAGGTGCCGCAGCGGCAGAGATTGCCGGACATCACCTGGTTGATCTGCTCGTCAGTCGGTTTTGGGATCGATGCAAGAAGCGAGATGGCCTGCATGATCTGACCGGTCTGGCAGTAGCCGCATTGCGGCACCTGATGCGCGATCCAGGCCTGCAAGACCGGATTTTGGTCCTTGTTGTGCAAGCCTTCGAGCGTGACGACCGATTTGCCCGCGACCTCGCCGATATGGGCCTGGCAGGACCGCACCGCCTTGCCGTCGATGTGAACGGTGCAGGCCCCGCATTGCGCGACCCCGCAGCCGTATTTGGCGCTGGTGATGCCCAGTTCGTCACGCAGCACCCACAACAGGGGCATCTCGGGCACGACGTCGACCTGGCGCTTGATCCCGTTCACCTTGAGCTCGATCATGCCGATATGTCCTCTCGCCTACCTGGTCGCTGCAACAGCAATGCTCGACGCCCATTGCGCCGTATTTCCGAATCCTGCTGGATCATGCGCAATCCCTGCGGAATGGCTTTCGAGCCAATCGGCTTTCACCTCCGCCTGGCCACAGCACAATTCGCGATACTGCCCTGGGGTGAGATTTGCGGCCTTGCGGAATACGCGCGTGAAATTGGCCTGCGAGCCGAAACCGAACTCCAGGGCAATCTCGACCAGCGACAGGTGGTCGCGCGCGAGCTCCTCTCGCGCGGCGTGGACGCGGCGATCGGTGACATAACGGTGCGGTGACAGTCCGGTCGCCTCGCGAAACAGCCGGGAAAAATGATAGGGGCTGAGGCAGGCTTGGGTCGCCAGATCCTCCAACCTGATATCGCTGCCGAGAGACGCCTCGATATAGTCCAGCACGCGCTGCAGGCGTCGCGCGTCGAGCGCCGGCGACTTGTCGGGCGCGCGCCAGCGGTCGATCGTGTAATTGCCCAGGAGATGCGCCGCGAGGGTGACCTGGATCCCCTCCACGAACAGCGCGTCGGTCGGCTGGCGCGGGCGATGGAGCAGATCGCGAAGCGGCGAGCAGATGTGGAAGAGCGCCTGGTCCGCCAGGCCGTGAGCATAGGCGATCTCGACCTTGGCCGGATCGATGCCGAAATCCGCAAGCGCGCTGTGGTCAAGCAGTGTCGACGGCAGATAGAGATGAAGACATTCCATCCGGTCCGAAAGCTCGAGATGGCTCTCCTGCGTCCCCACGGGCACGAGATAAGTCATGCCCGGACGCGCAAGACTTTTCTGGATTTCGCCGTTGCCGGCACGGCACACCATGCCCCCGCCCGACAGCAGCATGACTAGCTCGGTGCAGATGGGAACGGGCGTTGCCTGACAGCCTGCCTCGAACTTGCGATGCTCGATGCTCAGCCCCGGCCAATCATTGACCCCCGCGAGCTTCTCGCTGTTCTTGTACTTGTGATCTCCATGCGTCACGAGCGCCATTACGACCTCCGCTTCGTTGCGGCGATTCCCGGCCCCGTATCGCGCGAGCGATCATTCCATCCGGTGGTGAGTTGCAGCCCCGGTCACTGCCACGCCGATCGCGAATTACTCACAAGCTGCGCCAGCGAAGTCCAGAGGCGGCACGGTTAAAAGAGGTAAAAGCCAGCCAAGGCAAAGGCTTGGCGCCAGACGTGTTCGGCTTCGCAAGCTTGATCTCCTCGCACCTCAGCAAGATGCGTGCGTCATCGCGCAGGAATCGGAAATATCGCAATGCGGGCGTGCGCTAGTGAAGGCGCACCAACGACAATGTCGCCGTATAGAGGACAGGAGCCTGACATGAAGCCGCTTACCTCCGCGCTTGCCGCGTTGTCGATCGCAACCGCCGCCCCCGCGGCCGCGGCCGACAGGAATGTTTCGATTGTTCTCGTGCACGGCGCCTTCGTCGATGGCTCGGGCTGGAAGGACACCTACGGCATCCTCTCGGAGGCGGGCTATGAGGTGCTCGTCGTTCAGCAGCCGACGATCACGCTTCGCGACGATGTCGCCGAGACCGAGCGCGTGATCGCCAAGGCGCGGCATCCCGTCATTCTGGTCGGGCATTCCTATGGTGGGATGGTCATCACGGAAGCCGGCGACAATCCCAAGGTTCGCAGCCTGGTCTATCTCGCTGCCTTTGCTCCTGACGCCGGAGAGTCCGTCAGCACGCTGGCGGAAGCCCCGGTGCCCGCCGGCGAGCACAAAGCTCCGCTGGTCACCGAGGGCAATTATCTGCTCGTCGACCGCGCAAAATTCCCCACCTCTTTCGCGGCCGATGTCGACCCGGCCACGACCCGCTTCATGGGCGCCGCGCAGCTGCCCTGGGGATTGCAGGCGGTGCAGACCAAGGTCGATCGCGTGGCGTGGAAGACGAAGCCGACCTATTACATGGTGACGAGCGAGGATCGCATGATCCCGCCGACGGCACAGCGCACCATGGCCAAGCGTTCCGGCGCGAAGGTGACGGAGATGAAGAGCAGCCACGCCGTCATGCTGTCGCATCCGCGCGAGGTCGCGGCGTTCATCAGAAGCGCAGACACGTCAGCGACCGACTGAGATCGGCTGCGCCGCACACCGACGGACTTGGCCCTCGCAGACAAGGACTAGCAACATGGCCCTCAAGGATATTCTGCCGGGACGACTAGGGTTCGGCGCGGCGCCGCTCGGCAACATGTTCCGCGACATCCCGGAGCGGGAAGCGCTCGCGACGGTGAACGCAGCCTGGGACGACGGCATTCGCTATTTCGACACCGCGCCGTTCTACGGCGCGGGGCTTGCGGAGATCCGCATCGGCGCCGCACTCGCCGGCCGGCCGCGGAGCGACTACGTGCTCAGCACCAAGGTGGGCCGCCTGATCCTGGACGAGATCGAGGACGTCGATGCCCGCGACCTCGGCGAGAAGGGCGGCGTATTCAGGTACGGCCGCCCGAACCGGATCGTGAACGATTATTCCCGGGACGGAACGTTGCGCTCGATCGAGGACAGCCTGAAGCGGCTCGCGACTTCCCACATCGACGTCGCTTTCGTGCACGACGTTGCGCAGGATTTCTACGGCGACGAGTGGCTCTCGGTGTTCGAAAGCGCCCGCAAGGGCGCGTTCAAGGCCCTCGACCAGCTGCGGGACGAGGGCGTGATTAAGGGGTGGGGACTCGGTGTCAACCGGGTCGAGCCGATCGAGCTGCTGCTCGCGCTCGAAGAGCCGCGCCCCGACGGCTTCCTGCTCGCGGGCCGATACACGCTGCTCGACCACGCAAGGGCGCTGCAGCGGGTGATGCCGGTGGTCGCCGAGCACGAGCTCGCGATTGTCGTCGGCGGCCCCTACAGTTCCGGCGCGCTCGTCGGCGGCCCGAACTTCGAATATGCGCCGGCGCCGCTCGAAATCCTCAAGAAGGTGGCGCGGATCAAGGCGATCGCCGACCGCTATCGGATCAGCATGAAAGCGGCCGGCCTGCAGTTCGCGCTCGCCAATCCGGTGGTTGCCGCCGTCATTCCCGGTGCGAGCCGCCCGGGGCGCATCGCCGAGGATCGCGCTGCGCTCGATCAGGGCATCCCGGCGGACTTCTGGCGCGAGCTCCGCTCCGATGGGCTGGTCAGCCCCGCAGCTCCGCTTCCCGCCGCCGATTGACCAATCCACCCAATGACCAAGGAGAGCAACATGACAGATGAAACCAACAACCCCACCGGCATGGACCGCCGCGCCCTGCTTCAGACCGCCGGCGCCGCCGTCGTCACGGGCCTCGTCGCCGGCACGGCCATCGACGCGCGGGCCGCGACACAGGATGGCGAGCGCGACGAGGCGCCGCTCGGGGCGCGGCTCCAGGGCGTCCAGCATTTCGGGCTGACGGTCCAGAACATGGAGCGGGCCTACCAGTTCTACACGGAGGTGCTTGGCGGCACCGAGGTGTTCCGGCACGGCGACTTCCAGGGCGACGGGGTGCAGAACACGCTGTTGGCCGACCAGGAAATCGAGGCGAATGCACGTGGGGTCAATCCGCGAACCATCGGCGTGCCCGACTTGCGAAGCGGGGCACAGCGGCTCGATGTCCGCTTCATCCAGTTCGACAACATGGTGCTGGAGCTGCTGCAATATCGCGAGGCTGATCAGCCCATGGGCAGCGCCAAGAGCTTCGCCGAACCGCTGGAGCACATGAGTCCTGCTTTCCCGCGCATGATGCACATCTGCTTCTATGTTCGCGACGATGTGGACTTCAACAAGTTCATTGCCGATCTCGAAGCGGAATCGGCGCGCCGCGGCATGACGCAGGTGAGAGCGAACCGCACCATCCGTCTCATGACGGAAGCGGATCGCAAGGCCGCGCCCCGCAGCACCAACACGAACCGGGTGACCGCCGAACCTTCGAACGGTTGGGAGCTGATCTACTGCAAGGGGCCCGAAGGCGAGCAGCTCGAGTTCGTCAAGGCGCTCGGCCCCGTCAAGAAGCGCTTCAGCGAGGCCTTGGCGAAGCGGCAGCAAAAGATCGTGCGCTAATTCCTTGGACGCGGCAGGCGACCGGTCAGCGCCCCTGACCCGGCCGCCCGCGGCTTACTTACCTGCAGAGGACCTCGTCATGCAAACTGTCCGATTTCTCTTGCTAACCGCCTTGTTGCTCGTAACGACGACACTTTCCGCCGCAGTGCAGGAAGCGCCAGGCGTTCGCTATCAACAGGTTCAGGAAGGCGCATATTCCGTCGTGGCGCAGGTGCGAGCCAAGCCTGGAAAGGAGGATCTGCTGCGCGCGGCCACCCTGCCGCTGATCGAGCTGGTCCGTGGCGATCCCAAAAACCTGGTCTATTTCCTTCAGGAAGATCGCACCAAGCCGGGTCATTTCATCTTCTACGAGATTTTCGCCACCCGAGCCGATTTCGACGCGCACAACGCGATGCCATACGTAAAGGACTGGTTCGCCAGGCTGCCAGAACTCGCCGACGGCGGCGTCGAGGTCATGCACATGGCCGTTCTTGGCAAGCCCAAAAATTAGCTGAAGGCTGCGCAAGCGAGCACGCCGCAGCACGCGAGCGAATTTGTCGCAGCCCTGTTTCGGACAAAGCCGCGCAATCGGGCGAATTCCGAACGGCTCTCTTTAACTATTGTGCAGTGCATGATAATTCTGGCGATCTGATTGATCGACTGGAATGAGCAATGCGGGCTGCCACGGAGACACGCCAACGGGGCACGGACCGACGGGAGCTCACTTACTGCTTCGGCCCCTTTCGGCTGATTCCGCGCCGCCAGTTGCTGCTTCTCGACGGGCGTCCGGTCAAGCTGGGCGGACGCGCATTCGAACTCTTGCATGTGCTGGTACAGCGGTGCGGCGAACTCGTCAGCAAGACCGAACTGATGGCGGCGGCCTGGCCGGGCACCTTCGTCCACGACAGCAATCTCAAGGTCAACATGTGGAGCTTGCGGCGTTCGCTGGGAGACACCCAGATCGAGCCCCTCTACATCGCGACCGTGGCGCGCCGTGGATACAAGTTCATCGCGCAGGTGCAGATCAGCATCGGCGAGGTCGAGGACGATCTTGCGCTCGCCGAACCGCTTCCCTCGTCTAGTCCGCCATTGCTGCGCGGCATCGTTGGTCGTGAAGCGGAAATCGACGAAATTACCGGTCTGTTGACCGGCAACAGGCACGTGACCCTGGCGGGCGCCGGAGGAATCGGCAAGACGACGGTTGCCTTGGCTGTAGCCCAGGCGTTTGCGCCACAGTGCCGCGACGGCGTGTGCTTCGTCGATCTCGCAACGATCTCCGACCCGACGCTGTTCGGCGCCGCACTGGTGACGGCATTGGGCATCAGGGGCAATCCGGACAACAGCCTGGCTGCGGCCATCGACTATCTGAAACCGCGGCAGATGCTGGTCATTCTGGACAATTGCGAGCACGTCCTGCCAGCCGCAACGATCTTCGCCGGCAGGTTCATGGCGGAGGCATCGCCGTCCAAGCTGCTTGCGACGAGCCGCGAACCGCTCGGCACCGCCACCGAGCACGTCGTCCGGCTCGGCTCCCTGGTCTCACCCAAACCCGGCCACGCCCTGACCCCAGATCAAGCCGTCAGGTTTCCGGCAGTGCAATTGTTCGTCAGCCGCGCCGCCGAATGGGCGGACTACCAATTCGTCGATGATGATTGCGAGGCCGTTGCCGCAATCTGCCACTCGCTCGACGGCCTCCCGCTGGCCATCGAATTGGCGGCAGCCCAGATCGGCAGGTTCAATCCTCACCAATTGGTGGAGTTGCTCGACCAGAATTTGGGTTTTCGTGCCCCCGCCGCCGATGGCGCGCCGCCGCGTCATGAAACGCTGATGGCGACGATCGACTGGAGCTTCAGACTGCTGTCGCAGCGGGAAGCCAGACTGTTCGGCCTGCTCTCGGTGTTCAGCGACGCATTCGAGGTCGAGGACGCGGTCTTCGTCGCCGAAGCGGCTGGGCTCACGCCGGTCGACGTCGTCACCGGCCTCGGCAGTCTCGTTGCCAAATCGCTTTTGGGCGCGCAGGCACATGGCGCGAGCCTGCGCTATCGCCTGCTCGACAGCACATGCCGCTATGCGAGCGAGCGGCGCCGGGCCGATCCTGCCTGCGACCAGGCGCTGCGCCGTCATGCGCAACGTGTCCTCACGCTGTTCGAGCAGTCCGAGGAGGAGTGGAACTGGCGCGAGCCGGCCGATTGGACCCAGCGTTACCTTGGCCGCATCGCCGACTTGCGCGCCGCTCTTTCATGGGCGTTCGGCGAGCACGGCGATGCCGTACTCGGGATCAGGCTCACGGTTGCGGCGATCACCTTGTGGTCGGAGACGTCGATCCTGTCGGAAGCGCAGGCGCGGTATGCGGACGCGCTCGCATTGGCCAAGACCGTCCCGTGCGACGATCTGTCGAAGACAAAACTCGCCTGCGCCCTTGGGTGGAGCCTCTTCTACGCCCGCAAGATGTCGAATGAGAACGAGATTGCCTGGCTCGATGCCATCCTCTTTGCAAAGCGGGCCGGCAACATCGAATATCAGCAGCGGGCGCTGGTCGGGTTCGGCTTCTACCTGCTGCAGATCGGCCAGGTCGAGCGCGCCATATCTTATCTTGAAGAGGCCACTGAGCTCGCCGACCGCGATCGCGATCTGACGGCGACGTCCGAAGCCGATCGCGCGCTGGCCTGGGCTCGCGCTTTTGCCGGCGAATTGAGCAGGAGCCGCCCTGTTCTCGACCGTCTTGCAGCGACCTACTCGCTGGCCGAAGGGCGTTCGCGCAAGGACGCGAACGAAGTCTATCGGTTCATCACCGTCCGCTTCAATCTGCCCTTCGTCGCGTGGATGCAAGGGCAAGCGGACTACGCGGCGAGGCTCGCCAAGGACGCCATCGATGCCGCGGACCGCAGCGGCCATTGGGTGTCACAGTCGAACGCATTTGGGCTCGCCGCCCTTCCCGTTGCGCTCGAAACCGGCAATCTTGACGCGCTCGCGAGCTACACTGAGCGATTGCGTCGCAACCTTGAACGCGAGCGCATCTCACGCTGGGTTCCGGTCGAGCGCTATTTCTCCGCATGCCTTCGCGACCTGCGGGGCGATCCACGCGCGGTGGAGGATATTCGAGCCGCGATCGACGAACTGACAGAATGCCGGTTCTTGATGCGGATCGGCAGCTATCTCGCGGTCCTCGCCCGCGCCTATCTGAGGCAAGGGCGGATCGCGGAGGCGCAAGAAGCCATCACGCGGGCGATCGAGCATCAGGAACGCCAAGGCGAGCGCTGGTGCCGTCCGGAGCTCCAGAGAGTTGACGCCGCGATCCTTCTCCACACCGGCGAGCCGCTGCGCGCCGAAAAGCGGTTTCAGCAAGCGCTCGCGGAAGCGCGCAGGATAGGCGCGCTGACGTTCCAATTGCGGATCGCGACCGATCTCGCGGCACATTGGATCGCCACCGACCGCAGATCCAAGGCTGTCCGGCTGCTCTCGCCGATCTATCACGAGTTCACCGAGGGGTTCGGGACACCGGATCTGCTTGCGGCCCAGCGCCTGCTGCAGCCGACCGCGAGCGGCTGCAGCGACCATCGCAGGATGGAGCCGGTGCACGCTCGCGACGCATAGCTGGCCTACCGCCGCGCTCGCCGCCCGCGCTTTACGCTCCCGGAAATTCCTGATCCTCTCCTCCCAACAAGCCGGATCAACCGGCCTTGCCAGGGAGAGAGACGCCATGAAGCTCGGCACCGCCATTGCGGAAATCATGAGGCGCGAGAGGATCGAGATCCTCTGCGGCTATCCGGTCAACCATCTCATCGAACACGCGGCCAAGGCCGAGATCCGCCCCGTGATGGTGCGGCAGGAGCGCGTCGGCATCCACATGGCGGATGCGATTTCGCGGGTAACGTCGGGGCGCAGCATCGGTGCCTTCTGCATGCAGCACGGGCCGGGCGCGGAGAATGCGATGGGCGGCGTGGCGCAGTGCTTCGGCGAATCCGTTCCCGTGCTGGTGCTGCCGATGGGCTATCAGCGCCGGCTGGCGCATATCGAGCCGAACTTCAATTCCAGCGAGGCGATGAAGCCGTTCGCGAAATCGTCCGAGCCGATCATTCTCGCGACCGAAGTCGTCAACATCTTCCGCCGCGCCTTCACCAGGCTGAAGAACGGCCGCGGCGGGCCCGTCATCGTCGAGATCCCCTCGGACATGTGGAACGAGGAGGTGCCGGAGCCGCTGAACTACACGCCGGTGCTGCGCACCCGCTACGGCGCCGACCCCGTTCACGTCAAGGAAGCCGCCAGCCTGCTGGTGAACGCAAAACGGCCGGTGATCTATGCCGGCCAGGGCGTGCATTACGCGCAGGCTTGGCCGCAGCTGAAACGGCTCGCCGAGCGATTGGCGATCCCCGTCACCACCAGCTTGGGTGGCAAATCATCGTTTCCGGAGACTCATCCGCTGTCGCTTGGCTCCGGCGGCCTTGCAGTGCCGCGCGCGGTGCCGAAATTTCTGGCCGAGGCCGACGTCATTTTCGGCATCGGCTGCTCCTTCACCGAGACCAATTTCGGCATCGCGATGCCGAAGGGAAAGACCATCATTCATTCGACGCTCGATCCCAATCATCTCAACAAGGACGTCGAAGCGAAGATCGGCCTGGTCGGCGATGCCGGCCTCGTGCTCGACGCGCTGCTGGAGGAGATCGGCAAGACCGTCACCGCGGATCGCGATGCATCCGCCGTCGCGGCCGAGATCGCAGCCTCGCACAAGGAATGGCTGGCGAAATGGATGCCGAAGCTGACCAGCAATGACGCGCCGCTCAGCCCCTACCGCGTGCTGTGGGATCTCCAGCACACCGTTGACATCGCGAATACGATCATCACCCACGATGCCGGCAGCCCGCGCGACCAGCTCTCGCCGTTCTGGCGATCGGTCGAGCCCCTCACCTATCTCGGCTGGGGCAAAACCACGCAGCTTGGCTACGGCCTCGGTCTTGCGATGGGCGCCAAGCTGGCAAAGCCCGACAAGCTCTGCATCAACGTCTGGGGCGATGCTGCGATCGGCTTCACCGGCATGGATTTCGAGACCGCGGTGCGCGAGCGCATCCCGATCATGTCGATCCTGCTCAACAATTTCTCGATGGCGATCGAGCTGAAGGTGATGCCGATCTCGACCGAAAAATATCGCTCGACCGACATTTCCGGCGACTACGCCGCGATGGCCCGCGCCTTCGGCGGCTACGGAGAGCGGGTGACGCGGCCGGAGGACATCGTGCCCGCGATCAAGCGCGGCATCGCGAAGACGAGGGAAGGCGTGCCGGTGCTGCTGGAGTTCATCACAGCCAAGGAGACCGAGGTGTCGCGGCCCGGCACGTGAGCGGAGCCGGTGCGGGCACGGCTGCGAGGCGCTGGCTCCGGCCGCAGAAGTTGTGATAATCCGGCCCGGTGCCGCGCACGCCGCGGCATCAAGCTGGACCGGGAATGACGACCGTTTTGCAGGAAATCGAGGAACTCGAGCGCCGATTGCGGTCGGCCGCCGCCGAGATTGCGCAGCTGCGGGCCGAGCTTGCGACGGCTCGGGATCGCCAGAGCGCCAGCGCCGAGATCCTGCGTACCATCGCGGCCTCGCCGTCCGATGCGCGGCCGGTCTTTACGGCGGTCGCCGCCAGCGCAAAGCGCCTGCTCGGCGGCTTCTCCGCCACCGTGCTTCAGTTCATCGGCGACGAGCTTCACCTCGTGGCGTTCACGCCGACCAATCCGGAGGCGGACGCGGGGCTCAAGGCGTCGTTCCCGCGCAAGATCGCGGACTTCCCGACTTTTGGCCTCGTGCGGGAGGGCCAGACGATCCAGTTTCCCGACAGCGAGGCGGCCGACGTCCCTGAACTGAACCGGGAGCTGGCGCGGCTGCGCGGCTTCCGCAGTGTGCTATTCATGCCGCTGATGAACCGGGGCGCGCCGGTCGGCATGATCAGCGTCACCCGCGCCGAGCCAGGATCATTCGCGCCCGACCTCGTCCAGCTGCTGCAGACCTTCGCCGACCAAGCCGTGATCGCGATTGAGAACGCGCGCCTGTTCAACGAGACGAAGGAGGCGCTGGAGCGCCAGACCGCGACGGCCGACATCCTGAAGGTGATGGCGGCATCCCCGTCCGACGTGCAGCCGGTATTCGCGGCCATCGCCACCAACGCCAACCGGCTGATCGGCGGCTTCTCCACCGCGGTGCTCCGCTATATCGACGGTGCCGCGCACCTTGCGGCATTCACGCCGACCGATCCGGCCGGCGATCGCGTGCTCCAAGCGTCCTTTCCGGTGCCGTTCGCACAATTTCCGCCCTACCAGCTGGTGGCCAATGGTGCCGCCGCTCAACTGCCCGACACCGAGCTCGAGCCGGCCGCGCGCGACATCGCGCGGGCCCGCGGCTATCGCAGCATGCTGTTCGCGCCGCTGATGAGCGAAGGCGAAGCCATCGGCATCATCATCGCGACGCGCCGCGCGACCGGCAACTTCGCCGAGCATCACGTGCGCCTGCTGCAGACCTTCGCCGCCCAGGCCGTGATCGCGATCAAGAATGTCAGCCTGTTCAACGCGACCAAGGAAGCACTGGAACGTCAGACTGCGACTGCCGACATTCTCAAGGTGATCGCGGCTTCACCGTCCGATGTCACGCCGGTGTTCCAGGCCATTTCCGACAGCGCCAAGGCGCTGATCGGAGCGCACTCCTCCACCGTCACCCGCGTCGTCGACGGGACGCTGCATCTGGCCGCCTTCACGACCGACAATGAGGCCGGCAATGCGGATCTGCTGAGCTCGTTTCCGACGCCGCTGTCCTCGTCGGGCATTCACAGCCGGGTGGCGAGCAGCGGCGAGTATGCCTTCCGCAGCGACATGCAGAACGAGCCTGATCTTACCGAGGCCATGAAGGAGCTGGCGCGAACACGCGGTTATCGCAGCATCCTCGTGGTGCCGATGCTGCGCGATGGCCTTGCGATCGGCACCATCGCCGTCACGCGGCGGGAGCCCGGTTATTTTCCGGACAAAGCCATCAACCTGCTCAAGACCTTTGCCGACCAGGCCGTGATCGCGGTCGAGAACACGCGCCTGTTCAACGAGGTTCAGGACCGCACCAGCGAGCTCGCCAAATCGCTCGATGATCTCCGCGCCGCGCAGGACCGCCTGATCCAGACCGAGAAGCTGGCGTCACTGGGCCAGCTCACGGCCGGCATCGCGCACGAGATCAAGAACCCGCTCAACTTCGTCAACAACTTCGCCTCGCTGTCTGCCGAGCTGACCGAGGAGCTGAACGAGGTGCTCGCGCCGGTCCCGCTCCCCGAGAATGTCCGCAGCGAGGTCGACGAGCTGACGGGGCTTCTGCAGGACAACCTCGACAAGATCGTGCAGCACGGCCGCCGCGCCGATTCCATCGTCAAGAACATGCTGCTGCATTCGCGCGAAGGCGGCGGCGAGCATGGGCTGAGCGACATCAATGCATTGGTCGAGGAGAGCCTGAATCTCGCCTATCACGGCGCACGCGCCGAGAAGCCCGGATTCCACGTGACGCTGAAGCGCGCGCTCGATCCAGCGGCCGGACAGGCCGAAGTGTTTCCGCAGGAAATCACCCGCGTGCTCCTGAACCTGATCTCGAACGGCTTCCACGCGGTCATCAGGCGCAAGGCCGACGGTGCCGCCGGTTACGAGCCGATTGTGACCGCCGCGACGCGCGATCGCGGCGATGACGTCGAGATCACGATCCGCGACAACGGCACCGGCATTGCCGACGATGTGAAGGAGAAAATGTTCAATCCGTTCTTCACCACCAAGCCAGCCGGCGAAGGCACCGGCCTCGGGCTGTCGATGACCCACGACATCGTCGTGAAGCAGCACGGCGGCACGATCGACGTCGCGACCGCGCCGGGCAAGTTTACTGAATTCACGATCGTGCTGCCGCGCAAGAGTGGTCTGTCAGGCAATAGCTGAGGTTGAATCGCGCGGTGGGTGCTTTCGGCAAACTGGCGTGGCTCATTCGGCGGCAATTGCTGTCGTTCTCCGGCGTCGGCCTCATGCTCGGTGCCCTGTTCTTCGCAGCCGCGCTGACGCCGACGCTGATCCCGCGGAGCTATCTCACGCAGGGCGCCATCGCCGGCGCCTGCTTCGGGATCGGCTATCTCGCCGGCAACGTCTGGCGCTGGCTGTGGCACTATCTGGAATTGCCCGAGCCGCCGGCGCGCCTGAGATCGACCGCAAACGCGCTGGTGGCGGCCGCCTGCCTGCTCGTCGTCGTTGTTTTTCTGTGGCGGGCGGCCGGATGGCAGAACTCGATCCGCACCATGATGAAGATGGCGCCAGTCGAGACGCCCATCCGCTCAAGGTCTGCGCCATCGCCGTGATGACGTTCGTCGTGCTGCTGGTGCTGGCGCGGCTGTTCGCGCTTGCCGTGCGCCTCATCGCCGCGCGTGCGAGGCGCGTCATTCCCCGGAGGATCGCGAACGTCATCGGCGTGCTCGCCGCGGGCCTGTTGTTTTGGTCAATCGCCAGCAATGTCCTGATCCGCACGGCGTTCAACGCGCTCGATGTGTCCTTTCGCGAAGTCGACGCCTTGCTCGAGCCCGAGCGGCCGCAGCCGACCGCGCCCGAACGAACGGGAAGTGCCGCCTCGCTGGTGAAGTGGACGCAGCTTGGACGCATGGGGCGGAGATTTATTGCCTCGGGGCCGACCGCAACGGAGATCAGTGCCATTACAGGAAGGCCCGCGCTGGAGCCCGTGCGGGTCTATGTCGGCCTTGGCGGCGCCGAGACGGCGCAAGCGCGCGCCCGGCTTGCGCTCGACGAGCTCAAGCGGCAGCACGGGTTTGAACGCGACACACTCATCGTCGTTACGCCGACCGGAACCGGCTGGATCGACCCTGCCGCGATGGACACCGTCGAATATCTCCACCATGGCGACGTCGCCAGTGTCGCGATGCAGTATTCCTATCTCAACAGTCCGCTGACGCTGCTGTTTCAGCCCGAATCCGGTGCAGAGGCGGCGCGCGCCCTGTTTTCGGAAATCTACGGCTACTGGGCGACGCTGCCGAAGAACCGGCGGCCGAAGCTGTACCTGCACGGACTGAGCCTCGGCGCGATGAACTCGGAAAAATCCGCAGAGCTGTCTGAGATGATCGGCGATCCGATTGCGGGCGCACTTTTGAGCGGCGCGCCGTTCGAAAGTTGCATCTGGCGCTCGATCACGGCAAACCGCAATCCGGGCACGCCGGCCTGGCTGCCGGAATTCCGCGACGGCCGCTTCGTGCGCTTCATGAACCAGAATGGACCGACGGTGCCGGCAGATGCGCCCTGGGGTCCGATGCGCGTCGTCTATCTGCAATATGCGAGCGACGCGATCACCTTCTTCGCCTATCACGACGCCTATCGGGCCCCTGACTGGATGACGGCGCCGCGCGGGCCGGATGTGTCACCGGAGCTGCGATGGTATCCAGTCGTGACAATGCTGCAGCTCGCCCTCGACATGGCGGTCGCGACCAATACGCCGATGGGCTTTGGCCATGTCTATGCGCCCGAACATTACGTCGATGCCTGGGTCGCCGTCACCGATGTCCATGATTGGTCCCCCGACGCGGCGCAGCTCAAGACCCATCTTGCAGCGGCGGCGCGAAAGGCCGCCGAGGGCAATGTCGCAAACGAGCCTTACGCCGATCGAGGCGGCTAGCCTACTCGGCCATCTCCACGGACTGCTTGGCCGACGGTCCGGCCAGCGGCCGCTCCTCCATCGCGATCAGGCACAGCGCAGCGATCGTCATCAGCGCGGTGGCGGCGCCGAACACGTAGCGGAAGGCGTGCCGCATGTCGTCGGCGGGTATCGCGACGGCGCCCGCGGCGTGATGCTCGCCGGCGAGCGGGACGTCGGTGCCGAGCGCGATGAGCAGGATCGCGGCGAAGGCCGCCACCGTGAACGAGGACATCAGCGAGCGGAAGAAGTTCATCGCGCCGGTGATGGTGCCGACTTGCGGACGCGCCACCGAATTCTGCAGCGAGACCACGCACACCGGAAAAGTCGTGCCGAGTCCCAGCGCGAACGCGGCCATCAGCAGCAGCAGGCCCCAGAGCGGCAAGGTGGTGACCGTGAGAACGAGACCGCACAGCGCGGCCCATGACGTGCCGACGATGGCGACGCGCTTGTAGTGCTTGGCCCGAGCCATGGTGCGGCCGGCGACGGCCGCGCCGACGGTCGAGACCGCCGCGAGCGGGATCAGCGCAAGCCCCGCCTCGCTGGCGGTGAGATGATAGACCTGCTCGTAATAGAGCGGCAGCTGCACGGTCAGGCCGGTGATCGCCCCGAGGCCGCAGCCGCCCGCGGTCAGCGCGAAAGGCGCCACCGATCCCGTCAGCAAGGGCAGCGGCAGGAACGGCTCGTCGGCCCGCCGGGCATGCCATACGAAGGTCACCGCGAGCCCGACGGCACCGCCCACCATCGCCAGCACCGTCGGCGAAAGCCAAGCATAGCGCGTCCCGCCCCAGGTCAGCACCAGCATGAAGACCACGGCGGACGCCATCAGCAAGAGGCCGCCGAGCCAGTCGACCTTGCGCTTGCGGTGGAACACCGGGATCTTCTTCATCTTCGGCAGCAGCAATGCGAGTGCTGCGGCCGCAAGCGGCAGGTTGATCCAGAAGATCATCGACCAGTGCAGATGCTCGGCGAACACGCCGCCGATGACCGGGCCGAGGATGCCGCCGACCATCCAGACGCTGGAGAAATAGGCCTGGTACTGCCCGCGCTCGCGCGGGCTCACCACGTCGGAGATCACGGTCTGCACCACCGGCATGATGCCGCCGCCGCCGAGGCCCTGAAGCCCGCGTGCCAGGATCAGCATCGGCATGTTCGGCGCGATCGCGCACAGCACCGAGCCCGCGACGAACAGGCTGAGCGAGATGATGATCATGACGCGGCGGCCGTAGATGTCGCTGAGCGTGCCGAACACCGGCGCAACCGCAGTCGAGGCGAGCAGATAGGCGGTGATCACCCAGGACAGATTGGAGACGTCCTGGAACTGGCGTCCGATGGTCGGCAGCGCCGTCGCCACGATGGTCTGGTCGAGCGCGGCCAGGAACATCGTCAGCATCAGGCTGATGACGATGGTGCGGACCTCGTCGGAGCTCAGCGGCACCGGCGGGGCGATCGAGGGCGCGTCGTCGACGCTGATGACCTCGCTCGGCAGGCGGGACAGCTCTTCGGCAATGTCGTCGGGCAAGGCCTGGATGTCGGCAGAATCGCTCTGCCGGTCGAACTTGTTCATCTCGATCGGGCGTCGTGACGCGGTGCAACACCGCGAAGGATTCGTACTATGCAGCCCAATGTAGAGGGGAAATTTCTTCCCAGGCAGGCACCGCGACGCATGGGTGCATCCCGCCGACGCATCCTCGCGGCTCCGTGATCGACAGGCGGAGCGGCGCAGTATTGAGGTCTACTTGGGGCCTGAGCGCCCCCAAGCCCACTAAAGCTCAATGGGGTCCAGCAAGTTGATCAGATGCGGTTTGCCGGGATCAACGATGACCACTTTCTTGCCGAACTTGGGATTGCTCCGGAACAGAGCGCCGAGGCTGTGCTTTTCCGGCGACCAATTTTCTCGAACCGGCTTCTTGGTTGCCGGATTCTTCTTCTTGCGCGCCTTTTCCTTCGCCTGCTCCTTTTCCCAGTCGGCTTGGCGCTCGATATCGATCTCGTCAATCGGGTAGGTCAGGTGGATTGTGTATTCGGCGTCGACGCCCCGTGCTTTCAGCAGCATTTCCAGGGTCGCTCGTTCGGGGTTACCGTGCTCGCCATCGCCTGAGAAGACGTAGTGATCGGCAGGCAGACGTTCGAAGAAGATCGTCTCCATATTGTTGTCGCTGCCGTGGTGCGGCACCTTGAGAAGATTGACGTGGCGCGTCTTTCCGGGGGCGAGCAACCTGGCTAGCTCAAGTCCCTCCAAGACCTTGTCGCCACGCGCGTCGCCGGTCAGCAGCATGCTCTTGCCGCCCATTTCAGCCAAAACGACGATGCTGGAGAGATTGGGCACCGACTTGTCGACGAATGCCGCCAGCATTGCTTCCGGGCTTTTCTTCCCCTGCTTTTGCTCCCGCAGCCATTTATCGTGGGCCTCCTGAAGGGCCATCAATTCCGGCTGCATCGGTCCGGCCACGGTCATCTTGAGGCCGCCATCCAACGTCACCGCTTCCGTATCCTCGGTTGCGACGATCAGCTCGCCGTCGAATTTGTGGTTCAGTTTCCATTGCCGACGTGCCGGCGACCGACGTTGCAAGACTTCCCGATCATCACGCAATTGACGGCCTTGCGAAATGCCGGCGAGAACATCCACCGTCTGATGCACCTCTTCCTCGTCGGACTCTTCGTCGGGCTCAATTGCGTCAAAATCCGGCCTGCGCGCAGTGCCTGCCTCGAATGACGCCGGCCCAAATCCGGACAACAGTTCTTCAGGCGCAGTCGTAAGCAGATCGTCAAAGCTGTTGTGCCACAGGCTGGCGACCTTGAGACGGAGATCGGGACTGTTGCCCAGCTGATCCGCCGTTAGTTCGAGAATGCCCCTGATGTGATCGTCGTCGATATGACTGATCATCACAACGTCTATCGGCAAGGGATCATTCGGCTCCAATTCGCGCGAACGGTGAATCTGCGCGATTCTCGGCGCCAGATGTGGCTTATAGACCTTGGCAGGTCCTCCATCGATCAGCATCAGATGCGGATCGTCAGCTGTTCCGAAATGAAGGATCAGGCAATCGCCCTTGCGGGCACGCAAGACGTCAAGGCTAAAATGCATCGCATTCCTCCTCAGATCGATTGAAGAGCCCGCAACACGTCGAGCATGCCGTGCCCCTGAAAGCTGCGCTCGCGGCCAAGATCCGTCGCGCTCTCGCACAGGATGCGTTTGACCCGACGCGGCTGCCCGATCAGCTCTTCGTATCGGGCGAGCAGCATCGCCGCGGCTCCACTGACCATGGGAGCCGCCATGCTGGTGCCCGATTCCGGAGCCCAATCATCATTCGGAACGGTCGATAGAATTCGCTCACCGGGCGCGACGAGATCCGGCTTCGCGCGGCCATCGCCAGTTGGACCGCGGCTCGAGAAGAAGCTGATTCCGTATGTATGCGGCCAATTCCCGTGGGTCGATCCAACCGTGATGACGCCCTCGGCGTTTCCTGGATCGGTAATACTGAAGGCGGCGTAATTTTCGAACGGACCGTCCTTCGTTTCGAATTTCTGAAAGCCGCGATTGCCCGCTGCGGCCACGACCACCACTCCGCTTTCGACCAAACGCTCGCATTCGTTGCAAATCGGCGTCCGCCCACATGCAAAATTGCGCACGTTATGGGGAATTGAGAGGCTGAGATTCGCGCCGTGAATCATGATGTAGTTGTGCCGCTCGTTGACGTAACGGATGTACTGCATGGCAGCGATAACGGCGAACTCGGTCTCCTCCAGGCTCGCACCCAGCACGCGGAAATCGTACAGTCCGATGTCCGGGCACATGCCGCCAGCGTATCTGCCGTCCTTCTGGTCCGCTCCGATGATTCCGGCAACGTGGGTCCCGTGCGAACTGGGCAGCTTTTCAGACTTGTCGTTTGGATCCGGCCTCTTGACCGTGATTAGCCTTTCGACGGTCGCCCAGTTGATGGGGCGCTCCTTCTCGAAGTCTTCGGCAATCTTCTCTAGATTGACGTCCACCTCGGCTTCAGCGAGCCCGGACGTTCGGATCAGCTTTTCGCGGGTTTGAGCATCGACGTCACCCGTCTCACTGCTAACGATCTCTCGAATATTCGTGAAGTCGAAGATTTTCCTGACACGCGACGTCGGCTTCTCGCCGGACGTCATGAACGCGTCGTGATTGTTTTGAATACCGGAATCAAGAACTGCCCAAACGATGTTCTTGCACTGGACGTTGAACAGCGACCTCGCAGCGTCGGCCTTGACCGCTGGCACCGACCGATCGAGCGCGGGAACGGCCGATCGGTTGAGCGATACCTGGAAAATACAAGTTGGTCTCTCTTCCGCCGGCTCGCTCCTGGTATCGACGCCGTCGTTCTGCTGCCGAGCATTCTCGTCCGCTTTGACTACTTCATAAAGTGCGAACATGCCGGAGAGAATCTCGTCAGCATAGTCCCGGTATCGTTCCAATGCCTGCTCAAAGGTCAGTGGCTCCAGTGGTTCGTCCCAACCGACGGGACGTTCCAGCTTGCAAATCCAGTAGATCAATCCGGCGAGCGCGATATACCTTTGGAGCGACGTGGCATTGTCCAATGTGCGTTCGCGCAGCGCGTTGGATCTCTTCGGCCCTTGCTGGAGCAGCTTTTTGATCGTCCCCTCATTATCGCCGGCATCCACGCCTTCGATCCTTTCGGCCACCTTCGGCTCGCGCCACCATTGTGTCCGCGGCACCAGGATGCGCAGCACTTGGTCGAAATAGAGCCGCGCACCGACGAGCCCCTGCAAATAGGCGACCTTGGCCTTTGTTGGAGGCCGGCCAGGCGGCGCAGATTCGACCGGCACTTTCAGCGCGCCTGCGATGGTACGGGCCACGCTCACCGCGGTCGCATTCTTGTGCGGCGTAATCAGAACGTCCTGGGCGATGCCCGGATCGAGAGCGTAAGCCGCCCAGACATCGCCGAGCAGCGGCGAGTCCTGCAGCACGCGCCTGTCGTCGCGGGGACCCAGGAGGATATGTTCGACCACTTCGGGCGGAACAGAGAACTGCTTGGGTCTTCCGTCGGCCGAGACCGGCCAAGTCGGCCCGCGGCTCTTGGGTGTGCCGCTTTGCGGTTTTGCACGCCGCTTACGCCCCTTGTCGTCCGCCATTGTCGTCTTCCTCAGACACCAGACTGCGGATAGGGAAAGGCGGGCGGCGGCCCGACCGCCGCGAGATGCTTGCGCAGGGCTGCATCACACACGGCGTAGCCCCAGTTGATCAGTCTTTCCTGCGTCGTCGCGTCCAACCGCTTCAGACGTGTCGGCACTTCCGCAAGTTGCAATGTACGCTCGAAAGGACACGGCAGAGCATCGGCCAGCCCGTAATTCACGATGTCGGTGCGGATGCCCCAATAGGCGCCCTTGCGCGTTCCCGATTTGAAGGAGTCGATGACCTGGCGCTTGCGCAGCGAACGCACCTGATTGTCGATCAGATTGAGGATCCGGTAGGAATGCCGCGGCCAATCCGTCTCCGGCTCCTCCTCAGCCTCGATCTTGCCGCCGGCGTCGCTGACCAGAACGGTCTGGTGGCGCTTCCATGCGGTCTCGAGGCCGAGATTGTCGTAGACGCCGCCATCGCTGAGAACGACGCGCGTTGTAAATGGAGGCCGCTGCAGGTCGAGCCCGGTACCGGGCACGAAATCGCTGTCCTTGAGGCGCAATTCGAAGGGAGAGAGGACCGGAGGAAAAGCGGAGGACGCCGCCACGGCTTGCGCCAGCAGAATTTCTGGATTCTTCACCTCGCCGACGCGGTAGTCGCGCATATAGGGCTTCATGAAGCGCCAGAGCGCGCCTGACTGCACGTTCGTCGCATTGATCACGAAGCGCGGCTCGTCAGGCATATCCTGCAGAGTCTTGCCGCGAAACAGGTGATCGTCATACGACTCGGCAATCCGGTCGCCGATGCTGCCTGGTAACAGCGCGCCCAGGATGACCGACTCGGCATCGATTGTGATGCCGGCGAAGGCGCGCAACGGCGCGACGAATTTCGGAATGAAATCGCTGTCGACGCTGTCGGGTGTGAAGCTGAGGCCCGGCCACGCCAGCGCCAACATGCCGGCAGTGATCGACCCGCCGGAAACGCTCGATATGCGCCTGACGTTCTTCAGCAGTCCTGTTTCATATAGGCGCCACAGGACGCCGACTTGAAACACCATCGCGCGATATCCTCCGCCGGAAAGGCAGAGCGCAGTGGTTGGTTCCAGCGGCTTGTTCTCGTCGTCGGTCGGTATCGGGTGAACCGGATCGGAAATCATGGGGCCCCCAAAAATCCTAGGGTACCTTCAGCAATTCAAAACAACCTGAATATAGCCATAGCAGAATCTACAACCAGCTTAGCACCTCAACCCCTGAATGTGAAGCGCATCTGCATGCGACCGCTGCGCACAGCTGTTCAAGGTCGCTTCTTCAGACGCGCCCGCTTCGGCAAGGTCGCCGGCCATTGCACGATGTGGTCCTCGAGCTCCTCGTCCGGGACCTCCTCCTCGCTGCCCTCCACGCGGCCGCGCACGGAGACGCCGGCTTCGTGCACGGTGTTGGGGTCACCCGAAACCAGCGGATGCCACCAATAGAGGTCGCGCCCTTCGGCGACGAGCTTGTAGCCGCAGCTCGGCGGCAGCCAGTTCAGGGTGCGGACATTGGCCGGGGTCAGGCGGACGCAGTCCGGAACCTTGTCGGAACGATTCGGATAGTCCTTGCAGGCGCAGCTCGTCCCGTCGAGCAGCTTGCAGCCGATATGGGTGAAGTAGATCTGCCCGGTATCCTCGTCTTCGAGCTTGTTCAGGCAGCAGCGGCCGCAGCCGTCGCACAGGCTTTCCCACTCGCGCTCCGACATCTGTTCCAACGTCTTGGTTTTCCAGAAGAATCCTTCCTGGCCTTGAGATCGTTTGGGAGCTGCGGTCATGCGCCTCAACAACAGTTCGAAAGAGCTACGGCAACGCCATCTAGGGCGCGCGGCGGCAATGGTGCAAGCGAGGCCCCTTTGAGGCCTGTAATGAACCGGGGGTCAATTAGGCCTGTTGTTCAAAATAGCGAGCGTGGCCATTGGTTTATGAGCCCCGCTCGGCTAGAAGGAACAGCAAGTCCCTCGGATGCTGGCCGGGCGCCTTGGGTTTGCCGCAACATACCCGCAAGACGTCTCGATGCCGCCCCGGCCGGGTGCTTGAACGCTTTCGAAGCAAGCCGCAAGGGTTCTAGGTGCGCCAGATCATACCACCGCATTGGAAGCAGAGGATCCGGAATTTCTTCCTGGATCTCGATGCGCGCATCGACTCCTCGCTGTTCTCCTCGGCCAAGGGCATCCGCGAGCTCTACGAGCGCTACTCGACCTTCATGGACCGCTTCTATGTCGGGCGGTGGAAGCGCTGGGTGTTCATCGAGCCGTTCTCGGAGGCCGCAACCCTCGGGCTCGGCGGCCTCGTCGTGATGCTCGCCCTCGCCATCCCGGCCTTCCGCGAGACCGCGGACGAGGACTGGCTGAAGAAGTCCGACCTCGCGGTGAGCTTCCTCGACCGCTACGGCAGCCCGATCGGCAGCCGCGGCATCAAGCACAACGACTCCATTCCGCTGGAAGACTTTCCGGACGTGCTGATCAAGGCGACGCTGGCGACCGAGGACCGCCGCTTCTACGAGCATTTCGGCATCGACATCGCCGGCACTGCGCGCGCGCTCGTCACCAACGCGCAAGCGGGCGGCGTGCGCCAGGGCGGCTCCTCGATCACCCAGCAGCTCGCCAAGAACCTGTTCCTGAGCAACGAGCGCACCATCGAGCGCAAGGTCAACGAGGCCTTCCTCGCGATCTGGCTGGAATGGCGCCTGACCAAGAACGAGATCCTCAAGCTCTATCTCGACCGCGCCTATATGGGCGGCGGCACCTTCGGCGTCGACGGCGCGGCGCATTTCTACTTCAACAAGTCCGCGCGCGACGTGACGCTGGCGGAAGCGGCGATGCTCGCCGGCCTGTTCAAGGCGCCGACCAAGTACGCCCCGCACATCAACCTGCCCGCCGCCCGCGCGCGCGCCAACGTCGTGCTGGACAACCTCGTCGATGCCGGCTTCATGACCGAGGGCCAGGTGTTCGGCGCCCGCCGCAACCCGGCCTTCGCGGTCGACCGCCGCGACGAGGCCTCGCCGAACTATTATCTCGACTACGCCTTCGACGAGATGCGCAAGCTGGTCGATACCTTCCCGAAGTCCTACACCGAGCGCGTCTTCGTGGTGCGCACCGCGATCGATGCCAACGTGCAGAAGGCGGCCGAAGACGCTGTCGAGAACCAGCTGCGCCAGTTCGGCCGCGACTATCACGCGACGCAGGCCGCGACCGTCGTCGCCGATCTCGACGGCGGCATCCGCGCCATGGTCGGCGGCCGCGACTACGGCGCCAGCCAGTTCAACCGCGCCACCGACGCCTATCGCCAGCCCGGCTCCTCGTTCAAGCCCTACGTCTACACCACCGCGCTGCTGAACGGCTACACGCCCAACTCGATCGTGGTCGACGGCCCGGTCTGCATCGGCAATTGGTGCCCGCAGAATTATGGCCATTCCTATTCCGGCTCGGTGACGCTGACGCAGGCGATCACGCGTTCGATCAACGTCGTGCCGGTAAAGCTGTCGATCGAGATCGGCCGGAAGAACGAGCCCAAGACGCAGAACCCCGCCAAGGTCGGCCGCGCCAAGATCGTCGAGGTCGCGCGCCGCTTCGGCATCAAGGCGCCGCTGCCCGACACGCCGTCGCTGCCGATCGGCTCGGACGAGGTCAACGTGCTCGAGCACGCGGTCGCATACGCGACCTTCCCCAATCGCGGCAAGGCGGTGACGCCGCATGCGGTGCTGGAAGTGCGCACCGGCGCGGGCGATCTGGTCTGGCGCTGGGACCGCGACGGGCCGAAGCCGCGGCAGGCGATCCCCGCCTCCGTCGCCGCCGACATGTCCGGCATGATGAGCCACGTCGTCAGCGAAGGCACCGCACGGCGCGCCGCGCTGGACGGCATTCCGACCGCGGGCAAGACCGGCACGACCAATGCCTATCGCGACGCCTGGTTCGTCGGCTTCACCGGCAATTTCACCTGCGCGGTGTGGTACGGCAACGACGATTACTCGCCGACCAACCGCATGACCGGCGGCTCGCTGCCGGCGCAGACCTGGCACGACATCATGCTCGTGGCGCATCAGGGCGTGGAGGTCCGGGAGATTCCCGGCATCGGCATGGGCCAGAAGCTGCCGCCGCAGCATGTGAGCAACGCGCAGGCCAACGCGGCGCCGAAGGTGCTGGAGACCAAGCCCGGTCCGCCGCCGGTGCTGACCAAGCGCGGCGCGGACATCCTGGTGCGGGTCGAGAAGCTGCTGGATGATGCGGCCAAGGCCGCGAACAAATCGACGGCGAATGACAGCAAGCCGGCCAGGCCGTCCTCGTCGACGAGCGCGCTCGCCTTCCCGCAGAACTATGCGGAAGACAACGCCAACGCCTCTGCCCCGCGCAAGAACTGATCGAAAGCAAGTGCGGCTGATCCTGACCACATTGACGGCGCTCCTTCTCGCGACGGTCGTCGGCGTCGGCGCGACGTGGATGACCACGACGCGCGGCACCGAGATCGGCGCGCTGACCATCGGCCCCTGGACGGCACGGCCGCGCACCGGCACCGCCGACGTCGATCCCTATTCGCGCGCCACCATCGTCCGCAACGGCGAGCTGCCGATCGGCACCGGCGACGGTGTCGCCTTCACCGCCACCACCGACGACAGGAAGAAGGCGCTCGACGGCCGCTGCGACGTGGTCGTCTCCGGCGTGACGCCGCCGGCGCGGTTCTGGACGCTGACGCTCTACGACCGCAAGGGCCATCTCGTCGCCAATTCGCTGCAGCGCTACGGCTTCACCAGCCAGGAGATCGTGCGCTCCTCCGACGGCTCGTTCGAGATCCGGATCGCCTCGCGCTCGCGCGCCGGCAATTGGCTGCCGACCGGCGGCATCGAGCGCTACGCCTTGATGCTGCGTCTCTACGACACGCCGGTCGGCGTTGGAACGCGCACCCAGCGCGATGCGCCGATGCCGAGCATCACCACGGTGGGCTGCTCATGATCCGGCTCGTCTTCACCGTCGTCGCCGGCGTGGTGCTGGGCCTCGTGGTCCATCTCGTCAGCGTGCTGGCGCTGCCGCGGATTGCCACACAGGATGCCTATTCGCGGCTGACGCCGATGACCAGGGTGAACGCCGTCACCCAGCTTCCCCTCGCCGATCCCAACAATTCGCCGATGCCGTTCATGGATCCGGCCTTCGCGCTGGCGATCTGTCGTTATGATCTGTCTGGCGGGCCGATCAAGCTCACCGTGCCGGTGAGCCAGGCCTACACCTCGGTGTCGTTCTACACCCGCAACGAGATCGCCTATTACGCCATCAACGACCGCTCCGCGGGCCGCAAGGTGATCGAGCTCGACCTGATGACGGAAGCGCAGCATAGCGAGCTGCCGGAGGACGAAGAGGTCACCGCGGCCGACCGCCTGATCATCGATTCCCCGACCACGACCGGCCTGATCCTGATGAAGGCGCTCGCGCCCGAGCCCGGCTTGATGCAGCAGGCGCAAGGCTCGCTCCAGGCTGCGACCTGCGCCCCGCAGACCGAGCCGCCGGCCAAGGCCGAGGCACCGCGCAGCCGGCGGTGAGCGCGGCCGCCAACAAAAAGTGCGAAAACAACCCCATGCACAGTAGCGGGGCGTTGAAATCATTACGCTCTTCCGCCGACCGCAACGATACCGCCGGGGACGCGTGCGTACCTTTGACTCGTCGGGCAAAACAGGGGCATACTGCATCATCGAGAGTTGATCACACCCGCACGGAGCCGTCCGTCGCGGGTGTTGTCTTTGGCGCATCTTTCCGTGTCCATGCGAAACAATCCTGCCGCGTTCGGCTCGGGCACAATCATCGGCACTCTGGGCGGCTTGATCGGTCTCGGCGGTGCAGAATTTCGGCTGCCCCTGCTCATCAGCCTGTTCGGATTTCGCGGCCTCGAGGCCGTGATTCTGAACAAGGCGACGAGCCTGATCGTGGTGGCGAGCGCACTGCCGTTTCGCGCACGCGCCGTTCCGCTCGCGGAGATACATGCCCATTGGCCGATAATCCTGAACCTGCTGGCGGGCAGCCTCGTCGGCGCCTATGCGGGGGCATCCTGGGCGACGCGTCTGGAGTCCGGGACGCTCTACAGGATCATTGCCGTCCTGCTGCTCCTGATCGCCGGCATGCTTCTGTTCGCACATGGCAACGAGGCGGCAACCCCACCGGCGCTGATAGGCGTGAGCCTGATCGTCGCGGGCATAGCAGCGGGCTTTGCGATCGGGATCGTGGCATCGTTGCTCGGCGTTGCCGGAGGGGAATTCCTGATTCCCACCCTGATCTTGTTGTTCGGCGCGGACGTGAAGCTCGCGGGCAGCCTCTCGCTCGCGGTGAGCCTGCCGACCATGCTGGTGGGATTTGCGCGCTATAGTCGCGACCAGAGCTTTTCGGTGCTCCGCGCGAATTGGCAGTTCATGCTTGCAATGGCCATCGGGTCGGTCGTCGGGACATTCATAGGCGGCCTGCTTCTCGGCGTCGTCCCGAATTCGATTCTTCTGCCGGGATTGGCCGTGATCCTGGTCATTTCGGCGGTGAGAATCTGGCGGCATGAGTAGGCTGGTTCGAAACAATGCCGCAACCGGCGATGCGCCCTCGATCGGTTCGCAGATCGAGACGGATCGCTAGAGCATGATCCGGAAAAGTGTGAAGCGGTTTTCCGAAAAGATCATGCTTCAAACAATAACCTAAAGCGCGATGACGATTCATCCTAATCGCATCGCGCTTTAATGGATGATCTGGCCGAGGAAATCCCTCGCCCGCTCCGTCCTCGGCGCGCGGAAGAAGGTTTCGGGATCGGCTTCCTCGACGATCGAGCCGCGATCCATGAACACCACCCGGTCCGCGATCTCGCGGGCAAAGCCCATCTCGTGCGTGACGCAGACCATGGTCATGCCGTCTTTCGCGAGCTCCACCATGGTGTCGAGCACCTCCTTGACCATCTCCGGGTCGAGCGCCGAGGTCGGCTCGTCGAACAGCATGATCTTCGGCTGCATGCACAGCGCCCGCGCGATGGCGACGCGCTGCTGCTGGCCGCCGGAGAGCTGCCCCGGATATTTGTTCGCCTGGTCGTGGATGCGCACCTTGCGGAGCAGACCGATCGCGCGCTCATGCGCATCAGTGCGGGACAGGCCCCGCACCTTCATCGGCGCCAGCATGCAGTTCTCGACGACGGAGAGGTGCGGAAACAGGTTGAAGCTTTGGAACACCATGCCGACCTCGCGACGTATGCCGTTGACGTCGGTCATCCGGTCCGACAGCTCGATGCCGTCGACGACGATGCGCCCCGCATCGTGCTTTTCGATGTGGTTGATGCAGCGGATCAAGGTCGACTTGCCCGAGCCGGAGGGGCCGCACAGCACGATCTTCTCGCCGACCGCGACCGTGAGATTGACGTCGTTCAGGGCCGTGAAATGGCCGAACCGCTTCACCAAATTTTCAACGGTGACGATGGACGCCCGATTCCCCTCAGCGAACTCAAGCATTTTTCCTCTCCAAAGACTGGGATGACCGTGCGCAGCGCTAGCGGCGTAGTCCCGCGATCGCATATCGCTTGCGCAAGGACGCCACGCATTGCGATGCCGCCGAACTGATCGCGAGGTAGACCACCGCAATCACCAGATACATCTCGACCAGACGGCCATTGAGCTGCGCCAGCTTCGAGGCTGCGCCAAGCAGATCGGTGAGCGAGAGCACGTAGACCAGCGAGGTATCCTGGAACAGGATGATGGTCTGGCTCAGGATGATCGGGCTGGCGACGCGAAGCACCTGCGGCAGGATCACGGCGCGATAGGTATCGAAGGTCGACAATGCGAGGGCCTGACAGGCCTCGAACTGACCCCGGTTCACGGCGCGCAATCCGACGCGGATGATCTCCGAGTAATAGGCCGCCTCGAAAAGGCCGAAGGTGATGAAGGCGGTCCAGGTGGCGCCGATCGGGACCGGTCGCCCGCTTCCGCCGAGATGACCGAGCACGATCGGCACCAGGAAGAAGAACCAGAACAGGACCAGGATCAGCGGGATCGAGCGCATCAGGGCGACATAGCCGCGCACGAGCTTGCCGAGCACGGGCACTTCGAAGTGCTGCACGAGGGCCAGGCAGGTGCCGAGGACGAGGCCGACCACGAAAGCAACGGCGGTCAGCGCCAGGGAAAACAGCAGGCCCGACCAGAGGTAAGGCCACGCCTGAAGCACAACGGAGAAATCGAGGCTGGTCACTTCACGACCTCCATCGCGTCAGGCAGGGAATCAAGCGGTTGGATGGCGTGCGTCGCGCCCGGCTTGACTGCGTCGTCCGCAGGGCTCGTCCCCGGAATGCGCACGGCCCTGTCGATCAACGCCATCCCCTGATAGGCGATGAGCGCCAGCGCGAGGTAGACAAGCGTCGCGGCGCCGAAAGCGGTGAAGGTCTGGAATGTCGCTTCGCTGATCTGGCGGGCCTGCGCCGTCAGCTCCATCAGCCCGATGGTGAGCGCGACCGAGGTGTTCTTGTAGATGCCCATCACCTCGCTGGTCAGGCTCGGAATGATCAGGCGCAGCGCCTGCGGCACGATGACGTAGCGATAGGTCGGATACCCGCTGAGCCCGAGCGCGCTTGCCGCTTCGACCTGACCTTTCGGCAGGGCCTCGATCCCGGCACGCACCTGTTCGGCGATCCGGGCGGCGGTGTAGAGACCGAGGCACACCAGCGCCGGAAAGAACGATCCCCAGGGCGGCGGAATCTGCTTGATGGCGTTCCCGAGCGAGGCGGGAAGAATCTCCGGCAGGACGAAGTACCAGAGAAACATCTGCACCAGCACGGGGATGTTGCGGAAGATCTCCACATAGAGGCGGGCAAGCGCCGCGACGGCTCGGTTCTGCACGGTGCGGCCGATGCCGACGATGACCCCCACCGCGAAGGCGATCCACCAGCCGAAAAACGCCAGCGTGAGGGTCCAGCCGAGGCCCGAGACGAGCCAGTCGATATAGCGCTGGCCGTCTGCGGTCTGTTCAAAAAGCACTGCAAACATGGCGAACCTCAGGGCTCGGTTTGCGGGACACTCTCCGCCGACGTCGCAATTAGTCCACCGCGTCGCTGGGACGCGCGATCCGTTCCGTGAGCTCGACCGTCAGCGGAAACGCCAGGTTCTCATTCTTGGGCGGAATTGGCCTCGTGAACCATTTGGCGTAGGTCTTTTCGAACTGGCCCGACGCCATCTGCTTCGACAGAACGTCGTCGACGAGCGCCTTGAAGCCAGTATCGCCCTTCGTGAACATCAGGCCATAATAGATCTTGGCGTAACCCTCGGGGAGAAATATCAGCGCATCCGGCTTCGGAGCTGCGGCCTTGAGGCCGGCGAGCAGAATATCGTCTTCCATGAAGGCGGCCGCGCGGCCGGTGTTCAACATCAGGAAGGATTCGGCATGGTCCTTTGCCTGGACGATGTTGAAGCCGAGCTGCTCCTTCGCATTCACGCCTTGCGCGAAGCCGACGGCATTCGAGCCCTGGGTGACGACGATGGTTTTGCCCTTGAGATCGCCGGCCGTCTTCAGGCCGCTGTCCGCTTTGACCAGCCAGCGCGGCTGACTGACGAAGGTGGTGACGGAAAACGAGACCTGCTCCTGCCGCTTCCTGTCGTTGGCCGTGCCGCCGCACTCGATGTCGACGGTGCCGCTCTGGATCAGCGGGATGCGATTGGACGAGTTCACCGGAACGTAATTGACTTTGAGATTGGGTAAGGCGGTCTCCGCCTTGATGCGCTCGACGATGGCCGCGCAGAGGTCGAGCGAGAACCCGATCGGCTTCTGGTCGGGACCGAGATAGGAGAACGGGATCGAGGCCTCGCGATGACCGATGGTGATGGCGCCGTTCGACTTGATCCTGGCCAGCGTGGGGCTGTCGGCGGCAGAAGCGGCGCTGCCGAGGCCGCCAATGACCGACAGAATGCTCAAGACACATGCAAACTTCGTCATGTACGTCTCCTTGCTGGACAGCCTATGCGGCTCTCGATGATGGCTTCACGCCGCGCCGCTGGATGACCTCGATCAGGCGGTCGACGTCGGCAATCGTGTTGAACATCCCGAACGACACGCGAATGCCGTCCCGCTCCGGCGACACGCGGACGTTATTCTCCTCGAAATGGCCGAGCCATTCGGCCGCGGGCAGCGCAATGACGTAGATGTGCGGCGCGCGATGCTGCCGCGCGCGAGGGCCGACCAGGCGAACGCCCAGCACATCGAGCCGGGCGATGAGATGATCGCCGAGATCGAAACAATGGTTCTGGATGTTCTCGACGCCCAGCGCTTCGATCATGTCGAGCGAGGCATCGAGGGCATGGATCGCCGGAAGATTGAAATTGCCGAGCTCGAAGCGGCGCGCGCTCGGGGCCGGATCGAGCCTGTCAGGCCGGGCGATCAGATCGGCCGGGACTTCAGCGAGGCTCGCGGCCGCAAGATAGGTCGGCTCGATCTCAGCCCTCGACTTGTCCCAATAGAGCAGGCCCAGTCCTTGCGGCACGAGCAGCCCCTTATGGCTGCCCGAACCGATGAAGGTCGCGCGCATGGCTTTCGCATCGATTGGCACAACACCGATCGCCTGCATCACGTCGACGACGAAATGGAGCCCCTTCTCCGCGCAGAGGGCGCCGATGCTTTCGATGTCGAAACGATGGCCGGCATGGAATGTCACCTGCGAGATCGAGATCGCCCTCGTGCTCGCATCGATGTAGGGACGAAGACTGTCGGCGTTCACGATCTCCGTCATCGGCACGAATGCGACGGTCACACCCTTGCGCCGCAGATTGAGGAACGCGTAGGCGTTGTTCGGATGATCGCCGTGGATCATCAGGACCTTGTCACCGGCGCGCAGCGGCAGCGCATTCGCGGCGATGTTCATGCTTTCCGAGGTGTTCTTGGTGAAGGCGATCCCGTCGCCCGATACGCCGAGAAACCGCGCCAGCTTTTCGCGCGTCTGCTCGACGCGATCGAGCCAGACGCTCTTCGGGCCGGCGGTCTCGAGACCTTCGCTCAGAAAACGATCGATCGCCGCTTTGACGGGGCGCGCAAGCGGCGTCTGGAAGCCGGAATCGAGATAGGTGATCCGCTCGGCAGCCGGAAACTCCCTCCGCACGGCATCGACGTCGTAATGGCCTGACATCCCGATCTCCTGAAGCACTTCCCCGGTGGCTCGCACTGCACAAATCCTGTTCACCACCGAGCAGCGCCAACGATATGGGCACGACACAAAAGTGCCTATACAAATTTTCATATTCCAGTATATTTCATTCCGAAAAATGATAATTTGTACTTCGGGTGGAGACTGGCGAAATGCAGCAGCCGAGCACCGACGGGCCATTGGACCGCGCCTTCGCGATCATTGGCTATGTCGCCAGCCAGACCAGAGCAGCCTCGGTCGCGGACATCGCCGCTGCGCTGTCCCTGCCGCTGCCGACTGCGCATCGGCTCATCGGAAATCTGGAGCAGCGCGGGCTGCTTCAGAAAGCCGTGGGAACGAAGCGGTACGTGGTCGGCAATCAAATGGTCACGCTGTCGGCCCGCGTCATCGGCGCAGCTTTCCGTACCGCCCGCCGGCACGCGGTGCTCCGCGCCGTCGCCGCCGAAATCGGCGAGCAATGCGAGATCGGCGTCGTGCGGGACAACGTCGTTGCTTACGTCGACAGCGTCCGCGTATCGCAACCTCAAGGCCTGCAATTCAATCCCGGCGAAGCGGCCCCGCTCCACTGCACGTCGACCGGCAAGATCTACATGAGCCGGCTGCCGGAACGCGCGCGCGAGAAGCTGTGCCACGCGCTCACGCTGACGCGATACACCGAAACCACGATCGTGGACGTCGAGCACCTGATGAAGGTGCTCGATGAGACCCGCAAGCGCGGCTGGGCCAAGACCAATGAAGAATATGTGCGAGGCGTGGTCGGCTGTGCCGTTCCCATCCTCTCACCGGATCGCGAGCTGATCGCGTGCCTGGGTGTGTCTGTTCCCGTGGCACGGGTGAGCTTCACCGAGCTGGATCGGTTCATAGCTCCCCTGCAGAAGGCCGCTGCGCTGCTATCGGAGACGATCCTCGCGGACAATGAGGACGGCGTAAGCGAAGCCGTGTCGGCAAGCTGATGCTGCTCGAACGTCGTCCACAGTCACCGAGATTGTCCTCGCCCTGCAAGCCGGATCAGGCCTTGGTCAATATCTCGGGCGGTGCGACTTCGCCCACTCGCGGGCATGTGCGATGGGCTCTTGCGGCGGCAGGATGGCGCGCAACTTCTGTATCGCCGGCTGGCTCTCCATGAGTCCCGCCATCGACAGAAGGCCGGAAATTTCGGACCCTGCCGGCGCTGTTCCTGCAGGAGCGTCGTCAAATATTCAGGCTCTCGGCCATGGCGTTCCCTCCCATCAGCACAGCCAAGCATAGGCGCCAGGACGAGACCGGCCCGTGCCGACGCCCGCGACGCAAAGGCCAAAGCGGCGCGCATCGTCGGCTGCCCCAACACGTCAGACATTCAATCATTGAAACGCCTCACGGTGCATTTTCTGTGCCTTCGATCAGCTCTTGGTGCTGGCGGTCTTGTCGATCGCCGCGCGCAAGCCTTCAGCAAGCTTGATCGCGTCGTCATTGGCCCAGAAGTGCATGAAGAAGAGTCGCGGCTGTTCGTTCAGCATATGGCTGTGCAGCGCCGTCACCTCGATGCCATGCGTCCGCAGCGCCGCGATGACTGGATTCACCTCGTCGCTGGTCAGCACGAAATCGCCGGTGATGGCGGCCTTGCCGCCGCCGGTCGGCTGGAAATTGATGGCGGTCGCGACGCCCATTGGACCGACGGGGGTTAGCAGCATGCCGTTCTCCGTGATCGGGTCGCGCCGTTTCACATTGAACTGGTAGACGCCGCCATTGCCCTGCCCCTTGACGCCGATGATCTGATCGAGCTTTGCGGTGTCGAGATCGATAGAGGGCGGATTCCCGGCTGCGGCGACCGTCAGGGGCGTCTTGCTTTCGGCGAGCGCATCACGGATTGCCGACGCCAGCTTGATAGGGTCGCCGTGTCCGGCGACGTGCATGTAGAATGTCGCCGGGCTTGCGCGCAGCAGATGGTTGTGCACGGCAGTAATCTCGAGACCGCTCGTAATCATCTTCGCCATCACTGGATTGATCTCGGTCTCAAGCAGCACGAGGTCACCCATGACCATCGTTCCGCCATGCGCAGGCTTGAACGCCAGCCAGCCGCCAAGCGCCAGCGCCGGCTTGATCGTGACGCCATCCAACGTCACGGTGAGATCGGTGCGCGGGAAGCCGTAGCGATGGACATCGTCCGCAACGGTTGGCTTGCGGCCCAGTGCCTCATCGACCTTTTGCCAGTCGATGCCCTGCGCGTGAGCGTTCGTGATGAAGCAGGCAGCGACGCCGATCAGTGCCGAAACCGTCTTATGCATGGATCAGCTCCCTTGAGCTGTGGGTGTGTCCCTGCCCCAATCGGATAAGTGAGGCCGCTCCGGCCGTTCCGCCACACACAGCGGACTCGCCGCGGAGGCGCATGCCATGGCGGTTCGGATGCCGGCAAGCCGAGAGGGTCGTGGAATGGAGTTGCGGTGTGTGAACATGCTGCGCCCTTGGTGATCAGGACGCGATGCTTGGGCATGTCGCCTCGCGGGGAGATCGCACATCCCCGTCGCGCTGACTAAAAACCCGCAGGGCAGAACTGTCAACCGGCGCACGGCCGCGTCACGTCACGAAGAGTTCACCCTTTGAAGGAACCCGCCAGCCGCCATCTTGAAACGACGAGGCGGTTTCACATACATTGTCGGCGTGGGGACGATGCAGACTCCCCGTGAGACCCAGGTCCAAGCTCTGCGCAGCACGCAAATCCGTGGAGCTTGCGCATGGACACCGAACGTCACCCCTCTCCCCGCCAGACTATAGCCATCCTCTCGCGCGGCGACGCGGCCGCGCGGCGCGAGGCGATGGCGCAGAACAGCCGCTTCGTCCGCGTCTTCGAAGCGCTCGCCGCCGCGGGCATCGACGCCTTCCCAGTGATCTATGACGAGAGCTTTGCGGGCGCGGTCCGCGACCAATTGCTTGCAGCCGACGGCGTGCTGGTCTGGGTCGATCCGATCCACCAGGGCAAGACCCGCGCCGAGCTCGACGCCCTGCTGCGCGACGTCGCGGCGCAAGGGCCATGGGTGAGCGCGCATCCGGACATCATTCTGAAGATGGGCGTCAAGGAGGTGCTCTACCGGACACGGCATCTGGGCTGGGGCGCCGACACGCACCGCTATGACACCGCCACAAGCTTCCGCAGCCAGTTTCCGGCGCGCCTTCGTGCCAGCGGCCCGCGCGTGCTGAAGCAGAACCGCGGCAATGGCGGCCAGGGGGTCTGGAAGGTTGAGGCCCTGCCCGATACCGAAGGCATGGTTCGCGTGCTGCATGCGCAGCGCGGCAGCACGCCTGAGGACATGCCGATCGATGCGCTGCTCGCACGGTGCGAGCCCTATTTCGGTTGGGGCGGCTGCATCATCGACCAGGCGTTTCAACCGCGCCTGCCCGACGGCATGATCCGCTGCTACATGAGCGGCGCCAAAGTCGCAGGCTTCGGACACCAGAAGATCAAGGCGCTGATCCCGCCGCCGCCGGAGGGACCGGAGGCGCCTGAGGCGCAGCCCGGGCCGCGGATCATGCACGGGCTTGATGCTCCGCCATTCCAGGCGCTGCGAGGAGCGATGGAGGACGAATGGACGCCGCAGATGATGGCAACGCTCGGCATCGATGAGTCGTCATTGCCGGTGATCTGGGATGCGGACTTCCTGTACGGGCCGAAAGATGCGGCCGGCGCAGACACCTACGTGCTCTGCGAGATCAACGCGAGCTCGTGCTTTGCGATCCCCGAGGAGGCGCCGGCTGCGATCGCCCGGACGGTGAAGCAACGGCTGATGCGGACTGAACGCACACGGGCGCGAACTTAGCCTGGTCGCGCTCGTCGGAAATGGCAGCAGCTGTCAGGCGACAGTAGGACGCAATCTCGAATTGGTTGCATTGTTGAAGCCAAAACGCTCGAGAGCTATCGATCTGAAGTCATCTTCGATCGGAGGAACGCATGAGCAAAATCACGGGCGGCTGTCACTGCGGTGCAATCCGTTACGAGGTCGAAGGCGAGGCGATCGTGCACGCGCTTTGCCACTGCCGCGATTGCCGGCTACACGCCGGGGCTCCGGTCGTCGGCTGGACGATGTACCCCGAGGGCGCGGTCAAGGTGACCAAGGGCGAGCCGAAGGTTTACCGCTCCTCGGAACACGGGCGGCGGCACTTTTGCAGCGCGTGCGGAACCGGACTGTTCTACGTCAATGCCAGCATCCTGCCGGGGATCATCGACATCCAGAGCGCGACCTACGACGATCCCGAGGCCGTGCCTGCCACGATACAGATCCAGGTCGCCGAGCGCCTGCGCTGGATGGAGCATGCGCACGAACTGCCGGCATTCGAGCGCTATCCGCCGCAGCCGTAGTGGTGGCTAGGCGGAATGAGTAGTTTGATTGCTACAACGTAAGTGCGCCCCCTCTCCCGCTTGCGGGAGAGGGCTGGGGAGAGGGTGCTTCCGCAATGGGATAGTCCCCAAGAGGAGAAAGCCCTCACCCGCGCCTTCGGCGCGACCTCTCCCGCAAGCGGGAGAGGTTGCACCGAGCCCGCGGCTATAGACTCGAGCTAAAGCCATTCCGCTTTAGGCATCGCGCAGCACCGTCCGCTCCTTTATCAATCAATTTCCTGCGCGCCGATGAAGCGCATGAACGGCTTCTGACCGTCGGCACCGAACAGCACGACCTCGTAACGCTGCGGCTTGCCGCCTTCCATGCCCGGCGATCCGACCGGCATGCCCGGCACGGCTATTCCCTTCGCGTTTGGACGCTCCGCGAGGAGGCGTCGCACGGCCGCGGCCGGCACGTGCCCCTCGACGACATAACCGGCGACCTCTGCCGTGTGACACGCGACCAGGTTCGAGGGGACGCCGAGACGCGCCCGGATCGGCTCGAGGTCGGGAGTCTCCTCCACCTGGGCGGTAAATCCTGCGTCCCGCAGATGCTGCACCCAGCCGGCGCAGCAGCCGCAGCTCGGATCCCGGTGCACCGTGAGCGCGGCTGCGTCGGATGCTGCCGCGGCGGGCCTTGCAAAAGCTGCCGCGGCCATCAGCCCGACAAGGGACCGGCGGGTCATCAGGTATGCGCGTTGCTTCATCTTCGGCTTCATCTTCGGCTTCCTCTTCTGTCACTCCGTCGCCCTGACATATGATCGTGCGTCACGGCTCGCCTCATCCGGCCGGCTCCACGACGCGCAATCTGGCGCCGATCGGCTTGGGCATCTCAGCCGGTTGTTCTCTGTCCTCGCGCGTGGGCGGCAGGCGGACACCCTTCACCAACCCGAAGATCGCCGGGATCACGATCAGCGTCAGCAGCGTCGACGATATCATGCCGCCAATCATCGGCACCGCGATTCGTTGCATGATCTCCGACCCGGTTCCGGTGCTCCACATGATCGGCAGCAGGCCCGCCATGATGGCGACGACCGTCATCATCTTGGGACGGACGCGCTCGACCGCGCCCACCATGATCGCCTCGTGGAGATCCTGCCGGGTGAGGCCCCTGCCCTCGGCGCTGCACGTCGCCTTGATCTCGGCCAGGGCATGCTCGAGATAGATCAGCATCACGACGCCGGTCTCGGCGGCGACGCCGGCAAGCGCGATGAAGCCGACGGCGACGGCGACCGACATGTTGAAGCCGAGCCACCACATCATCCAGATGCCGCCGACCAGCGCGAAGGGCAGCGACAGCATCACGATCAGGGTTTCGGTCATGGCCCTGAAATTCAGGTACAGCAGCAGGAAAATGATCGTCAGCGTCACCGGCACCACGATCTTCAGGCGCGCCGCGGCGCGCTGGAGATATTCGTACTGACCGCTCCAGACCACGTAATATCCTGATGGGAAGTGGATGCTGTCAGTCACGGCGCGTTGCGCATCGGCGACGTAGCTGCCGATGTCGCGATCGCGGATGTCGACGTAGACGTAGGTCGCGAGTTGGCCGTTCTCGGTCCGGATCGAGGTCGGCCCGCGCGCCGGCTCGACCTTCGCGACCTCGCCGAGCGGCACCGCGCCGCCCGCCGGCATCGGCACCAGGATATCACTGGCGATCGCCTTGGGATTGTCGCGCAGGTCGCGCGGATAGCGCATGTTCACCGTGAAGCGCTGCCGCCCCTCCACCGTCGTCGTGACGGTCTGGCCGCCAAGCGCCGCCGCGATGGTGTCCTGAACATCCTGGATCAGGATGCCATAGCGGGCGAGCGCCTCGCGATCCGGGACGATCTCGAGATAGTAGCCGCCGATGCCGCGCTCGGCATAGGCCGATGAGGTGCCCGGCACCGTCTTGATCACCCGTTCGACCTGCTTCGCCAGCCGGTCGATCTCGACGAGGTCGGTGCCCATCACCTTGACGCCGACGGGGGTGCGGATGCCGGTGGACAGCATGTCGATGCGCGCCTTGATCGGCATGGTCCAAGCGTTGGAGACGCCCGGAAACTGCAGCGCCTTGTCCATCTCCGCGATCAGGCTGTCGACGGTGACGCCTTCCCGCCAAAGCTCCTTTGGCTTCAGGCTGACCACCGTCTCGAACATCTCGGTCGGGGCCGGATCGGTCGCGGTCGCCGCCCGTCCCGCCTTGCCGTAGACCGATTCGACCTCCGGGAACGACTTGATGATGCGGTCCTGCGTCTGCATCAGCTCGGCCGCCTTGGTCACGGAGATGCCGGGCAGCGTCGTCGGCATGTAGAGCAGCGTGCCCTCGTTCAGCGTCGGCATGAACTCGGTGCCGAGCTGCCGCGCCGGCCAGATCGTAACGGCGAGCACGACCAGCGAAGCCAGGATCACCGGCGTCTTGGCACGCAGCACGCCCTTAATGACCGGGCGGTAGATAAAGATCAGGAAGCGGTTGATGACGTTTTTCCTCTCCGGCACGATCCTGCCGCGGACGAAGATCACCATCAGCGCCGGCACCAGCGTGACGGACAACAGGGCCGCGGCCGCCATCGCGAAGGTCTTCGTGAACGCCAGCGGGCTGAACAGCCGCCCCTCCTGCGATTCCAGCGTGAAGATCGGCATGAACGAGACCGTGATGATGAGCAGGCTGAAGAACAGTGCCGGCCCGACCTCGGATGCCGCGTCGATCAGGATCTGGACGCGCGACTGACCGGGCTCGGCGCGCTCAAGGTGCTTGTGCGCGTTCTCGATCATGACGATCGCGGCATCCACCATGGCGCCGATCGCGATCGCGATGCCGCCGAGGCTCATGATGTTGGATCCCAGGCCCAGCAGCTTCATGGCGCCGAACGCCATCAGCACGCCGACCGGCAGCATCAAGATCGCGACCAGCGCGCTGCGGACATGGAGCAGGAACACGATGCAGACGAGCGCGACGACGATACTCTCCTCGAACAGCGTGTGCTTGAGCGTGTCGATCGCCGAATAGATCAGGCCCGAGCGGTCGTAGACCGGGACGATCTCGACCGATTTCGGCAGGCTGCTCGCGATCTCCTTGAAACGCTTCCTGACGTTTTCGATGACGTCGAGCGCGTTGACGCCGAAGCGCTGCAGCACGATGCCGCTTGCGACCTCGCCCTCGCCGTTCAGCTCCGCAATGCCGCGCCGCTCGTCGGGTCCGAGCTCGACATTGGCGACGTCCCGCAGCAGCACCGGCGTGCCGTTGCTGGTCTTCAGGACGATGTTGCCGAGATCGTTGATGCTCTTGATGTAGCCCTTGCCGCGAATGACGTATTCGAACTCCGACAGCTCGACCGTGCGGCCGCCGACGTCGGCATTGCTGGCACGGATCGCCTCCCGGATCTTCTGCATGCTGATGCCGCGGTCGCGCATGCGCTGCGGGTCGAGCACCACGTTGTACTGCTTGACGAAGCCGCCGATGCTGGCGACCTCGGCCACGCCTTCGGCCTTGGCGAGCGCGAATTTCAGATTCCAGTCCTGGATCGTGCGCGTGTCGGCGAGGTTCAATTCTTTCGACATCACGGCGTATTGATAGACCCAGCCGACGCCGGTCGCATCGGGCCCGATGGTCGGGGTGACGCCGACGGGAAGCCGAGACGTGGCGCCGTTCAGGAACTCCATCACGCGCGAGCGCGCCCAATAGATGTCGGTGCCGTCCTCGAAGATCACGTAGACGAACGACACGCCGAAGAAGGAGAAGCCGCGCACCACCTTCGATTTCGGCACGGTCAGCATCGCCGTCGTCAAGGGATAGGTGACCTGGTCCTCGATCACCTGCGGCGCCTGGCCGGGATATTCGGTGTAGACGATGACCTGGGTGTCCGAGAGGTCGGGGATCGCATCCAGCGGCAGATGCAGCAGCGCGTAGAAGCCGGCGGCCGCCGCAAAGCCGGTGCCGAACAGCACCAGCAGCAGGTTGCGCGCCGACCAGGCGATGATGCGGGCGATCATTTGTGCTCTCCCGTCGCATGGCCGGCGTCGGAGGCTTGAGGCGCAGCCTCGGCAAAGCCTTTGAGCGCGGCCTTCAAATTGCTTTCCGCATCGATCAGGAAGTTGGCTGATGTGACCACCGCTTCGCCTTCGGCAAGGCCGTCGCGCACCTCGATAAAGCCGCCGCCGCGCCGGCCGAGCTTCACTTCCCGCGGCTCGAAGCGCCCGTCCCCCTTGTCGACGAGGACGGCCTGCCGCGTGCCGGTGTCGAGCACCGCGCTGTCCTGGATCGCCAGGACAAGCGCGCTATCGGCCGTGTCGACGTCGGCATCGACATACATGTCCGGCAGCAGCATCGCATCTAGATTGGCGAGCTCGATGCGGACGCGAACCGTCCGGGTTTCGCGGTTCACCTGCGGATAGATCACCGCGATCTTGCCGGTGAAGCTTCGGCCGGGGAAGCTGCGCGCGCGCACCGCGACGGACTGCCCGACCGCGATGTTGCCGAGATCGCGCTCGGCGACGTCGACCAGCGCCCAGACCAGCGAGGTGTCGGCGATGCGGAACAGCACGTCGCCGGGATTGGCGCGCATGCCTTCGATCGCGTTGCGCTCGAGCACGATCCCGTCGCGCGGCGCCGACCAATGGATGGTGACGGGCGCGACACGCGTTCTCTCCATCTCGGCGATCACCCGCTCGGGGACGTCGAGATTGATCAGCCGTTGCCGCGAGCCGCGGCCGTAGATCTCGACCCCGCCGACGGTCTTGGAGGTGATGGTCGCAAGATAGTCGGCCGCCGCGGAGGCGACCGCCGAGCTGTAGATCTCCATCAGCGGCTGGCCCGCCTTGACGCGGGAGCCGGTGGTGACGTCCGCGATCTTCTGCACGAAGCTCTCGGCCCGCATCGCGATCACCGAGACGCGGCGCTCGTCCAATTGGATCGTACCGGGCGCCTTGACCAGGACCTGGACCGATCGCCGCGCCACCGGCTCGGACTTCACGCCGCTGCGCTGGATCTTGCCGGGCGACAGTTTCACCGTGCCGTCATCGGCGTCGTCGCCTTCGTAGACGGGGATATAGTTCATCCCCATCGGGTCCTTCTTCGGCACCGGCGAGGTGTCGGGCAACCCCATCGGATTGCGGTAGTAGAGGATTTTTCGCGATGAAGCCGCCTGCGGTGGCTTCGGCTCTGCCTGGGCGGCCTTGTCGTCATCGTAGACCGGCAGATAGTCCCGCCCGCGGTCGTCCTTCTTTGGCCCGGCGGACCAAAGCGGCGCGCCGCTCGGATCGCGATAGTAGAGCGGAGTCCGGTCCGCTGGCGCCGCAGCCGGGGTCACCTCGGCATGGACCGACCAGCGCCCCTCGTTCGAGAACCAGTACGCGCCAAGGGCGAGACCACTGCCGAGCGCGAGAGTCGTCAAGAGACGCAACGTCTTCATGGTTGTTTCGCGCGCTCGGAGCGCGCGTCCATGTGAATGGGAAAGAGAAGTTCGGGCGCCGTCCGACGGCGCCAGAAAGCTCACTTGGTCGCCTTGACGATGACCTTGCCGGTGACCGTCTCAGGCTCGCCCTGCACCTTCGCCGAGAGCGTGACCTGATAGCGGCCGGCCATCGGCAGGTCCGTCCTGAAGGCGTAGACGCCCGGCTCCTTGGAGGGCAGTGGCGCGACCGCCGATTCCATCTCGGCCATGCCGTCCGGAGCCATGTCGACGCGCGTCTTGAAGATGACGGCATCAAGCACCGGCTTGCCGGTCTGCTTGTTGGTCAGGCGAACGGCGAGCGTGACGTCGTCGCCCTTCTTCATCTCGGGATTGACCGGCTCGAAAGCGTAATCGCCGGCACCCGCCAAGGCGACTGAAGCGGCGAGCGAAAGGGTGGCGGCAACAGCCGCGGTGCTGAACTTGGAAAGCATTGTCCTGTCCTCATGAATTGATCTCGACCGCGACGCATGAATGCGCACATCAGTCATCGCCGCGCGGGGCGTGCCCGCGCGCGTCTTGAGAGATCAGATTCGAGGAGGCCGGAAGGGAGGACTGCCGCCGCGCGAGTCGACGACCTGATCGGCAGGAATAGCGGTTTCCGCTGCCGCGACGGCAAGGAATTCGAACGCCAGGGGACGAATGTCTGCCAGTGCGACGGTGCCGCCGACACAGCAGAAGCCCATCCCGCATTGGTAGCCGGTGTCGGAGCCCGTTCCCTTCATGTCGGGACAACAATCGTGCACCGACATATCGTCGTCGCCGCCGACCTGCATGGCCGCCTTCATGTCACCCGACGACATCGCGACGCCGGAAGCGGACGCGCCAGCCGGCAGCATCGCCAGGGAGATGGCGATGGCGAATGCCAGGATGGTCCGAACGATCCGCATGAAACGTGCTTTTAACCTTTTGGAACCGCAACGCAGCCTCAGTAGCATAGTCTGCGGCCGAAAGCATTCTTTGATCAAAGTCAAGCATTCGTGACCAAGGCTCCGAGGCCTGTTAGGCCGATCGCCCGCATCCTGCCTCGCCTATTGCGACTTCGATACCAGCTCGTCGGACCGAGCCGTCCGCGACCATAGCAAGGCGAGCGGGCCGAGCGCGATCCCGGCCGCGAGCACGATGACCAGCAACCAGCCCTCTGCACTCTGGGGGCCGCCAGCGGCATCGAGGGCAACCCCGGTTCCCCAGGCTCCGATCGCCGATAGGCCGAACCCGACGGTCGAATGCAGGGCGAGAGTCGCCCCGCGATGCTCCGAGACAGCCGCGGCCGACATCCCGGCTGTCAATGCACCGGAATCCGCTGGCACTGTCAGGCCATAGATCATCAGCAGCAGCGCCAGCACCCATGCCGGAGCCGTCGCATTCAAGCCGATGATGAGGGCAACGCAAGCCGAGGCGATCATCACCACCGTGATCGCCCGATGTCGCCCGAATTTCAGTGCGGCCTCGTTGCCGAGGATGCTGGCCGGCATGGAGATCACTGCAAAGCAGAAGCTCATCAGGACCGGGCTCAGCCATGAGGGCGCACCCTGATGCGCGACGACGTAGGTCCAGAACCCGACCAGCCAGGTGCGAATGCCGTAGAGCTCGAAGCAGTGCGCGCCGTAGCCGAAGATGTAACCGAGCGCCTCCCGGTTGGCGAAGACGGGCGCAAAGTTCAAAAGGCGTCCTGATCTTGGAGCGGGACTGCGGCTCTCGATCAAGAGACACGTGACCACCATCGCGATGGGACCGATGCCGGTCACGTAGAACGCGGTCCGCCATCCCCAGCCGTCGGCGAGGACTTGGGCGATCAGGAACGACAGGCCGACGCCCACCGAGAAGCTCGACGTGTAGAGCGTGACCGCCCGCGAGGTGTCGCCGGCGGGCAGCCGGTCCGTCAGTGCCTTGAGCCCCGGCATGTAGGCACCGGCAAAACCAAGGCCGGCGAGCGACCAGATGATGGTCCCCGACCAGAAGCCTTGCGCGAAGATGCCAAACGCGACGGTCGCAAGTCCGCTGACGACAGAGCCGCCGAGGAGCACGAGCCGTGCGTCGATGCGATCGGTCAGTGTCGTCAGCACGGGCACCGCCAGCATGTAGCCAAACGCGTAGCCGCTCGCCATCGTCCCGCCTTCGGCGGCGGACAATCCCCACACCGGCATCAGATGCTGGGCCAAATTCGCGGACAACGTCACGTGCGGCAGCAGATTGCCGAGCTGGCCGATACACATCACCGCAATCAGCGGCCAGCCGCGCAAGCTACGAATGTTCCCCTCCCATCGGACAGCGACTCATGTCGTGTGATCCCCACGGAGCAGCAGAAGCGCGAAGAATGCAGAGACCGAGGCCAGCGCGCCGATCCAGAGCGCGCTGCTGCCGAGATGCTCCACCATCAGTCCCAGCGCAAGCGGCGCGAAGGCGCCCGTTGCCCTGGAAGGCAGCGAAATCATCCCGACCCGTCTACCGAACCCGACCGGCCCAAACAGCGCCAACGGCAGCGTACCACGGGCAATGGTGATGATGCCGTTGCCCGCGCCATACAGCACCGTGAAGAGCGGTGCGAGCAAAGGACCGCCCGCGACCAGCGCAAGCACCCCGATCGGATTCATGAGCATGGCGAGCCGCGCCGACAGCAGCGGATGAAACCGGCCAAGCCATCCTGCTTCCAGAAGGCGGGCGCCGACCTGCGCCGGTCCGACCAGTGCTCCCGCCAGCAACGCCTGTGCTGGCGTGGCACCGAACGCAACCAGCATGGTGGGCAGGATGGCCGAGACTCCAGAGCTGACGAAACTCGCGGCCGCAAACATGTACGCCAGCAATATCATTGCGAAGGTTTCGCTCTGACCGCCGGATTGCTGGCTTGCGCCCGTGCTCGGTCCAGCCTCCTGATGCAACGGAGCGGCACCGGGCAGCGCAAGGTTGAGCGGCAAGGCAAGGCTGATGTGGATCACCGCCCAAAGCTGGCAGGCCGCGCGCCAGCCGTACTCCGTGGCGAGCCAAGTCGTGAGCGGCCAGCCGAGCGTGCTGGCGAAACCGGCGATCAGGGTGATGCCGGTGATCGTTCGTCGCGCATTGGCGCCGTAAATGCGCGCAAGCGTCGCGAACGCGGCTTCATAGAGGCCCATGCCCATGCCGATGCCGAGCAGGATCCAGGCTGCGATCAGCACCGCTACGCCATAGGCCACGGACAGCAGCAGCAAGCCACCCGCGAAAACGAGGTTCGAGACGGCAAGCATGCTGCGCCCACCGAACGTATCGATGGCATGCCCAACCCTCGGACCAAGCAGGCCGGAGATGACGAGCGCTCCCGACAACGCGCCGAACACGTAAGTCGGCGCAAGACCGAGATCGCCCGCGATCGGCGCGGCCAGGATGGCAGGAAGATAGTAGCTCGACGCCCACGCGATGGTCTGCGCGGTGCCGAGGGCGATGACGACGGTGAGCGGGCCTGCAGTGCCTCGACTCATGAGCAGCCGCACCCCGCACCGCCCGCCTTCTTGACGGATTCATCGGCGGCACAGCAGGCCGAAGGTTCGGCCTTGGCCGGACCGCCGCAGCATCCCGCCGCGGCGGCGGACGCCACGCTGCCGCGGGTGCAGACGCCGGTCTCCGGCAGCACGAGCTCGACCCGTGCCGCGGCCTTCTTGTCGCCGGCGATGTCGGCGGCGATCGATCGGACCTGCTCGTATCCCGTCATCATCAGGAAGGTCGGCGCACGTCCGTAGGATTTCATGCCGGCGAGATAAAAGCCCGGCTCATCATGCGCCAGCTCGCGCGCGCCGTGAGGCCGCACCGTTCCGCAGCTATGCTCGTTGGGGTCGATGAGCGGCGCGAGCGCGAGGGGCGCCTCGATCGCCGGATCGAGCCGCAGCCGCAGCTCGGACAGAAACGAGAGATCGGGCCGGAAGCCGGTCGACACCACCAGCTCATCGGCAACGACACTCCGCGCAGCCGCGCCGGCGCCTGTCGAAATCCTGAGGCGGCCCTCGAGCTCCGAAATGCGAGTGACAGCGAAGCCGGTCTCGACCGCGATCTTTCCGGCAGTCACGAGCGCGGCGAAGGCTGCGCCCAGCTCGCCGCGCGCGGCAAGCTTGTCGTTGCGGCCGCCGCCAAAGGCCTTTGCCGGATCGTCGCCGCGCAGCAGCCAAACGGGCCTGGTGCCGGGCGCCTCCTCGGCGAGCCGCGCGAGATCGATCAGCGTGCCTAGCGCGGAATGGCCGGCACCGAGCACGGCTACGGACTTGCCGGCGTATCTGCTGCGAGCGGAGCCGCGCACCGCCGGCATGCCATAGGCGATGCGACCGGCGCATTCGCGTTCGCCGAGCGCCGGCAGACCGTTGCTGCCGGCGGGATTGGGCGAGAACCACGTGCCGGAGACGTCGATGACGGCATCGGCGCGCAGCACTTCGTCGCCTTTGCCGTTCTGGTAACGGATTTCGAACGGCGCCTGGTCCCGCCCCTTCGTCTTCGCCTTGTCGAAGCCGGCGCGGCTGATCGCCGTGACGCGGCTCGAGGTCCGGATCGTCTCGCGCAGCGGCGTTCGCGTTGCCAGCGGCGCAAGATAGCGCTCGATCAGTTCGCCGCCGGTCGGATAGGAGCTTGGATCCGGCGAATTCCATCCCGTCGGCGCAAGCAGGCGCGCCGCGGCCTTGTCGACGTTGTATTCCCACGGCGAGAAGAGCTGGACGTGCTGCCATTGCCGCACCGCATGCCCGGCCTCGGGTCCGGCTTCGAGCACGACAGGGGACATGCCGCGTTCGAGCACATGAGCGGCGGCCGCGAGGCCGACCGGCCCCGCCCCGATGATGGCTACAGTCTTGTCCATTCCGAACTCTCCATCCTTCTAGAATTATGGAATAACTGATCAAATGAGTCAGGCTGCGGTCTGCGCAGCCTTGCATCCCGCTTCTTCCGCACAGCACTCCGCGGCCAGGAAATCGACCAGCCCGCGCATGGCGTCGAAATTGGCGCGGCAGATCAGGGTGGTCGATTCCCTGATCTGACTGACCAATCCGACCGAGACCAGCGTCTTGATGTGGTGCGACAACGTCGAGGCCGGGATCTTCAGCTTGTCCTGCAAGCGGCCGACCGGCATGCCCGCGTGCCCGGCCCGGACCAGCGCGCGATAAATCTGCAGGCGGGTCCGATTCCCCAAGGCTTCCAGGCGTGCTGCTGCGTCGTCGATCTTCATGCGCGACATGATGCGCCCGTGCGCATCAATCGTCAAACCATATTTCTAGAATATTGGAAATTACCGCTCACTCCATGGACCGGAGGTTTCCAGATTGACTTGCCCCCTATAATTCCATAAATCTGGATATATGGAAACAGAGCAAGCCGTCCTGGCGCTCGCCGCGCTGTCTCAACCGACCCGTCTGGAGGCGTTCCGGACGCTGGTCAGGCACGAGCCTGACGGTCTTGCGGCCGGCGATCTCGCCCGCCTGTTGGAAGTCCCGCAAAACACGCTGTCGGCGCATCTGTCGATTCTGAGCCGCGCCCGCCTCGTGTCCTCCGAGCGGCACAGTCGCTCGATCGTCTACCGCGCCAATCTCGGCGAATTCCGCGACGTCGCGCTCTTCCTGCTGCGCGATTGCTGCGGCGGACGGCCGGAGGTTTGCGAGCCCGTCGTCGAGACCTTGCAATCGTGCTGCTCGCCAAAACGAAAGGAGCGAAGCCGTGTCTGATCACAGGTTTAACGTCTTGTTCCTATGCACCGGCAACTCGGCGCGATCGATCTTGGCTGAGTCGATCCTGCGCAAGGACGGCGGCGGCCGCTTTCAGTCCTTCTCCGCCGGCAGCGCCCCGAAAGGCGCAGTTCATCCGCTGGCGTTGCGCACGCTGGAACAGACGGGCTATCCCACCGACGGAATGCGCTCGAAAAGCTGGCTGGAGTTTGCCGCTCCGGATGCACCGGTGATGGATTTCGTCTTCACCGTCTGCGACAACGCAGCGGGCGAGTCCTGTCCGATCTGGCCGGGCCAGCCGATGACGGCACATTGGGGCATCGAGGATCCTGCCGCGGCAGAGGGTTCAGAACTGGAGAAACAGGCGGCATTCGTCACCGCGTTTCGCTATCTGAGAAACCGCATCGCTACATTCGTGAACCTCCCGCTGAGGAGCATCGACAAGCTTTCGCTCGGCATCAAGCTGCGCGAAATCGGCCGCTCCGAAGGTGCAACCGATTTGGCGCCGAAGGCCGGCTGATGGACAGTTTCGATCTCCCGCGGCGCCTCGCGGCTGAAGCGCTCGGCACGGGTATTCTCGTCGCCACCGTGGTCGGCTCCGGCATCATGGCGGAAACGCTGACCAAGGACGTCGCCCTTGCGCTGCTCTGCAACACCTTGCCGACCGGGGCCATCCTGGTTGTCCTGATCACGGTGCTCGGTCCGATCTCCGGCGCCCACTTCAATCCCGCAGTGACGCTCGTCTTCACCGGCAAGCGCGAGCTGCCGGTCAACGAGGCCGCGCTTTACGTAATCGCGCAGATCGCTGGCGGCATCGCGGGAACGCTGGCGGCGCATCTGATGTTCGGCCTGCCGCTGCTCGACCTCTCGACCAAGGTCCGAACCGGAGGGCCGCAATGGTTCGCCGAAGCGGTCGCTGCGTTCGGGCTGGTCGCGACGATCCTGGCCGGCATCCGGTTTCAGCGGACGGCCATCCCCTGGCTGGTCGGCCTTTACATCACGGCCGCCTATTGGTTCACGGCTTCCACGTCGTTTGCCAACCCTGCGGTGGCCATCGCAAGGTCGCTGACGAACACGTTCGCCGGCATTCGCCCCGCTGACCTGCCCGGATTCATCCTCGCGGAACTCTGCGGCGCCTTCGCGGGCATGCTGCTGATGAACTGGTTGCTCGGCCGCTCACGCGCGTCCGCCTCGGTCGCAATCACGGAGACAGTTCGATGACCGTCACGATCTATCACAATCCCGCCTGTGGCACCTCGCGCAACACGCTGGCGATGATCCGGCAGAGCGGCGTTGAGCCTGATGTCATCGAATATCTGAAGACTCCACCCTCGCGGGACAAGCTCAAGGAACTGATCGCGAGCATGGGCATTCCGGGCCGCGCGCTGCTGCGCGAGAAGGGAACGCCTTACAAGGAGCTCGGCCTGGACGACCCCAAATGGAGCGATGAGCAGCTCCTCGATGTCATGATCGCCCACCCTATCCTCATCAACCGGCCGATCGTGGTGACGCCAAAGGGCACGCGCTTGTGCCGGCCGTCGGAAGCCGTGGTCGATCTCCTGGACAATCCGGTTGGCCGGTTCGTGAAAGAGGACGGCGAGGTGGTGGAAGCGCGCTAGGCCTGAAGGCGCGCCGTGAGACAGATGCAGTCGAGCTAGCCCAGCAAGCCCTTCAACCCCGCATAGATCGAGCCGATACCGGTCGCAGCAACGCCCGCGAGCGGCCCGACGGTCTGCATGAGATCCTGAATCAAGCGGGCACGACGGCGCAGCTGTTCCTCGCCGACGTGCTGCCCGAGCAGCCGCGCCACCCTGAATGCGAAAGCGTTCGGCTTGCCTCCCTGCGTCAGCACACGCGGCAGGATCTGGAAGATCACGACGCTGAGAATGTTGCCGGAGACGAAGGCGAGCAGGATGCTCGCGCCATATTCGAACACTTCACGCCATTCGATCCAGATCGTCGGAAGGATCGGAACATGGTCATGGATCCCCGTAACCGTCAGCATTGACAGGACGCTGACGGCCGCTGCCAGGAACGCCAGCACGAACGCCGTCAGGGCGGATACCCGGTGCAACGGATAAGCCACGAAGCCGAACAGCAGCGGTATGGCGATCGATGCAATCCGGAGCGGGATCGGGGACACGTTGAAGGTGATGGTCACGAGCACGTGCGCGATCACCAGCAGCAGGGCTGGAATGACCACATAGAGCACCGCATGCGTTCCGTAATAGCGCAGCGGATTGTTGTAGCGCTCGAGACGGACGTTGACACGATCGAGATCCCGCCTGAGCTTGTCCAGCTCGGCAACGATCTCGTCGATCTCGAGGAGCGTCGGTCGCACGACGCGCAAGTCGCGCGAACAATGCTTGCACGCGATGGCTTCGTCCTTGATCGTCTCGGCGCAGAACGGACATTCCATCGCTAGCGCGACTTCCCTCGCCTCATAATGGCTTCGATCTCGCCTCTGGCCCGCTTCAGTTCATCGCGCAGATCCTCGCGCTTGCGCAAGAGATCGTCGCGCTCGGCAAGCAACGTGGCGGGAACGGCGATGTCGCGCCCGCACGAGGCGCAGACCAGCGCACCCTCGGCATTTTCCGACCGGCAGTAGAGGCACGCCACTTGCGAGTTCACCTGCGAGCTCACTTGGGCGCAACCTTCAGGGTGAAGACGGTCGTGCCCGGCCGGCCATCGCTGTCCTTGATGTCGACACGCATCGTGTACTCGCCCGGCGGCAACTCCGCATCCTGCATGTTGATGCCATCTGGCTGCACGAAGGGCCTGACCCGAGGCGTCAGGTCGACGTTCGGCGTTCGGAGGAAGATCACCTTGACCGATTCCGGATCGATCTTGGCCCCGCCATAGGACTGGAATTTCAACACCAGCCGCAGAGGAGAATTCGCGGGAGCGCCCGGCGAGACGAACTCGATCTTCGGGCCGCGCATGATGCCGCGCTGATCGACGGCGACCGCGCCCTTGGGAGGCGGCAGCTTGGCCTCCTCTTCCGTGATCAATGGCGCGGCGCGCGAGGATCCCGCGGCCAACAGACCTGCAACCACCAGAGCCAGTAGAGCATTCCGCTTCATTTTCCTTGCCCCCTTTCCCATTCGTCAACGCAAGCCGCCATCGCCGATGATCGTGTAAGGCGCCCAGAACAGCGGATGCGCATAGGCAAACTCGGTCTTGCCCTCGCTGTTGAGATAGCCGGGACCATCGACAAGAGCCATCGTCGCCTGGCGCAGCGCTTCGCTGCGCGACAGCTTGGGATCGTCGGCCTGTCGCTTGAACAGGTCCGTCACCAATTGCCGCGCCGACTGGGAGTGCACCGACCAGTTCGTCACCAGCAGGGCGCGCGTGCCGGCGTAGAAGAACGCGCGGCCCAGCCCGGAGGCCGCCTCGGCCCCTGCGCCTGCGCCGGCGCCGGTATTGCAGGCCGACAGGACGACCCAGTCCGCATCGAGCTTGAGACCGAGAATCTCTTCCATCGTCAGCAGTCCGTCGCCGCCCTCGCCCGTCACCACCGGCGACGACAGAGCGAGCGCCGGCTGCGTCAGCCCGTTGAGTTCGCCCGGGACTAGACCGTGGGTCGCAAAGGCCAGGATCCTGAAGCCGGAGAGATTCATCGTCTTCACCGCGCTCTCGGTCGCGCTCTTGCCGAGGAACAGCACCTTCGAGGGATCCGCCTGCAAGGCCAGCGCGATCGACTTCAACTCGTCCGCGGTGTCGGGCAAACGGGGCAACAGACCGAGTTCGGCGCTATCGACGCCGTCGAGCTTGGGACTGTTGCGCCGCTTCAGCGGCCCGCCGCGCGTGATGTTGCCGCCGGCATCGGCCAGCTGAATCTTCTCACCCGTGCCTTCCGCCTCGGCGTGCTGATCGCTGTTGAAATAGGGATCGCCGAACGCGACGAGGTCGCCGCGGCCGGGCTTGCCGGGCGGCAACTGCCGCAGCGTGCGCAGAGCCGCCGCCGACGGCACCGTCGACACGGCATGGGTTCGCGCCAGCCACGGCACGTTGCGATAACCGACGAAGAGCGGGTCTTCGTCGACGGCCACCTCCGCCGGTGCCGTCGGCAACAAGGCGAGCGGCAGCAGGCCCAGCGCACCGTTGGTGACAACGATCAGGTTCTTGGCCGGCTTCCAGCCGCTCTCGACCGGCTTGAGCAGCAGCTCGTACAACTCATGGCCGAGCTTGAGATCGAAGGGCGGAATGTCCGAGATCATCGCCGCCTGCGGCTCGAGCGCCTCGCGCAGCTTGCGGATCTTGCTCTCGATGTCGCCGATCCTGGCCTGGACGGCGGCGAATGCCACCGGCCCCGACTTCGGCACGGCCCAGACGAAGCTGCCGTTCTGGCCGAAATAGAACGACAGCATGGCCTCGCCGTCGGTCAGCGTCGCGCGGATCTCGGCGACGCTCGGCGGCCTGGGCGAGACGAGATCGGCATAGATCGGGAATTTCTGCTTGATCTCCTGGCGCGCCTTGTCGCGCTGGCCGCGCAACGCTGCGATCGAGGCCTGTATCTGCTGCACGCCTTTCTCGTCACGTTCCGCTGCGGGAAGCGCGAGCACGTTGTTAAGCGTACCGAGCTGGGCGTTGACCTGCTTGCTCAGATCCTGCTCTTTCCGCACGAGCTCGGCGAGCGCGGGATCCTTTGCCGCCGCACGCGCACTCGAGGCAGCCAGCGCCTGCTGCACCGAGCGGCCGCGGACGGCATCGGCCAGGCTGAACGTCTCTTCGCCGACATTGGTGCCGCCTCCTTCCCTGCCGAGCAGCAGCAGATAGCTCTCGACGATGGTCTGCAGCCGTTGGCTGCGCGCGGCCACCACCGTCGTGTTCTCGTCGTCGGCGTTATCGTTGGCGCTCGCCATCATCACCGGAATGGCGGCCCTAAACTCGCGGATTGCATCGGCATCGCGGCGGGCGCGCATCAATCCGACCGCCAGCGTGCCGCGTGCCGAGGCGGCGTCGAAATGATTCTCCCCCACCCGTGCGATCTGCCTCTTCACGAGCTGCTCCGCGGCGGCAATGCCGGCGTCCAGCTGTCCGGAATCATAGAGGGACAGGATGCGAGAGGGATTGAGCTCGAACACCTGGCGGCGCTGCGGGTCCCAGCCGGCGACGGCCTTTTCTATCCTCGCAAACATTTCGCCCGCTTCGGCGTTCTGGCGGCGAAGCGTCAGGATGCCCGCAAGCTGCGACAGCAGCTGCACCGTCGCCTGCGAATCCTCGGGCACACCCACCGTCTTGTTGATGTCGAGGGCGACACGGCCGAGCTTCTCGGCCTCTTCGTAGCGGCCCTGGTCGACCAAAATGCCCGCCAGCCCCATGACGAAGCGCGGCGTGACCGGATTGTACTTGCCGGTATCCTTCAGGCGCGACAGCAGCGCGCGGCGCGCATCCACCTCGGCCTCGGCCAGCTTGCCCTGCTTCGCCTTCATGCGCGCCTGGCTCAACACGGTGCCATCGATCGCCTGCAGCAGAAGGGTCTCGGCCGGCGCACTGTCCGACGCCATGATGGCCTTCGTGCTTGCGCGCTTGCGCAGCTCGGCGGTGCGATAGGCGGCCTCGGCGTCTGCGAACTGTCCGCGCGCCTCGAAGATCGCGGCGCGAGTGAGCTCCAGCTCGCCTTCCCAGCTCTGGCCGAACTTCGCATAGGCCGCACGCCAATTGGGATGGCCGCTGGTGCGGGCCTCCTGGATCGCGGTCTGGGTGCGGCGGAGATAGGCTTCGGCCTGTGCGAGGTCGCCCATCTGGATGAGAACGACCGCGATCCCGCGGTTTGTCACGAACTGAAATCCCTTGGCGCCCGGCATGCTGGCCGATTCGCGCAAAAGTCTCTGCATGATCTCGAGCGCGCGCTTCGGATCGCCCGCGAGCGAGTGTTGCAGGGATTGGAGCTGCAACATGCGCCCCAGCAAATTCGGGCCGACTGCGCCGCGCCCGACCTCCACGGCCTTGTCGGCGTCAGCCATCGCTTCGGCGAGCCGGCCGAGCTGCGCGCGTGCATTGGCGCGATCGAAATAGAGCTGCGCGAGGTCCTGGCGGGACTCCTTGCCCGTGGGCACGGCGTCGGCCTCCGACTTCAATTCCGCGATCATCTTCTCGTTGGGCTTGTCGCCGTCGAGGATCGCCGTGATGTCGGAGATGCTGCGCGGCGGGGCGACGAAATCCTTCGGCAGTGCCGTGCCTGCATCGAGCTTGGGCGCCGTTTCCTTGGGAAGCTCGACGGCGACATTGGCGCGGCCATTGGCGGCATTGAGCGCCGCCATGACACAGGCCCTGACCTGCGGCGTTGCTTTTGCCCGGCAGGCTTCGAGATTTGCGCCTCCGGCAGGTCCGCCGCCGGCGCGCATGCAGGCCTGCACGATCGGCTTGCCGACCCTCATCCGGCAATTATCGAGCGCCGCATCCTTGGTCAGCGCGACTGCGGAGCCGGTCGATCCGAGCAGAATGGCAACTGCCAACAGGCGGCGCGAGGAAATGTCCCGACGGCACTTGCGCAGACGCGCGGCGTCTAAGCTCATCTCGAAGGACCTTTGGACAAAATGAATTCGAAAGAAACGTGGTGATCCTATCCGGCCTGCGCGGAAGGACAAGGGCAATCAATGCGGTTCCCGGAGGACCTCAACTGGTGGGCGGCGACAGGCGGCGCACTCCTGTGGAACCGGTCAGGCGGCCCGGGGAATCGGGCCGATCGGCCGCGGGGCGGCCGCGCTCAAAGGGCTGAGGACGCGTGCTTAGCCCTTCGAGACCACCGCGCGACCATAGGGCGGTTGCCCCTGAACCGGCGGATTGGCGGTCTGGGCGGCGAGCTCGCCGATCAGGCGGTCGGCATCGGCGGCCATGCCGTCGGGGGCCTGGATCACCAGGCGCTCCAGCGCCCAGCGGTAGGACGAGATTCGCTGCTCCAGGCATTGCTGCACCCACTGGATGATCAGCGAGTTCTCCTGCATGCGCGCGACCGCGTCGTCCCTCTCCCTAGGCGACAGCGCGGAGACGCGCGCCATGCTGGCATCGCGCTTCCTGTCGAGATCGATGACGCGGATCGCGGATGCGAAGAACGGCTCGAATCGGGTGATGTCGTTGCGCACGTCCTCGATCAGCTGCGCATAGCGCGAGGAATGCGAGCGGTGCGGCTCGTCGATCAGCGTGCGCCCGTACATGGTGCGGTCGAACACGACCTTCTGACGCCACGGCGAGGGCAGCGCCTTGTAGTCGCCGAACACGCTCTTCCATGCGGGGCGCGACAGCGGCGGCTCGATCATGGGATAGGCGAGATCGCGGAGCTGGCGCTCTTCGTCGGTGAGCTGGAATTGCGATGGTCTCAGGCCGACGCTGGAGGTGACCTCCGCACCGAGCCAGCGATGCATGTCGTCGCTGCGCATGCTCTCGCGGGTGCGGCCGAAGTCGCCGCCGCTACACGCCGCGAGCAAGGCGCCCAGCAGCGTGAGCAGGACGGCCGATAGGACAGGCCGGATCTGGCGGATGACGTCCGGCATTGCATGAAGCCGGATGTCAGCGGCGGCGACGACGGCGCCCCGGCGCTGTGCCCTGCTCCGGCCCGCGATCGCCGCTGGTTTCGTCCGCCTCGCGCTCGATTCGAATCACGGGAAGGATCAGAACCGTTCCCATGTCCGCGCGCGGAGCGACATCCCCGGACGAGCCCACCCGGCGACCGGCCGGAAATTCGATGATGGTCCCCATGTCAGCTCTCTTCAATTGCCGCGCGACCGAACGCGCCCCAGCAACATGCATTCATTAAGATCAGCTCATGGTTAACGGGGTGTAAACAGGCCGCTTCAACCGTAACCGCACGGACCGCGCCGCGCCGTCCCGTTGCGGCACGACAACGCCTCAAATTGCAGGGCCGGCTTCACGCCTCGTTTTCCTTAACGAGGCTTTAAACGAAGCTGCGCTAGGCTCGCCCCCAAGTATCTTTCCCGAGTTGCGTACGCCTCCATGACCAAGTCGCTGTTTCCCGGATTCGACGGGCTGATGACCCTGTCCCGTCGCGAAGGTGTCGATGTCCGTCCGACGCTGCTGCGCGTGCTGACCGACCTCTATGTCCAGACGAGCACCCACAGCGACGACGAGCAGCGGCAATTCGTCGAGCTCGCCACGCGGCTGATCGACCAGGTCGACGATGCGACGCGCGCGGCCGTCAAGGCCCGCCTCGCGGTCTATCCGCAGACGCCCGTCCCGATCCTGCAGAAGCTCGGCCTGGTCGCCACCCAGGAAGGCCGCAGGGTTCCACTGGCCCGGGAGATCCCCGCCCCGCCGCGCGCGTCTGCTCCGGCGCGCGTGCCGACCGAGGCCGAGCAACGCATGGCCGCCAACTTGGCGATGCAGCCGAAAGAGGCGGCCGAGATCCACGACATGTTCTTCCGCGCCGGCGCCTCCGAGCGCGCGCTGATCCTGCACAATCTGGCGCAGACCCCGCTGAAAGCCGCCCCCCGTATTCCGACCGCGCGCGCCAAGCGCGCGATCCAGATCCTGGAGATGGCGGCGATCGCGGGCGATATCGAAAGCTTCACCTTCGAGCTCGGCGACAGCCTGATCCTGCCCTCGCGCGTCGCAGCCCAGATCGTCGACGATGCCGGCGGCGAGGCGCTTGCCGTTGCCGCACGCGCGCTCGACATGCCGAGCCCGGTGTTCCAGCGCATTCTCTTGTTCTTCAAGCCGGAGATCGGAACGTCCGTGAACGCCGTGTACCGCCTGTCGCGGCTCTATGACCGTCTCGCCGAGCGATCGGCGCTGGTGATGCTGGCGGCCTGGCGCGGCTCGACGCTCGCGGTCACCCGCGCGAAGTATCAGTCCTCGCTGCATGACGGGGAGCGCCAGCGCGCACGCGCCGGCGCGAGCCAGACGCGGCCGGGCGTGCAGCCCGGCTCGAGCCCGGCGGTGCGGACGGGGACTAATCCGTCGGATCGCTGATTTGCTTACGCCGCCTCAGCGAGCGGCAGCGGTGAGGCACGCAACGAACTCCAACCCCGTCATTGCGAGCAATGACGGTTGAGGCTACGCCTTGGCCAATTCCAGAAAATGCCGGCCCGCGCGATCCTCGGTCTCGACGATCCACGCATCCGGATCGAAGCGGATTTCCTTGATCAGCCGCTCCTCGATCGTGTGATCCGGCAGAGGCTGCGGCGCGACAGGGACGAAGAAGCGATCGACCGGCCGGCCATCGTCATAGACGGTCTGCGGCGCCGGCGCATACAGCATCGCATGGCCGTCGAGCAGCGACACCTTCACGAACACCGCGCCCGCCTCCTCGGCACCGCGACGCCGCACGGCGCCGAACACGCCCTCGGTCTGGCACCGGCGCAAGTAAGCCGCCACCCAAATATTGGATTTCAAACGCATGAATTCGACGATAGGCCAGTGCGAGGCCTCACGCCAGCTTTACGTCTCACGCCTTGCGCGTGCCGTCCTGACCACCGCGAATCTGCGTTGCGATGAAGTATGACAGCGGCATAGCGAGTGCAAATCCTACCGCCACGGCATAGGGGATGTTCCTGATGGCGTCGGCGGCAAAACTCGGGACCATCAGCACCACGATGAGGCTGATGCCCGCCAGCGTCGTGCCGAGCATGATCCAGACGAGAATCGAGACCTTGAACATGACGACCTCTCTTCCTTGATGAGATGAGCCATCTTGTTCCTGCGGCCGCCGGCCGTCATTGATCCCACTCAAATCGCAATCGTATCGGATCCGGTCCATCGTGCCGGCGCCGGCAATTGACCTGCGTCAACGACACTCGACGTGCGGCTATTCGACCGGGCGGCCGATCGCAGCGGCGAGCTCGCGCAGCAGCCGGTCCGAGACCTGGCCGGTGACCTGCATCTTGTGCTCGCGCTCGAACTTCTGGATCGCGGCCTGGGTCTCGCCGCTCATGGTGCCCGTGATCTTCAGATTGCCGTAGCCGTATTCGGACAGCGCGCGCTGCACGCCGGCAATGCGGCGTGCGGCCGGGCTTTGCGCCGGGATCGGCGCCGGCGGACGCAGGGCCGCGGGCGGCGTCGAGGTGGTCGCCTTGACCAGATTGGTCATCGGATCGTTCGAGCGGGTCGAGGCGGTCGCCTCGACCGGCTTTTCGGCAGCACGCTCGGCGGGCTTGGGCTCGGCAGGCTTAGGCTCGACACGGAACTCGGTCGCGCGCGGCTCGAGCGGCGAGGTATCGGCGCCGACGGGGCGCGGACGCGGCATGGGATTCGACAGCGGCACGGACGACGGCGCGGGAAGATTGATCACCGTGCCGAACATCGGCGCGGGATGCCGGCCGGTCTGGAGGAACAGCGCATTGGCAACGATCGCGGCGATCGCGGCGACGGCGACGAGGCCGGCCAGCGTGTCCTTGGGGCTGTGCAGCAGCACGCGCATCACGAGGTTGCGCTCGGTCTCGACGTCGACAACCGCAGCTTTGGCACCACGGCGGCGCGGAGCGGCTTCGTCCTTGGCAGACTTCTTAGGCACTTTTCTTCACCAGAGCGGGTTGGTCCTGAGACTGGTCGTGAGCGTGGTCTTGAAGATCCTGGTCTTGAAGATCCTGGCGCAGCACAGGCGTCAGCGTCGCAATCTTGCGCTCGGCCGGCTTGGCTTGCGGCGGCGTGTAGACGAGCGGCAGCTTGATGGTGACCGCCGTGCCCTCGCCCAACCTGCTTTGTACCGTCAATTCGCCGAGATGCAACGCCACGAGACTCTTCACGATCGAAAGTCCAAGGCCGGTGCCCTCGTGACGGCGCTGATAGGTCGTGCCGGCCTGGAAGAACGGCGCGCCGATGCGCTTGAGATCGTCGGGCGCGATGCCGACGCCGGTGTCGCTGATGCGCAGCGTCAGCTGCGAACCGGACACGGCGGCCGATACGCAGACCTGACCGCCGCGCTCTGTGAACTTGATGGCGTTGGCGACGAGGTTGAGCACGATCTGCTTGAAGGCCCTGGGATCGCCGGTCATGACGGGCAGGTCCTGCGGCGCGTCGGTGATCAGGTCGATGCCGTTCTCCCGCGCCTTCAGCGCCAGCAGATTGCAGCAATGCAATAGCGAAGCGCGCGGCGCGAACGGCTCGGACGCGATCTCGAAATTGCCCGATTCCATCTTCGACATGTCCAGGATGCCGTTGACGACCGACAGCAGGTGCTGGCCGGAATCGTTGATCAGCTGGGCGTATTCCTTGCGCTGCGCAGCACCCAGCATCAAGGCCTGCTCCTGCGCGATCATCTCGGAGAAGCCGATGATGGCGTTGAGCGGCGTGCGCAGCTCGTGGCTCATGGTGGCGAGGAAGCGCGTCTTGGCGGCATCGGCCGCCTCGGCGGCGCTGCGCGCCTGGTCCAGCGCCTGCTCGAAAAGCTTGCGGTCGGTGACGTCGCGCATCACCGCGACGACTTCGGCTTCGCGCGTGACGTCACGCGCGCTGTCCTGATCGAGCGGACGGCAGCGCATCTCGACCCAGATGAAATCGACCTGGCCGCGCTCGGCGGCGGGCTCGCGCCGCAGCCTGAACTCGACGCTGCGCACCTCGCCGCGCGCCGCGTCGGACAGTGCCGTGAGATAGGCCGGCCGATCGGCGACATGGACACGGTCGAACAGGCCGTGGCCGAGCAGTTGCGCCACCTGCGCTCCGAGCATGGCCTCCACCGCCGGCGAGATGAATTGCACCGCACCGTTGCGCTGATGCCGCGAGATGACATCGCTCATGTTGCGCGCCAGCAGGTGGTAACGCTCCTCCTCGCGCGACAACAGCGCGACGCTGGTGCGCGCGAGCGATTCCGCGCCGAAGGCGAGGCCGGCGGCATAAAGAGTGGCAGACGTGACCCCGAAAGCCATCAGCACGCCGCGCTCGGCGGCACTCGGCTCAACCACCGGCAGCCAGCCGAGCTGGCTGACCAGAATCAGCATTCCGGCGCAGGACAGCGCAAGCAGCGAGGCAAACGCCGCGACGCGGCGCGAGGCCGACAGCGCAGCTTCGAGCGGAACCACGATCAGCCAGACCGCGGCGAAGGATTCGATGCCGCCTGTCGTGATCGCGACAGCCATGATCAGGCCGGCGAGCGCCAGCGACGACAGCACGTGTGCGCCCTCGTAACGGCCGGTGCGCGACAGGAACCAGGACAACATGATCGGCGCGATCAGCCAGGCAAAGGCCGCGACCTCGATCGCGCTCGGCGCGCCGCGCATGGCGAGATAGACCGGAAATGCAGCGAAGGCGGCAAGGCTGCCGAGCAGCCGCGGTGCCATGAAGGCGCGATGGCGCGCGCGCATCAGCGCATCGTAGCGCGCGGAGGGATGCAGCAGTGCATCGAGACAATCGCGGATGATACTCAAAACTGTCACGGGTCTCGCGCTTCGGCTCAATCGTCTCTTGGAAGACGCGCCGGAACGCCTCCTTGTCGTTGAGCCACCGTGTCAGAGCGACCTTAAACGAGTGCTAAGGCGGCACAGCGTGTGGCCGGACACCGCGTTATCGCGGAGCTTTTTAGACGATTTGGCGACGTCTTCGCTGCGAATGGTGAACGCGGGGTTTCACCCTGCTCCGCATGGTTTCGAATTGGTGGATGCGGGCGGCCGGCAGAACCATGGGTACGGGCGTCAATCGAAAATTTACCGGAACGTCGCTCCCGAAGAATCTTGCGTCAATTTTCCGCGAATTAAGCTCAAGGCAATCACTTGCGATTTATCGAGGATCGCTAGGTCCGACATCCGCGGGAGATCGCCGCGGGCGGAGTCTAACGGACAGGTCGATAAGATGCGCTTTCTGCTCCGCATCACATTCTGGCTCGGGCTGGTGCTGGTGCTCCTGCCGCGGGACAAGACGCCCGAATCGGACAAGCTGCCGCAGATCGGCGCCGCCGATGCGGTGCAAGCCGCGACCGCGGCCGTTTCCGACGTGACCCAGTTCTGCAAGCGCCAGCCGGCGGCCTGCGAGGTCGGCGGCCAGGCCGCGACCATCATCGGCCAGCGCGCCCAGGACGGCGCGAAGAAGCTCTATCAGATCATCAACGACAAGAAGGAGCAGATCACCAACGACAAGATCGACGGCGGCAGGAACGACGGCAGCAAGACCGACAGCAAGAAGGCGCCCGACCATACCGGCTCGATCGCGCTGGCCGGCGAAGGCGATTTTGCAGCGAGCGAGGCGCCGCGCGATACCCTGACCCAGGACGACCTTGCGCTCGAATGGCGCGGACCGGGGCCGGCGAATTAAGCGTCCAGGCCCTATCGATTTCAGGGCTTCGCGTCTCTATATTGGCGGTAAGCGGGAACTGCGGGCCGATATGACGACGATCGACGACATCAGGGATAATTTCGAACTTCTGGACGAGTGGGACGACCGCTACCGGTACGTCATCGAGCTCGGCCGCACTCTGGAACCGATGCCGGAGGCGGAACACTCGGCCGAGAACAAGGTGCAGGGCTGCGTCAGCCAGGTCTGGCTGCAGAAGACGGTCGATCGCAGCAATGGCGAGCCGGTCCTGAAATATCGCGGCGACAGTGACGCCCATATCGTGCGCGGGCTGGTCGCGATCGTGCTCGCGCTGTATTCGGGCCGCACGCCGCGGGAGATCCTCAATACCGACGCGATCGCCGTGTTCAACGAGTTCGGCTTTCGCGATCATCTGACGCCGCAGCGCTCCAATGGCCTGCGCTCGATGGTCGAGCGCATCAAGACCGATGCGAGAGAGGCGCTCGCGGAAGCGTCGTAAGATGCTCTCGTAGGGTGGGCAAAGTGGAGCGTGCCCACCTCCTGTGTATAATGAAAACTCGTGGGCACGGCGCTTTGCGCCTTTGCCCACCCTACAAGACCCCGACTACTTCCGCTTCCGCTGCTGCTGCCCGAGGCCCATCTGCTTGGCCAGTTGCGAGCGCGCCACCGCATAGTTCGGGGCGACCATGGGATAGTCGGCCGGCAAGCCCCACTTCTCGCGGTACTGCTCCGGCGTCATGTTGTACTGCGTGCGCAGATGGCGCTTCAGCGACTTGAAGCGCTTGCCGTCTTCGAGGCACACGAGATAATCGGGCGCGATCGACTTCTTGAGCGAGACGGCGGGCTTGGCCGGCTCCAGCGGCGCAGTCTCGGTGCGGCCTGACGAAACCCGCACCAAGGCGCCATGCACCTGACTGATCAGGTTCGGAATCTCGGCCGCCGGCGTCGGATTGTTGCTGAGATAGGCCGACACGATGCTCGCGGTCAGCTCGATGAAATTCTTCGCCCCCGCATCCGACATGCGCCCTCCCTTGTCCGCTTGTGGCTTACAGGATTGACGACACCGAAGTATTCCCTGTCAAGAATACATTCGGCTGAAACACGATGACTGACGGCGACGCACTGATTACTGGTGAAAGGCGCCGGTCTACTTGAGCGCGCGGTCGCTTCAACCGCGCTGGTCGAGATGGGCACGGAGCTCGTCGATCGAGGCAAAGCGCATCATGCCCTCCGGCATCTGCGCCTCGATGGAGCCATCGGAATAGAGCGAATAGGCCATGCCATCGACGACGCCGGACTTGAGCACCGTCACGGGTGCGGGCTCCACGGGCGGCGGCTCGGGTGGCGACGGTGGGGCGGTCTCTGCGGGGGTCGACGGCGAGCGCGGCGGCGGACGGCGCGGGGCGGCCTGCGGCTCCGACGCGCGCGTACGGTCCGGCTTCGGCCAGGCCACGTCAAAGCTCGCAGGGGGCGAAAGGTTCGGGGCCTCGCTGGGCTCCGCAGACGGCGGGGCAGTTTCAGTGGATTTTGCCTCCGCGCGCTCGCGCTCCTTGCGCGAGGTCGAGGCGAACAGCAGGTTGCGCCGGCGCGACGCTTCCGGAGCGGGAGGCGGTGTCGGGGCTTCCGGCTCCTGCTGCGGTGCCTCGGCACGCGGCCGCTCGCGCGCTGCAGCTTCGCTCTGCCACGGCGGCGGACTTGCGGGCGGTGGCGGCGGCGCCGGCTCGGCTCTCACCGCCGCAGCGGGCACCGGCTCGGGCGCGACTACGCCAGGCACAGCGAGGCCCGGCAGCGCGGGCCTGACCCGAACCTCGGATGGCGCGACCGCACCGGCCAGCCGGCGCGCGATGCCCCTGAGCTCGAGCAGCACCAGATGCAGGCCGACCAGTAACATTCCGGAGCAGACGCCAATGGTGCCGGAGACTATGAGAGTCCCACCGAGGCTGAATTCCCTGATCGTCATGCCGAAAATCACCGCGAGGAGACCCGCCAGTACGGCGCAAATCCCCACGATCAGCAATGCCAAATTCATCGAACCACCCCCGGCCGCGCATCACGCGCGAGAACCGCTACGCCACGATACCGTCATACGCTGTTCCACGCCAACGGCCAATTCTGGGCAGTGTTCCTAAAGGGAAGGAAATCAGGGACTTATTCACATTCCCTTCAGCCGGGGCTCGCTACTGCTAAAGCTGCTCGCAAAGTCATCTGAATGGGTGCCAACCGGAATTGCTGCGTCGCATCAGGAATTTAGCCATAATGCCCAATTACTTGGTAATGGAACTGCGCTATAGGGAGTCCGGGGTTGAGGCCCGCGCGCGCCAGCAGGGCCAAAAGGGGATTCCGGGGCACCGATAGCCATGACATCCATCACGACTTCGGCGATCGACACGCCTCAGCGGCGCTCGATCGAACGGACTTGCGACGATCTCGCCATGCTGGTGCTGGCCGCGGTCGCCGTCATTGCAGGCTTGACCTTCCGCGACTACGGGCTCGGCTGGGACGACTACACCCACGCCGAATATGCCGACCTGCTGCTGCGCATGTTCGGTTCCGGCTTCAAGGACACCGCGGCGCTCTCCTTCGCCAATCTCTACATGTATGGCGGCGGCTTCGACATGGTCGCGGCCCTGCTGCACAAGGTCATTCCGCTCGAGCTGTTCGAGACCCGCCGTCTGGTCGGCGCCATCGTCGGCGTAATCGGGCTTGCCGTGACATGGCGGCTCGGCCGCCGCATCGGCGGACCGCTTGCCGGTCTGGCTTCCCTCCTCCTGCTTGCGCTCTGCCCGACCTTTTACGGCCACATGTTCATGAACCCGAAGGATGCACCCTTCGCGGTCGCCATGGTCGTCCTGATGCTCGGCCTCGTCCGGCTCGCCGAGGAATATCCGCAGCCATCGCCGCGCACGATCCTGATCGTCGGCTTGGGGGCCGGCCTTTCGCTCGGCTGCCGTGTTCTCGGCGGACTCGCGCTGGTCTACGCCGTGGTCGGCTTCGTGCCGCTGTTCCTGGAGGAATTGCGCACCGAAGGTCCGCGCGAATCCGTTCGCCGCTTCGCCCATGTCGTCTATGTGTTGCTGCCAGGCCTCGTGCTCGGCTACCTCGTGATGGGCCTGATCTGGCCGTGGTCGATCATGGAGCCCGGCAATCCCTTGGCGGCGCTGACCTACTTCTCGCATTTCTTCGAGAAGCCATGGAAGGAGATGTTCGACGGTGCGATCGTGTCGGTGCCCGACATGCCCTGGTCGTATCTGCCGACGCTGTTCGCCCTGCAGCTGCCCGAGGTGATGCTGGTTCTGATGGGCGGTGCGATCGTCAGCACCTTCGCCATGCTGCCGCGGCGCGAGGTTCCGGCACGCCGCAAGACCATCCTCCTGATGCTGACGCTGGCTGCTACCCTGCCGCTCGCGATCGCGATGGTGAAGCGCCCGGCGCTCTACAACGGCATCCGCCATTTCGTCTTCGTGATCCCGCCGATGGCGGTGCTCGGCGGCGTCGCCTTCGCCTGGACCATGGAGCGCCTGCGGGCCAATCACCGCACCTGGCAGCCGGTCGTGCTCGCCACCTTCTGCTTCGGCCTTGCGCTGTCGCTCGCCGAGATGATCCGGCTGCACCCCTATCAATACACGCACTTCAACCACATTGCCGGCACCGTGCGCGGCGCCGACGACCGCTTCATGCTGGACTATTGGGGCCTCGCCTTGAAGCAGGCCTCCGACGGATTGCGCGAGCAGCTCGTCGAGCGCCAGGAAGTGCCGCCCGGCAACCGCAAATGGAAGGTGGCGGTGTGCGGTCCGCAGCGCCCGGCCCAGGTGGCGCTCGGGCCCGACTTCACCATCGGCTGGGATTCCAACGCGGCCGATTTCGCCATGACGCTCGGCGAGTTCTACTGCAAGGGCCTCACCGCCCCGGTCATGGTCGAGATCAAGCGCGACGACGTGGTGTTCGCGCGCGTCTACGACATCCGCGGCCGCGGCATTTCCAGCCTGCTGTCGATCCCGGCGCCGTAGGATTTCTCCGTATCCGTAGCCCGGATGGAGCGAAGCGTAATCCGGGACCTGTGGTATCGTGCGAGCTGCCCCGCATTCCGCTTCGCTCCATGCGGGCTACGTGCTCCATGCGGGCCACGCTTGACAGCCACGCTCCTCGCGCCTTGCCGCAAGCCTCTCCCGCGACTACGCTCCTCCTCCGCAACAACGAGGTTCGGAGAGATCAGCCATGTCGCCAGCAGAAGCCCGCCTGAGGGAAGTCCCCTCCAACATGACGGAGGCCGAGTGGCAGCAACGGGTCAATCTCGCCGCATGCTATCGCCTGGTCGCGCTGTACGGCTGGGACGATCTGGTCGACACCCACATCTCCGCGCGCGTGCCCGGTCCCGACCATCACTTCCTGATCAATCCCTACGGGCTGATGTTCGATGAAATCACGGCTTCCAGCCTCGTCAAGGTCGACCTGCACGGCAACCAGCTCTCCGAGAGCGAGTACAGCATCAACCCTGCCGGCTTCACCATCCATTCGGCGATCCACGAGGTGCGTGAGGACGCGATCTGCGTGCTGCATCTTCACACCCTCGACGGAACCGCGGTGTCGAGCAGCGCGGAAGCGCTCTTGCCCCTGAACCAGACCGCCCAGCTCGTCACCCACGACCTCGCCTATCACGACTATGAAGGCATCGCGCTCGACCACGAGGAGCGGCCGCGGCTGCAGAAGGATCTCGGCGACCACAACCACATGCTCCTGCGCAATCACGGCACGCTGACGGTCGGCCGCTCGGTCGCCTCCGCGTTCGAGCGCATGTACCATCTCGAGCGCGCCTGCTCGATGCAGGTGCGCACGCGCGCGCTCGGCACGCCGGTCTATCCGGTCGACGATATCGCGATCGAGAAGAACACCGAGCTGCTCGCCAACCGCGACCGCGCCGAGCTGCGCGCAAACAACCTCGTGTGGCCGCCCTTGCTGCGCAAGCTCGACCGCGTCAATCCCGGCTACCGGTCTTGAGATATTCACGAAATTGAGGTAGTGTTTCCGTCGAACTACCTCTGCACGTATTGGAATGAAACGCCGCCCAATTCCGGGCGGCGTTTTTGTTTCGTGAACTTCGTAGGGTGGATTAGCGAAGCGTAATCCACCTCTTCTCTTGGTGCAGCCCGCAAGAGTTGGTGGATTACGCCTTCGGCTAATCCACCCTACCGCACCGTGCCTATTTCACCTCCGCCAGCGCGGCGAGGATCCTTGCCCAGGAGCGGATGCCCTTCTGGAAGCTCTGCAGGTCGTATTTCTCGTTCGGCGAGTGGATGTTGTCGTCGTCGAGGCCAAACCCCACCAGCAGCGAGTCGAGGCCGAGCGTGCGCTTGAAGTCGGCGACGATCGGGATCGAGGCGCCCGAGCCCATCAGCACGGTCTCCTTGCCCCATTCCTCCGCGAGCGCCTTGCTGGCGGCGGCGAGCGGCTTCATGGTCCAGTCGAGCGCGACTGCGGGCGCGGCGGAATGGTCGCCGAACTCGACCTTGCAGTCGCCGGGAATGCGCGCCGTCACGTAATCACGGAAGGCCTTGCGGATCTTTTGCGGGTCCTGGCCCTGAACCAGGCGGAACGAGACCTTGGCCGAGGCATGCGAGGGGATCACGGTCTTTGAGCCCTCGCCGATATAGCCGCCCCAGATGCCGTTGACGTCGCAGGTCGGGCGCGTCGAGGCCTGCTCGACCAGCAGCCTGCCCTTCTCGCCAGCCGGGAGCGACAGCCCGACCGGCTTGAGAAAGGTCTCGGGCGTGAAATCGAGCTTCTTCCACTGCTCCAGGATATCGGGCGGCGTGTCCTTCACGCCGTCATAGAAGCCGGGGATGGTGATGCGGTTGTCGTCGTCGAACAGGCCACCCAGGATCTTCGTGAGCAGGCGGATCGGGTTCATCGCGGTGCCGCCGAACACGCCGGAATGCAGATCGCGATTGGCGGCGGTGATCTTGAGCTCTTCATAGAGCAGGCCGCGCAGCGAGGTCGTGATCGCCGGCGTGTTGCGGTCCCACATGCTGGTGTCGCACACCAGCACGTAATCGGCCTTGAACTCGTCCTTGTTGGCCTCGATGAAGGGCACGAAGTTCTTCGAGCCGACCTCCTCCTCGCCTTCGATCAGGAAGGTGACGTCGACCGGCAGCGAGCCCGTCACCTTCTTCCAGGCGCGGCAGGCCTCGACGAACGTCATCACCTGTCCTTTGTCGTCCTCGGCGCCGCGCGCGACGATGATCTTGCGGCCGTCGGCATGATCGGTGACGACGGGCTCGAACGGCGGACGGTGCCAGAGATCGAGCGGGTCGACCGGCTGCACATCGTAGTGGCCGTAGAACAGCACGTGCGGCCGGCCGCCCGCGCCGGTCTTGCCGACGACGGCGGGATGACCCGCGGTCGGCCTCACCTCGGTGGCAACACCGAGGCTGGCGATGTCCCTGGCGAGATGCTCGGCGGCAGCCTTGCAATCATCGGCGAAGGCGGGATCGGCCGAGATCGACTTGATCCGCAACAACGAGAACAGGCGCTGCAGGCTGTTATCGAAATCCTTGTCGATGTGGTCGAGCACGGATTGGAGCTGCGCGTTGGCCATGATTGCTATCCTGATTGTTGAGTCTCAAGAGGTCCGGGTTTTAGCGCCGGTGCGGCCTTAGGGCTAGCCGCAAGCGGCGGATGCCGGATGTGCCAGGCGAGACACCCTGCGAGGATGGCGGTCGCAGCGAGGTTGTTGCCCCAAGCCTGGAAGGCGAGCGGAAACCACGGCAGCGACAACAGCATGAGGATGCCGGCCGCACTGAGGGCAAGCCAGGTTCCCAGGCGCACATGCGCTCGCTCGTCGAAGGCGGCCCGATGCATCAACACCGTCACCGGGAAGTACAGCCACATGAAATAGTATTGCCGGGCCAGAGGCGAGGCGACCGTCATGAGACAGAACAAGATGCCGAGCTCTTCGGCATCCGAGCGCGCCGTCCGCCGCGCTTGCCGCGGCATGACCGCAACGAAGCCGAGCCCGAGCAGCGCCGACAGCGCGAGCACGATCCAGTTCGCCGTCCTGTAGTCGACCTCGATCAGATTCATGGTGCGCGGCGGCTTGCTGGGATCGTCCTGATTGTAGTTGATCGGCCGGACCAGCCGATGCGTGACGGCAATGAGGGACTGGTTGACCCACGACCAGTTCTGCTCGTCACGCTGGCCAAAGCCCTTTTCCGAGCTGGTCCCGACCATGCCCTGGTACCAGGTCGCCAGCTCGGCCGCGTTGCGCTCGAAGCCGCGGATCGGTGCCGGCACGACATAGAGAAGAATGCCGGTGAAGACGATCGCGCTGACCAGGGCCGCCCATTTGCGCCGCCAGGCCAGATAGGGCAGCACGGCGATCGGGAACACCTTGATGGCGGCGGCGAGCGCGAACATGAAGCCGGCCAGCCACGATCGCTGATGCCGCAAGCTCCAGAAGCCGTAGAGCATCATCGCCAGAAGGAGGAGGTTCGGCTGGCCGAGGTCGAACATGTCGAACACGAAGGTCACGGTGGCGACGACCGGCAGCGCCTCGAGCCAACGACCCGGCGCGCGGTCCGAGCCGGTCATGACCTGGGAGAACGCCGCGGTGTACCACCACGCCACGGCGTTCAAGATCGACAGGACGACATAGAGCGGGATCTTGCCGAACCAGCTCGGGATCGCCAGCAGGATTGCCGGCAGCGGTGGATAGATGAAATCGAAATGCTCGACGGCCGTGGCAGGATACAGCGGCCCACCCTCCAGGACCTGCTGTCCGGCCCAGTACCAGAGCGAGTAGTCCTTGGTCTTGCCGCGGCCGAAAATCTCGGGGACGAGCACGTGGGCGATCAGGAGGACGCAGCAGAGCAGAAAAAGCAGATCCAGCGGCGCACCCAGCGACGGGCGTCTGGGTGCGTCAGGCTTGGCCAACGGGGCGGGCGGGGTCACGATGTAGTCCTGAGCGGCGACGACACAGGACCTAGCAGACCGGCGAAGGCTTGCAGAGCCCTTCACCTGAATTTGTGCGCCGTGGTAGCTCGGACGAGCAGATATCAGGCGACGGTCAACGTTCTAGAGCTTCACCGGATACGACGACTGCCTCAAACCGGGCGCTCTGCCTAACGCCGTAGCAATCCGCCGAGCGCGCCGCGGACCAGCGTACGGCCGATCGAGCCGCCGAGTTGGCCGCCGAGCGACTTGCCGATATTGGCGGCCATCCCGCCGATCACCTGGTTGGTGACCGATCGCGTCACGTCGCGGGCAATGACCTGGCCGGTCGACAGACGACCTCGCTTGACGTTGGTGCCGAAGATGGTGCCGACGATCGAGCCGATCTGGCCGAGAACGCCGCCGCCTGCGCCGGCTCCACCATTTTGTGCGTCGGCAGGCGCAGCCGTGCCGGCTACGCGCTTCTGCAGCATCTCATTGGCGGACTCACGATCCACCGCGGTATCGTATTTGCCCTTCACCGGGCTCCTGCTCATGATCGCCTTGCGCTCCTCGGGCGTGATCGGCCCGATCCGCGCCGTCGGCGGCCGGATCATCACCCGCTCCACCATCGAAGGCGTGCCGTTGCCCTCGAGGAAGGACACCAGCGCCTCGCCCTTGCCGAGCTCCGTGATCACCTTGGCGGTGTCGAGCTTCGGGTTGGGCCGGAAGGTCTGCGCCGCAGCGGCGACCGCCTTCTGGTCGCGCGGCGTGAAGGCGCGCAGCGCATGCTGCACGCGACCGCCCAATTGGGCCAACACCTTGTCCGGCACGTCGATCGGATTCTGGGTGACGAAATAGACACCGACGCCCTTGGAGCGGATCAGACGAACCACCTGCTCGATCTTGTCCATCAACGCCTTCGGCGCATCGTTGAACAGCAGATGCGCCTCGTCGAAAAAGAACACCAGTTTTGGCTTCGGCAGGTCGCCGGCTTCCGGCAATTCCTCAAACAACTCCGACAGCAACCACAACAGAAAGGTAGCGTAGAGCCTGGGGCTCTCCATCAGCTTGTCGGCAACCAGGATGTTGACGATGCCGCGACCGTCGCTATCGGTCTTCATGAAATCCTTCAGCTCCAGTGCAGGCTCACCGAAGAATTTCGTTCCGCCCTGGTTTTCCAGCACCAGCAGCTGGCGTTGAATGGTTCCAACCGTCGCCTTGCTCACATTGCCGAAGCTCTGCGCGGCCTTCCGGATCTCGGCTAAAGGATCTTCCTCAGCATCCGGTCCCTTCTTGCCGCTGGCGGGCACAATCGCATCCAACAGCGATCGCAGATCCTTCATGTCCAACAATGGCAGGCCGTTCTCGTCCGCGACGCGGAATGCGACGTTGAGAACCCCTTCCTGCACCTCGTTCAGGTCGAGCATCCGCGCCAGCAATAGCGGCCCCATTTCGGTGACGGTGGCGCGGACCGGATGTCCCTGCTCGCCGAACACGTCCCAGAACACGGTCGAGAACTGGTCCGGCTGAAACTTGAGACCCATTTCGCCGGCGCGCTTGAGGATGAAGTCTTTGGCCTCGCCGACTTCCGAGATGCCGGAGAGGTCGCCCTTGATGTCGGCCGCGAAGACCGGAACACCGGCGCGCGCAAATCCTTCCGCCATCACTTGCAGCGACACGGTCTTGCCGGTTCCGGTTGCACCCGTGACGAGGCCGTGGCGATTGGCCAGCGCAAGCGTCAGCCAAGCCTGCTCGTCTCCCTTGCCGACGAAGATCTTGTCGTCGGTATCGCCGAGCTTGCTGTCCTGTGCGGTCATTATTCTCTCTGATCTTTCTGCCGAGTTTCGCGTCGCGAAACCCGAATGCACCAATTCCGTAGTTTAACGCATCTCGTGCGCCGATTAAATCGGTTCAGCGGCTCCTGCGCATGCGACATTGTCGGAAACAGACGGACAACATCGGCCGAAAGTCGGAATGGGGCGTTCGCATAGCGGCAATTTTTTGCCGATTCGTTCTAGGCTCTTGCACGGCGGCAACACTTTTCGCGCGTTCGCGACGGCGCCTGCGTTCATCGCTTGTATTTCACGTCACACCGGCTCAAGATCATTTTCGAAAGCAATATTCCGGCATGCAAACCGGCTGAGGGGCGGGGTCTTATGGACGAGCTGATCGGACGGCTGGCGACAAACGCCAGCATAGATGGTGCTGTCGCTGAAAAGACCGTCGGCATTATCCTGGCCTTCCTTCGCAACGAGGGCCCTTCCGACAGTGTGCAGGCCCTGATCGACCAGATCCCCGGAGCGGAAGCTGCGATCGAAGCCTCCAAGAGCGGTGGCGGTCTGTCGCGGCTGATGGGCGGCGGCTTGATGGCCGTCGGCACCCGCCTGATGGGCCTGGGGCTCGGCATGTCCGAGATTCAAAACGTCGCCCGTGAACTTTTCCGCTACGGGCGAGACAAAATCGGAGCGGATCAGATGGGCAAGATCATCGCGGGGACGCCGGGCCTCAGCCAGTTCGCCTGAGCGACGCTTTTCATATCGAGCATCATGACATATCCGATTTCCGAGATTGAGGGCCTGCCGGCCTTTGCCGCCAACAAGTTGAAGGCGCAAGGAATCCGCACCACCGACGCGCTGCTCGAGGCGGCGTCCACCGTGAAGGGCCGCAAGGCGCTTTCGGCCAAGACCGGCATCAGCGAGCAGCAATTGCTGGAATGGGCCAACGTCTCCGACTACATGCGCATCCCCGGCATGGGCAGGGCCAAGGTCGGGCTCGTCCGCGCCGCCGGCGTCACGACGGTGCGGGAGCTCGCCTATCGAAATCCGGCAAGGTTGGCGCAGAGCATGCGCGAGGCCAACGAGAAGAAGAAGCTGGTCCGCGTCCTGCCTTCCGAGAAGTCGGTCGGCGACATCATCGCCAAGGCCAAGAAGCTGCCGCCGAAGATTACGTATTAGCGCTGCGGACCAAGCTGGAGAGGTTGGGGTACCACTGCTCCCAGATCGTCATTGCGAGCGCAGCGAAGCAATTCAGAATCTTGCCGCGGTGACAGTCTGGATTGCTTCGCTGCGCTCGCAATGACGGAGGGTGGGCAAGAACATCGCATCCTCTCGGCCGTCTGCACGCATCGGAATGGCCGCGAATGGCCCCAATCCCGTCTTGACTCCCCCTGCCCGACAGCGCAATGCCACGCGCATGAATGCCTCGCCCTCCCCTTCCGTCCCGCCGGCCGGCTCGGCCGGGATCGACGTGCTGCGGACGCTCGTGGGCCGGCGGCTTCCTGCGGTGATGGGCGTGCTCAACATCACCCCGGATTCCTTCTCCGACGGCGGCGAGTTCATCGCGCCGGCGCGCGCGCTGGAGCGGGCGCGGGCGATGGTCGCCGCCGGCGTCGACATCATCGATATCGGCGCCGAATCCACCCGGCCCTACAAGGGCGCCCGGTCGGTCACGGCGGCGGAAGAGCTCGCGCGGCTGAAGCCGGTGCTCTCGGACGTCGTGGCGCTCGGTGTGCCTGTCTCGATCGACAGCATGAAGGCGGAGGTGGTGGCCTTCGCGCTCGACCAGGGCGCGGCGATCGCCAACGACGTCTGGGGCCTGCAGCGCGACGCCGGCATGGCACCGCTGATCGCCGCCAGAGGCGTTCCGGTCATCGTCATGCACAACCGCGACAGCGTCGATCCCGCCATCGACATCGTCGCTGACATCAAGACATTCTTCCTGCGGTCGCTCGATATTGCCGCGAAGGCAGGTATCGCGCGCGAAAAAATCGTGCTCGATCCCGGGATCGGCTTCGGCAAGACCGCCGAGCAGAGCATGACCGCGCTGGCGCGCTTGCGCGAGCTCGACATGTTCGGCCTGCCGATCCTGGTCGGCGCCTCGCGCAAACGCTTCATCGCCTCGGTGTCGCCGTCGGAGCCATCGGAGCGGCTCGCCGGCTCGATCGCGGCGCATCTGATCGCCGCGCAGCGCGGCGCCAAGATCATCCGGACCCACGACGTCGCCGAAACCCTGCAGGCCCTGCGGGTGGCGCAGGCCATCGAGAGCAAGCAATGACCGACACGATCTTCGTCACCGGCCTGTCGATCCATGCCCGCCACGGCGTGATGGATCACGAAACCGAGGTCGGCCAGCGTTTCGTCATCGATCTCGAGCTCTATACCGACCTGTCGGAGCCTGCGCGCAGCGACCGGCTCGCGGACACGGTGTCCTACGCCGATGTCGTGGCGACGACGACGGCGGCGTTCAAGAACACCAATTACAAACTCCTGGAGCGCGCGGCCGGCGCGGTGGCCGATGCCATCCTGTCGCACTTTCCGCGCATCCGCGCCGTGAAGGTCACCGTGCACAAGCCGCACGCGCCGATCGCCGCGATCTTCGACGATGTCGGCATCGTGCTGACGCGCTCGCGGCATCCCTAGCATGGCGAGCGTGCTGATCGCACTCGGCGGCAATGTCGGCGATGTCCGCGCGACGTTCAAGAAGGCGATCGCTCATATCTGCGGCATGGCACAGGCGGCGCTGATCGCGCGCTCGTCCGACTATACGACCCCGCCCTGGGGCGACGAGGACCAGGATCCCTTCATCAACGCCTGCATCGAGATCGAGACCAGCCTCGATCCGCATGCGCTATTGTTCGTGCTGCAGAAAGTCGAGCAGAAGTTCGGCCGCACGCGAACCAAGGCGCGGCGCTGGGGCCCGCGCACGCTCGATCTCGACATGATCGCCTATGACGATGTCTCCTTGCGGAAGCCCGACCTGACGCTGCCGCATCCGCGCCTGTTCGAGCGCGCCTTCGTGCTGGTGCCGCTGGCCGAAATCGCATCTGACCGCGTGATCTCGGGCATTCGTGTGCGTGACGGGCTCGCCAGCGTCTCGGCGCAAGGCATTGAGCGGCTTCCGGATACCGGTTAACCAAAAACAACCGTTTGCAGGAACGGACCGCCATGGCAATTTCGCCTGCGAATAACAAGACGTTCGGGAGCCCCGCGCCGCATGACCTCCGTGACTGACGACCTGCCGCTGGCGGCGGATTTTCCCAAGGCCACGCCTGAGGACTGGCGCAAGCTGGTCGACAGCGTGCTGAAGGGCGCGCCGTTCGAAAAGCTGGTCGGCAAGACCTATGACGGCATCAAGATCGAACCGCTCTATCCGCGCGCGAAGGGCATTGCGCCGGTGATGGGCCGGCCGCCGGCTGCGCCGTGGCAGGTCGTGCAGCGGATCGACCATCCCGATGCGGCGCTCGCGAATGCGCAGGCGCTGCAGGATCTGGAGAACGGTGCGACCGGGCTTGCGCTGGTGTTCGCCGGCGCCAATGGCGCGCGCGGTTTCGGCCTGGAACCGTCGGCCGAGGCGGTGGCAAAGATCCTGAAAGACATTCACCTCGACGCCGGCATCGGCATCGAGCTCGAGATCGGACCGCAATCGCGGATGGCCGCGATCCATGTCGCGGAATATGTGAAGAGCAACGGCCTCGATCCCGGCACCTGCAACATCCGCTTCGGGCTGGATCCGCTCGCGGCGGGCGCGGTGTGGGGCCACAGCCCCTATACCTGGGACGAAATTGCCCCCGTGATTACGGGCGCCATCAAGGGCCTCGCCGGGCTCGGCTTCAAGGGGCCGTTCGCCTCCGCCGACGGCCGCGTGGTCCATGATGCCGGCGGCTCGGAGGTGCAGGAGCTCGCTTTCGTGCTGGCCTGCGGCATCGCTTACCTGCGCGCGATCGAAGGTGCGGGCATTCCGCTGGAGACCGCGCAGGGCATGGTCTATGCGCGGCTCGCCGCTGATGCCGACCAATTCCTGACCATGGCCAAGTTCCGCGCGCTGCGGCTGTTATGGGCGCGCATCGGGAGCGCTTGCGGCCTGACGCCGAAACCGCTGTTCATCGCCGCCGATACCGCCTGGCGCATGCTGACGCAGCGCGATCCCTACGTGAACATGCTGCGCGCGACCATGGCGGCGTTCGCCGCGGGACTGGCGGGTGCCAACGCCATCACCGTGCTGCCGCATACGCTGGCGCTCGGCCTGCCTGATCCGTTCGCGCGGCGCGTGGCGCGCAACACGCAGCTTCTGCTGCTGGAGGAGAGCAACCTCGCCAAGGTCAGCGATCCCGCGGCGGGGGCTGGTGGCATCGAGACTCTGACGGCGCAGCTGTGCGATGCCGCGTGGGCCCTGTTCCAGGAGAGCGAGAGCGCCGGTGGCGCGTTCGCGGCGCTTCAGCAGGGTGTGTTCCAAAGCAAGGTCGCGGCCACGCGCAAGGCGCGCGAGGCCAATATCGCGAAGCGCCGGGACATACTGACCGGCGCCAGCGAGTTTCCGAACCTGCACGAGAGCGAAGCCACTGTCCTGAAGGCAGCGCCGATCGCGCTTCCACCCTACGGCGAACAGACCTACAAGTTTGAGGCGCTGCCTCCGATCCGTCTCGCGGAACCGTTCGAGGCGCTGCGCGACAAATCCGACGCGAGTTTGAAGGCGCGGGGCGCACGGCCAAAGGTGTTCCTGGCCAATCTCGGCACGCCCGCCGATTTCACCGCGCGCGCGACGTTCGCGAAGAGCTTCTTCGAGGCGGGCGGCATTGAGGCCATTGACAGCGAGGGCTTTGCCGATCCGGCGAAGCTGGCCGCGGCCTTCAAGGCCTCCGGCACCGAGCTGGCCTGTCTGTGTTCCAGCGACAAGGTCTATGCGGAACACGCCGAAGCCGCGGCAAAGGCCCTGCAATTGGCCGGCGGGCGACATATCTACCTGGCAGGCAGGCCGGCCGAGGCCGAGGCGGCGCTGCGAGCCGCCGGCGTCACGGGCTTTGTCTTCGCCGGAGGCGATGCGCTTGCGGCACTGCAGGACGCCTACCGACGGATGGAACAGCGATGACCGACACCAGCAAACCCGTTCTCACCGGCGGCTGCCAATGCGGCGCCGTGCGATTTGCGGTCATGACGGCGCCGACCAGGATTTCGATCTGCCACTGCCGGATGTGCCAGAAGGCGAGCGGCGCGCCGTTCGCCTCTTTGGCCGACATCAACAAGACCGATTTCGCCTGGACCAAGGGCAAGCCGTCGTTCTTCCGCTCCTCCTCGATCGCCGATCGCGGCTATTGCGCCGCCTGCGGCACGCCGCTGAGCTTCGGCCGCATCGACGGCGATCGCATCGAGATCATGACCGGTACCTTCGATCGCCCTGACCGGGTCGTGCCGACGCGGCAGTTCGGCATCGAATCCCGCCTCGGCTGGGTGGTCGGCATCGCCAATCTGCCGAGCCAGACCACGCAACAGAACTACGGACCGGAGAAGATGGCGACCATCGTCAGCCATCAGCATCCGGATCATGATTGAGCGCTTATGAAATGGTTGAAGCCATGAGCCGCATTCCGAATTTCGCCGACGTCGCCTTCGAGCGGACCGCAACCGCCGCGCCCACTGGCAGCGCCGAGCCGTGGCTGACACCGGAGGGCATCCTGGTGAAGCCCGCTTATGGCGAGGCTGATCTGACCGGGCTCGATTTCCTCGAGACCTATCCGGGCATCGCGCCGTATCTGCGCGGCCCCTACCCGACCATGTATGTCAACCAGCCCTGGACGGTCAGGCAATATGCCGGCTTCTCCACGGCGGAGGATTCCAACGCGTTCTATCGCCGCAATCTCGCGGCGGGGCAAAAGGGCCTCTCGGTCGCGTTCGATCTTGCCACCCATCGCGGCTATGACTCGGATCATCCGCGCGTCGGCGGCGATGTCGGCATGGCCGGCGTTGCCATCGATTCCATCTACGACATGCGCACGCTGTTTGCAGGGATTCCGCTCGACCAGATGAGCGTGTCCATGACCATGAACGGCGCGGTGCTGCCAATCCTCGCGCTCTATGTCGCCGCCGCCGAGGAACAGGGCGTGCCGCCGGAGAAGCTGTCGGGCACCATTCAGAACGACATTCTGAAAGAGTTCATGGTGCGCAACACCTACATCTATCCGCCGGCGCCCTCGATGCGGATCATCTCGGACATCTTCGCCTACACCTCTCAAAAGATGCCGAAGTACAATTCGATCTCGATCTCCGGCTATCACATGCAGGAGGCCGGCGCGACGCAGGATCTCGAGCTCGCCTATACGCTGGCTGACGGCGTCGAATATTTGCGCGCCGGCCTTGCCGCAGGGCTCGACGTCGACCGCTTCGCGCCGCGGCTGTCGTTCTTTTGGGCGATCGGGATGAACTTCTTCATGGAGGTTGCCAAGCTGCGCGCGGCGCGCCTGCTTTGGGCGAAGCTGCTCAAGCCGTTCAATCCGAAAGACCCGCGCTCACTGTCGCTGCGCACGCACAGCCAGACCTCGGGATGGTCGCTGACCGCGCAGGACGTCTTCAACAACGTGATGCGCACGACGGTGGAAGCGATGGCGGCCACCCAAGGCCACACCCAATCGCTCCACACCAACGCGCTCGACGAGGCCTTGGCGCTGCCGACCGATTTCTCGGCGCGCATCGCCCGCAACACCCAGCTGTTCCTGCAGCAGGAGAGCGGCACCACCCGCATCATCGATCCCTGGGGCGGCTCGTATTATGTGGAGCGGCTCACGCGCGACCTCGCCGCCAAGGCCTGGGGCCACATCCAGGAGGTCGAGGAGCTTGGCGGCATGGCGAAGGCGATCGAAGCGGGCGTGCCGAAGCTGCGCATCGAGGAGGCCTCGGCCAAGACGCAGGCGCGGATCGACGCCGGCAAGCAGGCGGTGATCGGCGTCAACAAGTACAAGCCGACCGACGAGGACAAAATCGAGATCCTGAAGGTCGACAATACCAATGTCCGCCGGCTTCAGATCGACAAGCTGACGCGGCTGAAGTCCGAGCGTAACCAGAAGGACGTCGACGCCGCGCTCGCTGCGATCACCCGTTCGGCGGGCGAAGGCAACGGCAATCTGCTGGCGCTCGCGATCGATGCGGCACGCGCCAAGGCGACCGTTGGCGAAATTTCTGACGCAATGGAGAAAGTGTTCGGCCGGCACCGCGCCGAGATCAAATCCATCACCGGCGTTTACAAGCGGGAGGCGTCCAGCATGGGCACCCAGGTCGAAAAGGTTCAGGCGCTGATCGACGCCTTCGAGGAGGCCGAGGGCCGCCGCCCGCGCATCCTGGTCGCCAAGATCGGCCAGGACGGCCATGACCGCGGCCAGAAGGTGATCGCGTCGGCGTTCGCCGATATCGGCTTCGACGTCGACATCGGGCCGCTGTTTGCCACCGCCGACGAAGCCGCGCGGCAGGCGGTCGAGAATGACGTGCACATTCTCGGCGTCTCCTCGCTGGCCGCCGCCCATCTGACCGCTGTGCCGGAGCTGAAAGCCGCACTGAAGAAGCAGGGCCGCGACGACATCATGATCATCGTCGGCGGCGTGGTGCCGCCGCAGGATTACGATGCGCTCTATGCCGCCGGCGCCGAGGCGATCTTCCCGCCCGGCACGGTGATCGCGGACGCCGCCGAGGAGCTGATCCGCAAGCTGAACGCCCGGCTGGGGCATAGCGAGGCGGCGGAGTAGATGATAGACTGGCCGTGTGACGGCCAGGTGTGTCCATGACGCGTGACGAAATCGTCGCTGCGATACGCAAGAACGCGGATGCCATCCGAGGCAAGGGCGTAGCAAAGCTTGCCATCTTCGGCTCGCGAGCCGGCAACGATTATCGGCCTGATAGCGATATCGACGTGCTCGTCGAGATCGAGCCGGACACCTCGTTTTCCCTGCTCAACTTGATCGATGTCGAGCACATCATCGAGGATGCGACTGGCTTGCAAGCACAGGCAACTGTTCGCCGCTCCATCTCTCCCCGCTTTGCGGAGCGGATCGCAGACGATATTGTCGAAATATTCTGACGCTCACGCAGGAGCACTAACCTTGAAGTTCATCGCCGGTTTGAGCGTCGCCCTGGCGCTGAGCGCAACATGTGCGTTTTCCGCCCACGCCGCCGATCCCAAACCCGATGCGATCGTCAAGACCAAGAGCATCGAAGCGCGCGTCTTCCTCGGCGACAGGATCAAGGCGGATGCGGCGCTGGCGGCGGACTGCCTCGCGGAGGGCAAGAAGTGGCTCGACAAGAATGCCGCGGAAGCCGCTGCCGCGCGCAAAGCGGAGCCGCAGTTCTTCAAGGAGGGCGGCTGGGAGTTCGAGCGCAAATATGAAATCCGCTCCGTGGTTGCCGACCGCTATGTCAGCGTCCTGCGCAACGACTACATGAACACACGCGGCGCCCATCCTAATTCGGACGTGAACACGATCCTGTGGGACAAGGCCGCCAACAAGCGCATCTCGATCCGTCCATTCTTCACCGAGACCGCCGATGGCGGCCCCACCATGAAGGCGATGGTGAAGGCCATCATCGCTTCGCTGACGGACGAGAAGAAGAAGCGCGGCGCCGGAGAGACCGCGACCGACGAGTGGTTCAAGTCCGTGGAGCCGCGCCTCCTCAAGATCGGCGCGGTGACGCTCGCGCCCTCCACCGAGGCCGGCAGGAGTTCCGGCCTCAACTTCCACTATCCGCCCTATGCCGTCGGCCCCTACGCTGAGGGCGAGTATGTCGCTTTCGTGCCGTGGGAGACGCTGAAGCCTTACCTCACATCGGAGGGCGCCCGCATCTTCGGCGGCGCGCGGCCCAAGGGCGACGCGGACGAGCCGTGAGCTGAGGCTAACGGGATCGCGGACGGGTTCGGGCCAGCGTCCGCGCGAGCGAATCCGTCCAATCGGGAATCCAGGAGGCAAACAGCGCTTTCCAGCGCTCGGCGTCCGCAGGTTCAGTTTCGAGCGCAACCGACCATTCGATGAAGGTTCGGTTGCCCTCGATGATCGGACGCAGATGCATGGTGCCTTGGTATCGCGCCGGCGCCGGACTCCGGCCGTCGTCGTCTTGCGGATAGGGTATCGCTTCGAGACCGGCATAGGTCAGGCTGTGCTGCAGGTCCGAGTGATCGACCAGGCGCTGGCGGATCCAGTTTCCGAGATAGCAGAAGCGCCTGACGGCGCCGACTTCATCGCCGCGCCTGTTGTCTTCGATCTCGCTCTCGCTCACGCCGTCGATATAGGCGGGGTAGTTGTTGAAATCGCGGATCAGGGACCAGACGTCGTCGAGCGGGTGGTCCAGCACGGCGCTGTAATAGGCTTGGGTCATCGGTGGCTTGCCTTTGGTTTCGTTGCGCGCACAGGTTGGCTAGGCGCGCGGACAAAACCCACCCGATTTCCGACCGGCCATTCGACGGGCCGTCTGCTTTCACACAACATGGCGATTCCAGTTGGTAGCGCTACCTTGCGGCGGCGACGTAAAGCCGACTAGAATGCCGGAGTTGACAAGAGCGCCTGACATCACGGGCGCCGCTGGGAGGCATTAAATGTCCAAGATTTCGCGCCGCAGCTTTGCGGCTTCCACCGCCGCTCTCGCGGCCTCCGCCGCTTTTGGCTTCAAGCCCGCGCTCGCACAAGCCTATCCGGCGCGGCCCGTCACCGTGATCGTGCCCTGGGGCGCCGGCGGCGGCACCGATGCCACCGCGCGCATCGTCGCAGCGCTGCTGGAGAAAGACCTCGGCCAGCCCTTCAACGTGGTCAACCGCACCGGCGGCTCCGGCGTGGTCGGCCATAGCGCGATCGCGACCGCGCAGCCCGACGGCTACACCATCGGCATGCTGACCGTCGAAATCTCGATGATGCACTGGCAGGGCCTCACCGACCTGACGCCGAAGAGCTACACGCCGCTGGCGCTGATGAACGAGGATCCGCCCGGCATCCAGGTCTCCTCCTCCTCGCCCTACAAGACGGTCAAGGAGCTCGCCGATGCGATCAAGGCGGCGCCTCCGGGGAAGTTCAAGGCTTCCGGCACCGGCCAGGGCGGCATCTGGCATCTGGCGCTGGTCGGCTGGATGCAGGCGATGGGCCTGCCCGCCAACCAGGTCGCCTGGGTGCCGTCGAATGGCGCGGCACCCGCAATGCAGGATCTCGCGGCCGGCGGTGTCGACCTCACCACCTGCTCGGTGCCGGAAGCGCGCGCCATCATCGAGGCCGGCAAGGCCAGGAGCCTTGCCATCATGGCGCCCGCGCGCAATCCGGTGTTCAAGGACGTGCCGACGCTGAAGGAGGCCATGGGCATCGACTACGCAACCGGCGCCTGGCGCGGCATTGCGGGGCCGAAAAATCTGCCGCCGGAGATCGCAACCAAGCTCACTGCGGCACTGAAGAAGGTCTACGACTCCGCCGAGTTCAAGGACTTCATGAGCAATCGCGGCTTCGGCACCGTGTGGGGCGATGCGGCCCATTTCGCGGGCTTCATGGACAAGGGCGACGCCCAGATGGGCGAGGCGATGAAGGCCGCGGGCCTGAGCAAGGCGTGATCCGCACCTGCGACGCCTTGATCGGGGTGCGAGGAACTCTCCGCAAGTCCATCTCTCACCTCCTCCGCGGAGACTCCCCCTCACCCCAACCCTCTCCCCGCAAGCGGGGAGAGGGAGCGCACCCCCTGTAGGACTCCCCCTATGCGTCTTCCCGACTCCGTCACGGGATCGTTTCTCGTCGCGCTCGGCGCGGCTGCCGCCTATGGCGGCTACATTCTGCCGCCGGTGCCGGGGCAGCCGGTCGGCCCCAATGTATTTCCGCTGGTGATCGGCTGCGGCCTTGCACTGTGCGGGCTCGCGATCGTGTTCGGTATCGGCCGTTCCTTCGAGGAGGAGGAAGAGCTGGTCCCGTTCGAGGACGGCCAGGCGGCTGCCCCGCCACCGCAGGGCAAGCTCTACGGCCTGCGCGCGCTGCTGCCGCCGGCGCTGCTGCTGTTCTACGTTGTTGCCGCCGACCGGCTCGGATTCATCATCACCGCGGCAATCATGGTCTACGTGACCTCGACCGCGCTCGGGGCGAAGTGGAAGCTGGCGCTGCCGCTCGCGATGCTCTCGCCATTCGCCATCCATCTCATCTTCGGCAAGCTGCTCCGCGTGCCGCTACCGGTTGGCCTGCTGCCGACGCCCTGGTGATCGATGTTGAAGACCCTGATTGATGCGTTCGCGCTGATCTCCACCTGGGAGGTCATCATCTCCATGTTCGCAGCCTCCGTGTATGGGCTGGTGATCGGCTCGCTGCCGGGCCTGTCGGCGACGATGGCGACCGCCCTGCTCGTCCCGGTCACCTTCTATCTGTCACCGATCGCGGCGATCGCGACTATCGTCGCGGCGTCCTCGATGGCGATCTTCTCCGGCGACATTCCCGGCGCGCTGCTGCGTATCCCGGGCACGCCCGCATCCGCGGCTTACGCGGATGAAGCCTACGCCATGACGCGCAAGGGCCAGGCCGAGCTGGCGCTAGGGGCCGGCGTCTGGTTCTCCGCGGTCGGCGGCATCGCCGGCGTGCTGTCGCTGATGATCCTGGCGCCGCCGTTGGCCGAGATCGCGCTGTCGTTCTCGACCTTCGAATATTTCTGGTTGGCGCTGCTCGGCCTGATGTGCGCCACCCTGGTGGCGCGTTCCTCGCCCGTGAAGGCGATCGCTGGCATGTTCATCGGCCTGCTCGTCGCCTGCATCGGCATCGAGAATCCCGGCGGCATCCCGCGCTTCACCTTCGGCCTGACCGATCTGTTCGGCGGCATCGAGCCGATCCCGGCCCTCGTCGGCGTGTTCGCGGTGGCGCAGGTGATGCGCGCGATGCTGACGCCCGAACCGCCGCCGCTGCCGCGGCGCAAATTCGGAAGCATCATGGCCGGCCAATGGAAGCTGACCAAGCTCTATCGCTGGCAGATGACGCGCGGGAACATCGTCGGCATCATCATCGGTGTGCTGCCCGGCGCCGGCGCCGACATGGCCGCCTGGGTCTCCTATGCGATGTCGAAGCGCTTCTCCAAGGAGCCGGAAAAGTTCGGCACCGGCCATGTCGAGGGCCTGGTCGAGGCCGGCGCCAGCAACAATGCCAGCATCGCCTCCGGCTGGGTGCCTTCGCTGCTGTTCGGCATCCCCGGCGACACCATCGCCGCGATCGCGATCGGCGTGCTCTACATGAAGGGCCTCAATCCCGGCCCGACGCTGTTCACCGAGAAGGCGTCGAGCATGTACGCGATCTACCTGATGTTCATCATCGCGAATATCCTCATGATCCCGCTCGGCATCGCGATGATCCGCGTCGCCACCTACATCCTGCTGGCACCGCGCTCGGCGATCATGCCGATCATCATGCTGTGCTGCGCGGTTGGCTCGTTCGCGATCGGCAACAACATGTTCGGCGTCGTCACCGTCGCCGCCTTCGGCGTGATCGGCTATGTCATGGAGACGAACGGCTATCCCGTCGCCGCCATGGTGCTCGGCATCGTCATGGGCACCATGGTGGAGCAGGCCTTCGTCACCTCGCTGATCAAGTCGGACGGCAGCATCTTGCCGTTCTTCGAGCGTCCGGTCGCGGCCATCCTCGCCGCGATGGCGATCGGCGCGCTGCTCTGGCCGGTCATGGTGTGGATCTGGCGCAAGGTGAAACAGCCGCAGACCGCCGCGGCAACGACCCGGTGATATCGGGCGGGCGGGCCTCGCCTGCCCCGCCGGGGCAGGCCGAGCAGGCCTGCTATCGCTGGGCCGGGCCCTCGCCCTGTGCTAATGTCCGGCCATGACCGAGGTCGCAGACATTCCACTCCAGACGATTGTCGGAAAGCTCCGAGAGCTTGCTCCCGCCTTGAGGGCTGCGGGCATCAATCGCCTGTTCCTGTTTGGGTCCCGAGCGCGCGGCGACGCGCGCCCCGACAGCGACCTCGATGTTCTGGTCGAGACGACCCCGCATGGGCAAGAGCCACGTTTCGATTACTTCAAGGCTGTAAAACTGATCGAGGATCACATCGGCCTCGAAACTCAAATATCGATGCGAAACTTACTAAAGCCCCGCATGGCGGAACGCATCGCCGACGATTTGGTCGAGGTGTTCTGAATGCGGCCCACCGTCGAGGACCGGTTGCGAGACATTCTCGAAGCCATTGTCGAGATCGAGGCGTTGCTTGCGGGCTATGACTTCGCGCGCTTCACCGCCGACAAGACCAGCCGTATGGCCACTGAACGCTATTTGGAAGTCATTTGCGAGGCCGCACGGCGATTGCCCGACGAGATGAAGAAAGATGCGTCGAGCATAGATTGGCAAGCAATGGTGAATTTCGGCAATCGTTTGCGCCACGCCTATCATGCAACGGATGTTGGGATTGTATGGGCGATCGTTCAAGATCATCTCTTTCCAATGAAATCTTTCGTCGAAGGGCGCATGCGACCGTCCAGTTGACGTGGACTCGCACGCCCATAAGCAATGATGACCAGTCCCAAATCCACCGACATCAAATCCCTCGCCCGTGACCTTCGCGCCGGCAGTCGTGCGGCCCTCGCCCGGACGATCACGCTGGTGGAGAGCCGGCGCGCCGACCATCAGGCGCTGGCGCGGGAGCTGGTACAGATGCTGCTGCCGGACACCGGCAAGGCGTTTCGCGTCGGCATCACGGGATCGCCGGGCGTCGGCAAGTCGACCACGATCGATGCGCTGGGTACGTATCTGATCGAGCAGGGCCACAAGGTCGCGGTGCTCGCGGTCGATCCGTCCTCGGCGCGCAGCGGCGGCTCGATCCTCGGCGACAAAACGCGGATGGCGCGGCTGTCAGCTTCCGATGCAGCCTTCATCCGACCCTCGCCGTCCTCGGGCACGCTTGGCGGTGTCGCGGCGAAGACGCGCGAGGCGATGCTGTTGTGCGAGGCCGCGGGCTTCGGCGTCGTGCTGGTGGAAACCGTCGGCATCGGCCAGTCCGAGACCGCCGTGTGCGACATGACCGACTTCTTCCTCGCCCTGATGCTGCCGGGCGGCGGCGACGAGCTGCAGGGCATCAAGAAGGGCCTGGTCGAGCTCGCCGACATGATCGCGATCAACAAGGCCGATGGCGACAATTTAAAGCGCGCCAAGATCACCGCGGCCGATTATCGCGGCGCGCTGCATATTCTGGCGCCGCGGTCCGAGCATTGGCATCCGCCGGTCGAGACCTATTCGGCGCTGACCGGCGACGGCATCGCAAAGATCTGGCAGAAGATCCTGGATCACCGCAAGGCGATGAACGCCTCCGGCGATTTCGCCGCGCGGCGGCGCGAGCAGCAGGTGAAGTGGATGTGGTCGATGCTGGAGCAGCGCATGCTGGCACGGCTGCGCAGCGAGGCCTCGGTGCGGAGCAAGGTCCGAAAGATCGAGGCCGAGGTCGCCGATGGCCATCTTACGCCGGCGCTCGCCGCCGAGCAGATGCTGGAGTTGCTGCAATGAGCGACAAGCTCCGCATTCTCCTCACCGGCTTCGGTCCGTTTCCCGGTGCGCCCCATAATCCGACCCAGCCGCTGGTGGCGCGGCTGGCGCAATTGCGCCGGCCCGCGCTCGACGATGTCGTGCTCTCGAGCCACATCTTCCCGGTCACCTATGCCGCGGTCGACCGGCAATTGCCCGACGTGCTCGCTGCGCAAAAGCCCGACGCGCTGCTGATGTTCGGCCTCGCCGCCCGCACGCCTTACCTGCGCATCGAGACGCGGGCGCGCAACGCCGTCACCATGCTCTGGCCCGACGCCGCCAACACCCACTCGACCAAGCGCGGTATCGCCGGTCATGCCGACGCGATGATGTTCGGCCCGCACACCGCAAGGCTGCTGCGCGCCGCGCGACTCACCGGCATCGACGCGCGTCCCTCGCGCGACGCCGGCGCCTATCTCTGCAACTACTTAAGCTGGCGCGCGATCGAGCGCGTGAAGGCGGGCGGACCCAGGCTTGCGGCGTTCATCCACATTCCGCTGCTCGCGCGCAGCGGCGGCGTGCGCCGCAAGGGCGCAGCCCGCATCACGCTGGAGGAACTGGTGGATGCGGGGGAAGCGATGCTGATGGAGATGGTGCAGTTGGCACGCAAGGCGCGCGCTTCGTAGGGTGGATTAGCAAAGCGTAATCCACCTCATCTCCATCAACGGTTCCGTACTCGCGGTGACATGGTGGGTTACGCCTTCGGCTAACCCACCCTGTACCCTTCTGGCGTTCGGAGGCCAGTCAGTTGGTGTAGGCTGGTCGCCGGGCCGATCCGCCGGGAGCCGCCTTGCCCACCTGTGCCTAGAGCACCGACGTAGGACCCGCGCCCTGGCG
>NZ_JADYVG010000059.1:0-2064 GCF_020193585.1 Bradyrhizobium sp. IC3195 | reverse complement strand
ATTGAGCTCGCCGTAGCTCAGCTGCTCATCTTCGCAGACCACCGCCACCGCATCCGGCGCCTTGTGCACCTGCGCCTCGAACAGCTCGTGGATGCACCGCTCCGCAGGATACGGCGCCGCCGTCCGGTTCAGCTCCTCCAGCAGATACGTGCGCTCGGCAGTCGAGAGCAGCTCAATCCGGTGGACCTCTTGCTGCGCATCGGCAGCCATCGCCCGCAGCAGCGCCAGCAGATAATCCCGCTGCCGCTCGATCGTCGCCTGATCAAACAGCGCCGTGGCATAAGCCAGTGTTCCGGCGATCTCCTCGCCCTGCTCGCCAAGGCTCAGCTCCAGATCGAACTTGATCTGATCAATCTCCTCCCCGGCAGCTTCGACACTCAGCCCCGGCAGGTCCAATGACCCAACCGCATTGTTCTCCCAGGCCAGCATCACCTGGAACAATGGCGTGTGATCAAGAGCCCGGGGCGGCTGCACGATCTCCACCACCTGCTCGAACGGCAGGTCCTGATGCTCCTGCGCAGCCAGCACCGTGCGCCGCGTCCGCTCCAGAAGCTCCGACACGCGCGGCTTGCCCGACAGGTCCAGCCGAAGCGCCAGGGTGTTGACGAAGAACCCGATCAGCTCTTCGATCTCGCGGTGCCCCCGATTGGCGCTCGGCACGCCAATCACAAGATCGTCCTGCCCGGACAGACGCGACAGCACCGCCGCCCAGGCCGCCAGCACCATCATGAACAACGTCGTGCCATGCTGTAGGCTCAGCCGCTTCAGCTCCCGCGTCAAATCCGCATCGACGGTGATCGGGACCGTGGCCGCGGCAAACGACTGCTGGGCAGGCCGCGCATGGTCCGTCGGCAAGACAAGACGGGCTGTGCCTGCCAGGGCGCTACGCCAATACTGCGCCTGCTTCTGCAACCGTTTCCCCGACAGCCATTGGCGTTGCCAGGCTGCGTAATCCGGATACTGGATCGCAAGCGGCGGCAGAGGATCGTCCTGCCCAGCCTGGAATGCCCGGTAGAGCTGGCTAAGTTCACGCAGCAGCACGCCCATCGACCAACCGTCAGAGACGATGTGATGCTGGGTCAGTAGGAAGACGTGTTCCTCGTCGGCGGTGCGGATCAGCCGCCCGCGGATCAGCGGACCGCGCACAAGATCGAATGGCGTGCGCCCCTCTTCATGGCACAGATCCAAAAATGCCGCTTCCGCATCCGATCTCTCCCGCAGATCATGCTCAACTATCGGCAGACCCGCGTCCGGCGGCAGAACCTCAACCCGGGGCTTGCCCTGAGTCGCGACAAACACACTGCGCAGCGCCTCATGACGCGCAAACAGACGGTCAAGGCTGCGCTGCCAGGCGCCGCGGTCGAGCATCCCGCGCAATCGCAAGGCCAGCGGAATGTGATAGTTCGTGCTGCCTTCGTTCAGCTGAGCCAAAAACCATAGCCGCTGCTGCGCAAACGACAGCACAAGCGGCTCATGACGCGACACGGCTACAATCGACGGCAGCTCGTGCGGGCCGGAGCGGCTCAACAGCTCGACGATGCTTGCCGCCAGGTCACTCAACACTGGCCTTGCGAACAGCGTCGACAGTGGCAGTTCGACCCCGACAGCCTGTGACAGCCGGCTCGACATCTGCACGGCCAAGAGCGAGTGGCCGCCCAGTTCGAAGAAGTGGTCGTTGCGCCCGATGCGCTCGACACCAAGGAGCTCGGCCCAGATCTGCGCCAGCGCCGTCTCGACCGCACCTTGCGGCGACTGGTAGGCCGCCAGCGCATAGGCCTGATCGGCCGGCGCCGGCAGCGCGTTCCGATCGAGCTTACCATTCACCGTGAGCGGAAGCGCCGCCAGCCGCACGAACGCACTCGGCACCATGTAGTCCGGCAGCCGCGCACTTAAGTGCGCCCGCAAGGCGCCCGCAACCCCGCCTCCATCGCCCTCGCCCGAGCCGGCCTCGGGCGCGCAGACCACATAGGCGATCAGATGTTTGTCGCCGGCGCCGTTCTGGCCCGCCACTACCACCGCCTCGCGCACCCAGGCGTGCTCGCAAAGCCGCGCGACGATCTCGCC
>NZ_JADYVG010000058.1:0-2443 GCF_020193585.1 Bradyrhizobium sp. IC3195 | reverse complement strand
CCGTCCTCGGGCAGGCGCAGCACCTCGCCGATCTGGTCGATCAGGAGGCCATAGGATTCGCCGCGTAGGTCGACGCCGACCGCCATCGCGGTCTTGCCGTCCTCGTCCTTGGGCAGGCCGAGGCGCGAGCGCATGTCGACCACGGTGACGATGCGGCCGCGCAGGTTCAAAACGCCTGCGATCTCGCGCGAGGCCAGCGGCACGCGGGTGACGCGCTCGGGCATGAACACGTCCTGGACGCGGGAGATCGGCAGCCCGAACAGCTGGCCACCGATCATCGCGGTGACGTATTCGACCATGGCGCCTTCAGCGGACTGGGTCTTCTTGCTCATTTCAGTGTCTCCTGGTCCATGCCGCTCAAGGTTTAAGCCGCGGCCGCCCGGCTCAGCTCGGAGGCGCCGGCGGCGCCCGCGGTCTGCTCCTTCAGCGCCGCGATCAGGCCGGGACGGTCGAACTTGGCGACGTAATCGTGGAAGCCGGCCTGACGGCCGCGCTCGATCGCCGCCGGCGACACCAGCGCCGACAGGCCGATGATCGGCGTCGCAGCGAGGTTGTTGTCGGAGCGGACGACTTCCGCGAACTCGAACCCGTTCATATCGGGCATCTCGATGTCGGTCAGGATCACGTCGAAGCTTTGGGCGCGCAGTGCCGCGAGGCCCTCCTGCGCGGTCGGCGCGGTGCGGACGCGATAGCCGGCGGCCTTCAGCACCGGCGCCAGCATGTTGCGGAAGAAGGCCGAGTCGTCGACCAGCAGCACCGACTGCGAATGCAGCGACGGCTTCATCTCCTTGCGGGTGAACCAGTCGGCGAACGCCATCGGCAGGAAGTGGCCGACGTCGATCACCTCGGTGGCCTGGCCCTTGATCACGGCCGAGCCGAGAACGCCGGAGGAGGAGCCGCCGACCTCGATGTTGAGGCGTTCCTCGACGATGTCGATGATCTCGTCGACGACGAGGCCCATGGAGCGGCCGTCGTCGGCGAACACCAGGATCGGCTGGGCGCCCTGGCTCGCAATGGTGACGCCTTCCATGGCCACCAGCGGCATCAGCTGCTCGCGGTACTGCACCATGTAGCGGCCGTTCGAGAACTCGATCTTGTCGGCCGGCAGCTCTTCCAGGCGCGTGACGAGGCCGAGCGGAACCGCCTTGGGCTGCGACGAGCCGGCGCGGAACACCAGCAGCGAGGTGGTCTGCTCGCCACTTCCGATGTGATGGCCGGCCGCTTCGTCACCCATGTCATGGGCCGAGGAGCCGGCGGCGCCGAGCGCCTTGGCGATGCCGTTGGGATCGATGATCATGATGACCGCGCCATCACCCAGAATGGTGTTGCCGGAGAACATGTCGATGTGACGCAGTTTTGTCGACATCGGCTTGACCACGATTTCTTCGGTGTGGAACACGCCATCGACGACGATGCCAAAGGTCTGGCTGCCGACTTGCGTCACCACGATGAAGCCGTTCTCGGGATCGGAGGCCGCGCCGTCGTCGATCTTCAGGAGCTTCTTCAGATGGATCAGCGGCAGCAGCTTGTTGCGCAACCTGAGCACCGCGGTGTCCTTGATGCGCTCGATGCGGTGCTCGGAGTTGGCGCGGGCGCGGACCAATTCCACCACCGAGAGCTGCGGGATCGCAAAGCGGTCGCCGGCGGCTTCGACGATCAGCGCCGAGACGATGGCGAGCGTCAGCGGGATCTTGATGGTGACGGAGCTTCCTTCGCCGGCCACGCTCTTGATGTCGATGGTGCCGCCGATCTGGTCGATATTGGTGCGGACCACGTCCATGCCGACGCCGCGGCCCGAGACCGAGGTGATGGCAGCGGCAGTGGAGAAGCCCGGCGCGAAGATGAACTTGTGGATCTGGGCTTCGCTCATCTTCTCGAGCTCGGCCTCGGTGACGAGACCGGACGAGAGCGCCTTGGCCTTGATCTTCTCGGTGTTGAGGCCGCGGCCGTTGTCGGCGATGCAGATGATGATGTGGCCGCCCTCGTGATAGGCGGACAGGCGAATGGTGCCCTGCTCGCCCTTGCCGCTGGCGAGGCGCTCGGCGGGGGTCTCGAGGCCATGATCGGCGGAGTTGCGCACCATGTGGGTGAGCGGGTCCTTGATCAGATCGAGCACCTGGCGGTCGAGCTCGGTGTCGGCGCCGTGCATCTCGAGCTCGATCTGCTTGCCGAGTTCGGATGAGAGGTCGCGGACGATGCGGGGCAGCTTCTGCCAGGCATTGCCGATCGGCTGCATGCGCGTCTTCATGACGCCTTCCTGCAGCTCGGCGGTGACGTTGGAGAGGCGCTGCAGCGGCACCTTGAACTCGGTGTCCTCGTTGCGGCGGGAGATCTCCAAGAGCTGGTTGCGGGTCAGGACCAGCTCGGAGACCATGGTCATCAGGTGCTCCAGCGTATCCACGTTGACGCGGATCGACTGGTTGGCGATGCGGTCGCCCTCGCC
>NZ_JADYVG010000057.1:0-2646 GCF_020193585.1 Bradyrhizobium sp. IC3195 | reverse complement strand
TGCCGCGCGGCAATCAGGGTGACAGTGGAGCGTCAATCAGGATGAGAGAGCTTCGCCGGGCTCGTGACGCAGGGAGGGCGTAGCCCGACCGGAGTTACGAGCCCGGCGTCGGCGCGATCCACAGGGGACCGCGCCGACTGGTGATCGCGGCCGGCTGGTTGTGCAAGTGGTTCTTCCGCCAAGAGGAATCACTCGCTTGCCAGGCCGATACATTACCGATCACCAGATGAGGCTCTACATGAAGTACCGTCAGACCGATACCCCGCCAGTGGCCGCCGCCAAGGCGTCGTTCAGTACCTCGACCGCGTATCGCTTCGAGAAGGATCGAAGGCTCCCATCGCAGAAGAAGGGAGCCCGCGGCCGGCGCCGACCGGACCCGTTGGCCGGTGTTTTTGAGACCGAGGTCGTACCGATGTTGAAGGCGGCCCCCGGCGTGCGGGCTGTCGCGATCTTCGAGGAGATGTTGCGCCGCCACCCTGAGCTCGGGGCTGGAATCCGCCGCACGCTGGAGCGCCGGATCCGCGCCTGGCGGGCAATCCACGGCGAGGAGCAGGAAGTCATCTTCCGTCAGACCCACGAAGTGGGTCAGGTCGGCCTGTCCGACTTCACCGACATGGGCGAGCTCGGGGTCACCATTGCGGGCGTGCCGCTCGATCATCGCCTCTATCACTTCCGGCTGGCCTATTCCGGCTTTGAGCACGCGCATGTCGTGCTCGGTGGCGAGAGCTTCGTCGCCTTGGCCGAAGGGCTGCAGAATGCTCTGTGGTCGCTCGGCGGCGCGCCGCGGGAGCATCGGACCGACAGTCTGTCGGCCGCCTTCTGCAATCTGGACCGGAATGCTCAGGACGATCTGACCCGGCGGTACGAGGACCTCTGCGCCCATTACGGCATGCGGCCTTCCCGCAACAATCGCGGCATCGCCCATGAGAATGGGGCGATCGAGAGCTCGCATGGCCATCTCAAGCGGACGATCGCCGATGCGCTGCTGTTGCGCGGCACTGCCGACTTCGATGATCTCGCCGCCTACCGCGGCTTCATCGACGAGATCGTCAGCCGCCGCAATGCCCGCAACGCCAAGCGCATCGACCACGAGCGCGCTACCCTGCAGGCATTGCCAGATCGCCGCACCTCGGACTACGAGGAGGTGATTGTCCGCGTGACGTCAAGCGACGGCTTCACCTTGCGCAAGGTGTTCTACACCGTGCCGTCACGCCTGATCGGCCACCAGCTGCGGGTGCGCCTTTACGATGATCGTCTCGACGTGTTCGTCGGCGGCACCCATCTCGTCACCCTGCAGCGTGGGCGGCCGCATCCCAACGGCAAGCACGACCAGGTCGTCGATTATCGGCACGTGATCCATTCCTTGCGGCGCAAGCCGATGGCGCTGCTCAATCTCGTCTACCGTGATCGGCTGTTCCCGCGCGATGCCTATCGGAAGACCTTCGATCGTTTGCGCGAACGGCTGCCGGACAAGAAAGCCTGCCGGCTCATGGTCGATCTGCTTGCGCTGGCGCACGAGCGCGGCTGCGAGGCCGAACTCGCCGGTCAGCTCGCCGCTGACCTGGACGCCGGCCAATTGCCCGATCTCGGACAGCTGCGCACGCACTTCGCGCCCGATCCTGCCCGTGTGCCGCAGGTCGTGGTGCATCTCGCGCCACTGGCCGCCTATGAGTGCCTTATCGGCACCGCCGAGATCGGAGGTGCCGCATGAACACGGCCAACACCGTCGACACCGCGCGCCTCAATCTGTTGCTCAACGAGCTGCGGCTGCCCGCCATCAAGGTGCTGTGGCCGCAATTTGCTGAGCAGTCCGACAAGGAAGGCTGGCCGGCGGCCCGCTTCCTCCCCATTGCCGAGCACGAGATCGCTGAACGCAGCCGCCGTCGCATCGAGCGCCACCTCGTTGATGCACGGCTGCCAGCCGGAAAGACTTTCGACAACTTCGACTTCGAGGCCGTGCCGATGGTCTCCAAGGCGCAGGTCACCGCGCTCGCCGCCGGCGACGGCTGGCTGGGCAAGGGCGCCAATTTGCTGCTGTTTGGCCCGCCCGGTGGCGGAAAGAGCCATCTCGCAAGTGCTCTCGGCCTCGCTCTGATCGAGAACGGATGGCGCGTTCTCTTCACCAGAACCACCGATCTCGTGCAAAAGCTCCAGGTGGCGCGGCGCGAGCTCAACCTCGAGGCCGCCATCAACCGCCTTGATCGCTTCGATCTCCTGATCCTCGATGACCTGGCCTACGTCACCAAGGACCAGGCCGAGACCAGCGTGCTGTTCGAACTCATCAGCGCACGCTACGAGCGACGCTCGATGCTGATCACAGCCAATCAGCCATTCGGCGAATGGAACAGGGTCTTCCCGGACCCCGCTATGACCCTCGCCGCCATCGATCGGCTTGTCCACCACGCTACCATCGTCGAGATGAACGTCGAAAGCTATCGCAGGCGGACCGCGCTCGAACGAAAACGCGGACCTGGACGCCCGCCGTCACATGCGACACCCAAAACCGTCTCTGATTGACGCTCCGCGACAATCAGAGTTCAAAAAACTCTTGCGCGCGACAATTAACGCGGCAATCATCACCTCGCCGCGACACCGACTCGCCATCCTGATTGTCGTGCGCTTCCCACCCAGATTGTCGCGCTATAC
>NZ_JADYVG010000056.1:0-2944 GCF_020193585.1 Bradyrhizobium sp. IC3195 | reverse complement strand
TGGTACACTTCCTTGAAAAATTTTCCCTTACTGATCAAGCTGTCGCAGTTGGCATAGGGTTTGAACAGAGAGGCGCATCCACCGCAGCCGACCACGAAGCGGCGGCTACGCTAACGCTTCTTCGGCTGTGGCCTTTTGACGCAATGACACGAGCTGCCACATGGAGTCGGTCTCAATAGCACGTCACAAAAACTGCCCTCAATGTGGCTCTGCATTGGTCCACCTCGAGTGGCATGAACGCATCGGTGCGCGGGGGGTCCAAGATCTCTGGCGCTGCTGGAACTGCAGGAATGAATTCATGACCGTTTGCACTTCTGACGATACGGATCCTCCTGCCGCTGAGATCACGAAGCTCTTCTTTACCAGCCTGTTAGTCTGATCATGACGCCTGACCCGCTAACACTTGCATCCGAGCGGACTTGGCAATCCAAAGCAAGGCGGAGGGTCGCCTAGGCGAAAACGATTGGGCCGTAGCTGCTCAGTAATACGCTGCGCGACCCTCCCGTCATAAATGCAGTTGGAATGTCCTTATGAGGCTCGTACGTGCAATCGTCGGCTTGGCCCTGTCGGCAGTGGGATTGTACGTTATTATCGGTGAGCACTTCGCTGGAACATCGGCGGACGCTACACTCAATGCTCGGCTCTACATCGTTCGCGCCCCAATCGAAGGAAAGGTAACGCTTGCCGTAAAGAGCATCGGCGCGCGCATTAGTCCCGGCGAGCTCATAGCAGAAATCAACGACCAACGCTTCGATACCGCGAGGCTTCTTGAGCTTGATCGCGATCGCACGAACCAGCAGATCGAGCTCAACCGTCTCGTTGGCCAGCGAGAGGCCTTGTCCGCATCCAGGTCTCGCTTCGATGTTCAATCAACTGATTACCAGCCCGGAAGGGTTCGGCAGATTGAGGCTCGAATTGCCGAAACGAAAGCAGCTCAAGACGCTGCGGCCACACGCCTTCGTCAAGCGGACGCAGAATGCAAGCGAGCAAACGAACTAAGCACGCGTGGTGTACAGACGGCGGCGAATTTGGATCGCGCTCGTGCAACTTACGACGTCGCGCAGCAAGAACTGGAGAGTGCGCAGCAGCGAGTGAAATATTTGGAGACGGAACTTACGTCCGCTCGCGAGGGCGTCTTCATCGGGGAGTCCTATAACGACGCTCCCTCCTCGGCCCAACGTATCCGAGAGCTCGAGCAGCGGTTGGCCGAGCTAAATGTCGACAAGGAGCAGGTGAAAGCACGTATTGTACAGCTCGACCGGCAAGTCGATGCCGAGCGTCTTCGTGTCAATAATCTGAGCTTCGCTACCCTTAATGCCAGCGTCGTTGGTCTGGTCTGGGACATACTAATAGACGATGGCCAATACGCGCGGCGCGGCCAGGATCTCGTCAAGATCGTAGACTGCAGTACCCAGATTGTCACCGCGGGCGTCAGCGAATCTCTCTACGACGGTCTCTCGGTGGGAACGGCCGCGCAATTTCGGTTGTTTCGAGATGATCGTATTTTCAATGGAACCATAACCCGCCTTGGCGGATCCGGTGCGGCCTCGCTCTACACCAATTTTGCTGTGGGTCCAAGTGCGCAACATCTCCAGCGCTTTGATGTCACAGTGACAGTTCCAGACCTTGCAGGAGAGGCAGATCTCGGCTGCGCGATTGGACGTACTGGACGCGTCATCTTCACAGCTGGCCCAATCGCACAATTCCGTCGCTTTATAACGCGGTACGGACTCTGATGATTCTGCTGTCGCCACTCGTTGCTGCCTTCGCAGGCGCCGCCTTCATAATTGGGCTCTGCCTTACCGTCTTTCCGTTTCTCAATCCGATGAAGTGGTATTGGCGCGCTCTGCTCCTGGGGACGGCTGCCGTACTGTCTTGGCGTTATATGGCTTGGCGCTTCACCGAAACGCTGGCGCCCCTCGACTGGACTGCGGACGCGCTGTTCAGTTGGGCATTCGCCATCCTCGAAGCTCTGACGATGCTTTCCTCTACCATCGCGTTTTTCATACTGTCGCGGGTGAAAGAGCGGTCGGCAGAAGCAGACCGGTACTCCGAATGGTGGCTGCCTGGAGAAGCGCCGCGTGTGGACGTCTTTATCACGACTTACAACGAGCCGTCGGAAGTGCTCGAGCGCACGATCATTGGCGCGGCGCAAATCCGCTATCCACGGCTTCGGATTTTTATCCTCGACGACGGCGCCAGGAATTGGGTGCGGCAACTTTGCGAGCTGCACGAAATCGGATATCTCGCACGCTCGGATAAGGAGCACGCTAAAGCGGGAAACGTTAACCATGCACTTCGCGCGTGCGCCCGCGATCCAGCCCCCCCGGTCTTTGTCGCTGTACTTGACGCAGATTTCGTTCCCCATGCGGACTTCATCGAGCGGACGCTAGCGTTGTTTCACGAGCCAAGCGTCGCACTCGTGCAAACCCCGCAGCACTTCTTCAATCCTGATCCGATCCAACATAACCTTGGAATAAGCACCGCATATCCGGATGAACAACGTCATTTCTTTGACAACGTCGAGCCAGCGCGGGACGCTTGGGGGATTGCCATCTGCTGTGGGACATCATCCGTAATGCGGGTACCGGCCGTCGAGCAGATTGGCTGGATTCCAACACAAAGCGTAACCGAGGACTTCCTACTCACCCTCAAGCTTGCGGAAAACGGCTGGCAAACTGTGTACCTTAACGAGCCATTGACTGAAGGTTTGGCTCCCGAAGGACTGAAAGAGTATATTACTCAGCGTGGACGGTGGTGCCTCGGCTTGATGCAAATTGTCCGCAACTCATACAGCCCCTTTGGCATGCGCAGCCTTGGTCTGATGCATCGAATCGGGATCCTCGATTCATTGCTCTACTGGCTCAGCACTTTTCCCTTCAGGCTTGCCAGCCTGATTTGCCCACTGTTGTACTGGTGGTTCGGCATCACCATCGTGAACGCG
>NZ_JADYVG010000055.1:0-3458 GCF_020193585.1 Bradyrhizobium sp. IC3195 | reverse complement strand
CAGCCGCTGTCCAGGATGCCATCGGCACCGGCGTAGCCGGCGCGAAGCGTCCTGGACAGCGGTGAGCACTGCGCTACTCTGTTGCATTAAGGCATGAAACCTCTTGACCAAGGCTAGGAGGTCCTACGATTTCTCGACCATCGCATGCACCCGCTCGCAATGCGCGACGAGGTTTGCGTGCGCATCGACGAAGGCCTTGAGCGGCGTCGGGATCGGAAAGAAATAGATGTTGGCGATGAAGCCGTAGATGCCGGCATCAACGCTCGTCGGCGCCGCGCCGTGCACGAAGCCTTGCGCCGGCGCGATGTCCGCCAGCACCTGCAGATCAGCCAGCCCCCGCGCGTAGGCCTGCTCGGGCGTGTAGCGGCCGATGCCCTGGAAGTGATAGCGCTGCGCGTTGTAGGCCTTGGCCTTCTCGAAGCCGGTAGGGTCGATCTGCGGATGCTGCGCGATGAAGGCGTCGCGGAACGCCGGATAGAAGCGCTCGTCCTTCCAGCGCGAATAGGACATCACCCAGTAGAGATCGTCCAGCATGCGCGTGACGAGATGGTCGGTGCGGCGCTGTTCCGCTGACAGGCCGGCGTCGATCGTGAGGCGGTATTTCTTAGTCGCGTGCGCGATGATGGTCTCGCTGTCGCCGATGATCTCGCCGTCGTCGACGATGTAAGGCAGCTGCCCGCGCGGCGCGGCCGAGGCATCGAAGACGTGCTCATGCACGAACGGCACGCCCGCGAGCTTGAGAAACGCATAGACCTTGAGGCCGTAGCCGTTGTTGTCGGCGACGCCGAAGAGTTCTGGGTAGGAGTAGAGGGTCAGCATGGGCGGGCGCCTCCGGGGTGGCGGAGGCCAGCATGCTAGGGAGTAGAAACGGATGCAATCCTCGTAGCCCGCATGAGCGCAGCGACATGCGGGAATGGGCTCCCCGGATATCGCTTGCGCTCATCCGGGCTACGTCAGAGCGCCATTTGCGAATTGCCTTTTGCGCAATAGGATGACCGCAATCCTCTGGTCCGGGAGATCACGATGGCCATCAACAAGGACAAGATCGACAACGTGAGACTTCGCCCATGACCCGCGACGAACTGGCCGCTGCCTATGCGGCGCCCGGCCGCCACTATCACAATCTCGCGCATATCGAGGATTGCCTGGCGGCGCTCGCGCGCGCCGAGGGTCTTTCGGCCGCCGAGCGCGAGACGCTGTCGGAAGCGATCTGGTGGCACGACGCCGTCTACGATCCGACGCGGACGGACAACGAGGAGCGCAGCGCGGAGCTTGCCGAGCAGCACGTCCGCGCCGAGCTTCGCCAGGAGGTCGGCCGCCTGATCCGCCTGACGAAAACGCACGACGTTCCCGCCGACGATCGCCTCGGCGCGATCCTGATCTCGATCGACCTCAGCATTCTCGGCGCCGATCCGGCCCGCTACGACGCCTATGCCGCCGCGATCCGCCGGGAGTTCAGCCATGTCGCCGAGGGCGAGTATCGCGCAGGCCGCGCCCGCGTGCTACGCCGCTTCGCGGCACGCGAGGTCATCTTTCCCGATCCGGCCTTCGCCGCGAGTTTTGACCGCCAAGCCCGTGCCAACCTCGCCCGCGAGCTGGCCCAGCTGAGCTGAAGCGGGCTGACCCGCCTACGAACGCGGCGCGGCCGTGAACACCGCGAGTTGCGCCTCGAACGCCCGCCGGAACGCCGGCCGCGCCTCGCCGCGGGCGACATAGGCGGCGATATCAGGATATTCGTCGAGCAGGCCCGATGTGTTCAACCGCCGTAGCACCGTCACCATCATGAGATCGCCGGCGCTGAAGGCGCCGTCGAGCCAGTCGGCCTCACTGATGTGGCGGGACAATTCGCCGAGCCTGGTGCGCACGCGCTCCTGCAAGCTCGGCAGACGCTCGGCGTACCAGCTCCTGTCGCGCTCGAACAGCATGGCCATGTTGAGCTCGACGATCGGCGGCTCCACCGTGCTCAGCGCAGCGAACATCCACGCGATGGCGCGGGCGCGCGCATTGGCATCCTTCGGCAGCAAGCCGTCATGGCGCTCGGCGATGTGGAGCACGATCGCGCCGGACTCGAACAGCGTGAGATCGCCGTCCTCATAGGTCGGGATCTGCCCGAACGGATGCAGCGCGCGATGCGCAGGTTGTTTCATTGCCGCCAATGAGACGAGGCGAACGTCGTAGGGCTGGCCGACCTCTTCGAACGCCCAGCGCACCCGCATGTCGCGCGCGTGGCCCTTGCCGCGGTCGGGGGAGGACTCGAAGGCAGTGATGGTGGGAGGCATGTGGGGCTCCGGGGTGATCGTTTCCAGAGGACGAACGACCGGGGCGGGGGCCGACAGGTATCGCGTTTTCCGCGCTACGATTGCGCCGGGCAAAAAAATCCGGCCGACCTTGTCGGAACGCCCCTCCCGCCCGCGTCCTTGAAGTACCCGCGCGCCGCACGGGCCGAAAGGAGCTCCATTCATGACGTCCATCACGCCGTTTCTCTGGTTCGATAACAACGTCCCCGCGGCCGTCGCCTTCTACAAATCGGTGTTTCCCAATGCCAAGGTCGAAACCGTCAGCGACTTCATGGCGGTGTTCGAGCTCGAAGGCCAGCGCTTCCACGCGCTCAATGGCGGGCCGAAATACCGCTTCAACGAAGCGGTGTCGTTCTTCATCAGCGTCGAGACGCAAGGCGAGGTCGACTATTTCTGGAAAGCACTGACCGCCGACGGGGGCGAGGAATCGCAGTGCGGTTGGCTCAAGGACAAGTTCGGCCTGTCCTGGCAGGTGATCCCGACGGCGCTCGGCCGCTATCTCGGCGACCCCGACCGCACCAAGGCGAACCGCGTGATGCAGGCGATGATGGGGATGCGGAAGATCGTGATCGCGGAGCTGGACAAGGCGTATGCGGGGTGAGGCGACAGTGCGGTAGGGTGGGTTAGGCGAAGCCGTAACCCACCATCCTTCCCCGGTGATGGACGAAGTTGGTGGATTACGCCGGCGGACTGCGCTTCGCGCAGCCGCGGGCTAATCCACCCTGCGCAGCGATCGACGCCGCAAGCTCGCGCCATGGCTCCAGCGTCCAATGCCCGGACGCAGCACCCGAGGGCGAGGGCAGCACGAATGTCTCCGGCCAGCCGTCATCGCGCGGTTGCGGCCCCAGCGCAATCGCAGCCGACGGCCTGCCGTAAAACAGGCTCGCCGCCTTCTTGCTTGTGAATGCAACCGTCCGCGGCCGGTACTTGTCCATCTTCGCCCTGAAGCCCGGCACGTCGATCGCCTCCGCCGCGATCTGGTGATCCATCCCGGCGCCCGTCTTGCAGAGATCGGTGAAGCCGATCCCGAGCTCGATCAGTGAAGCGAACTCGCTTGGCTGATAGCGCCGCGGCGTGATCCCGGCGTCATGGATCGCGCGCCAGAAGCGGTTGCCGGGATGGGCGTAGTAGTGCCCGAGTTCGGCCGAGCGGGTCGAGGCG
>NZ_JADYVG010000054.1:0-4693 GCF_020193585.1 Bradyrhizobium sp. IC3195 | reverse complement strand
GTACGATATTTCCGAATTTCGGTAAAGGGGAATATTTTTGTGGAGAGGGGTTGACGGGGTGGCGGGTGTTTTGGCCGACGGGCGCCGGCGATGGCGCCCAGTTTATTAGAGACGCGGCTCCCAATCCGATCGCCCCCAGCCAAACACCCTAGTTACCGAAGAAGCCCAATAGGCCTCCGGCCTCCTAGCGCTTGAAATTGCGCCTTTTTTCTGTCCTTCACGAAAATCGCGCCCGGCCCGGCGATGAGTCTTCCAGCATTCGGTGAGGTAACGTCCATGTGGAGGAACGGTACATCCCAATGGAAAACACAACTAAAAAGGGGGTAGGCTAGGCGTACCCCATTAAACTAGCGGCATAAATTCAACGGAAGATAGATGAGGCCGAAATATTCGTTTCTCGACGCGGCTTACCAAATACTTCAGAAGACCGGCCGCCCTATGACCGCGGCAGAGATTTTGCACGAAGGCAGATCTGACGGCTCGATCTCCACGAAGGGCAAGACCCCTCTCAAGTCTTTGAATGCACGGCTAGCTGTCGACATTTTAAAGCTGAAATCGCTGAGCCGCTTTATGCGCTCCGACGGCGGACGCTATGCTCTCAGGGCCTGGTCCGATGTGGTTCAAGAAAAGATTGTACCTCGGCGAACGCTGGCCTTGGTCGATGAAGACATTCTCGCATTCGACGCTGCCAAGCTACGGAAGTTCGTTCCCACCGATGGCTTTAAACGCGGGGACGACACACATCAAGAACTCCTCGCGTCCTGCTTTCCGGTAAAACGATCAGAAGCCGAGCTTCGCTATGACGTAATACAACTGATTTCCGTGTACGTCGTGCGGCACTACCAACACTTTCTCACTTATAAGCGCACGAGACGACTTCCCGAGGGCAGATTGCATGACACCTATTCTTGCTTTTTCGGCGGACATCTAACCGTCGGCGACCTGATGCCGCTGTTTCGGTTTAGCGATCCCGAGCAAGCGCTTTATTTACTAGACAGGGAGCTTTCTGAAGAACTGAGGCTAGAGGCGGAGCCTCGCGCGATGATTTTCAAAGGGCTTCTTTATGATCCTCGCACGGAAGTCAGCAAGCAGCACATAGGGATTGTCTTTTGTGTCGACGTACGAGATCGACGCTTCACCATTGGGGAAAAAGGCTTTCTGGCCGACGCGAAATTCGAATCAATAGTCGAGATGCGGGCCCGCCTGAAATCATTTGAGAATTGGTCTGAATATCTTATCGAGCACGAGTTACTTTCATGGAACTGAAGATGCTAGATGGTCTAACCATCGGAAGCGTCCTAGCCGGAGTTCTGGGCACGTTAGCCGTAGTCTGGCTAGAGAAGATGACCGCCCTCGCGAAGGGTCATCGAACTCTAGGGCGCCTTCTCTTCTTGGCCTCCAATAAGTTTCTGTGGCGCCTCATAGCAGCCGCCTTCATTTCGGTGCTCACAGCGTGGGTACTAAGCGCCACCGCGCCAGCCTTAGGCTTCCAAGTAAGCACGCCACTCGCCGCACTGATCATCTTTGGGCTGCTATCCATATCACTCCAATGGAGATTCTCGAACATTGGAATTCATTCAGCTCAAAGCTCGGTAGCAAGCGGCACCAACTACTCGTCAGCGCTGAGCCTCTGCCGCGACAACTTCTCCTTTTTGGGAACGGGGGCATACAAGCTTGTTAGTGAACCACGCTTCAAGGAAACGCTCCTTAGATGTAACGACAGCCAAAACCCAATTCGACTACTACTATCCAGCCCAGATAACCCTCTCATTCGGCAGGCTGAGCAACGAGCAGGCGTCGCGCCAGGGACGTACCGTCACAACTTAATAAGCTCGCTGAAAATGCTAAGTGAGCTTCGGAAAGAGCGGAGCGCCAAGTTTGAGGTTCGCTTCTACAAATCAGAGACCGAGCGCGATTTCGAAAACTTTCGCATGATGTTCATAGACGACGATGTGCTCCTGCTATCTTACAACATTTATGGGAATAGAGATACAGGGCGGAATACTCCCCAACTCGTCCTCTTTAAGAGCAGCATGAAATCATCCGCAGGAGGCTTCTACGCCGCTTTCCGCGGTTACTTCGAACGATTGTGGAATTCTTCCGAACCTTGGGATTTCCATGACTACGTATGACGCCAAAGCGAGTTGCTTCGGTAAGCTACCGTTTCAACTAATGGATTCACTTCAGCTGGAATCGTCGGTTGGATCAAATTATTGGGCGGACGCAGTTCTTGTCCCATCATCCAACGAAGCGCTAGCAACGATCGATTGCGTATCGCTCGATGATGAAAACTTGGCTCTGTCCGTGCAACTCGCGATCCTTCACTCGATGAACGATATCTTCGCTGCGAACGGGATACCAACCTCATTTTGCATATCGCTGATTTTATCGTCATCTACGGGAGCAGATTTGTTGAGTCAGCTAAACCAGACAATCGTCGATTGCGCCAAGTTGATCGATTGCAGCGTCGGAAAGCGGCACACAGTCCGAGCGGAGGGACCTGCGAGTGCGACAGTTAGCGTCATCGGAAAGGTTGCTAACGCCTCGTCGAACTTGGAAGAGGGCGGGTTCGTAGTGCTTGTTGGCGGCAGTTTGGGCGCTTTGGATTCAACTAACGAGGTTACAGCGCTACACGAAGTGCAAGCTCGTCAGTATGCCGCGCGAGAGATTCCAGGCCCAAAGAAAGATGTTTCTGGGGATGGGTTGGTAGGCACCCTGTATCAGCTTATGCTGCGCCACTCCGTCTCGATTGAGATTGCCTCACGATCAATTCCGCGATTTGCCTCGTCTGGAACCATCGCTTCTAACGAACTCCACAGCCGGAACTACTTTGACTATTCGAGCAAAGTGCTCGGCGAACTCTCGCCAAATTGCTCAGCTACCCTTTTTGCTCCCAGACTTTTCGGACCGATCGTGTGCCTTACAGCAGGCCCTTTAGAGTTTCCCGATATGGGTATTACAACCATCGGGAGCTTCCGCCGGGGCAAGGATAATCATTCGCTGAGGTTGTCATGACAATGACCCTCGGCTGCATTCATGGGCGCTTCCAACCATTTCACAACGGCCATTTCGAATATCTGTTGGCTGCTTCAAGGTACTGCGATCGCCTTGTTATCGGGATTACCCAATTTGATCCGGAGATTGCCGATGACGGTTCTCCCCCTCATAGGATGGCCGAGTCCGATAATCCTTTCTCCTATTGGGAGCGATTGCAGATAATTCGGCGCGTTATTGAGAGGTCACCGTTGGCAGGACGGGAAGTAGAAATTGTGCCTTTCCCTATCCATCAGCCCAGTAACATCGGCAGATTTGTTGATCGCACATCAACAATGTTCACAACGATCTACGATCGTTGGAACGTTGAGAAGATCCGGAGGCTCAAAGAACAGGGGTATCGCGTGCGCGTGCTTTGGCGTCGGAGAATCAAGGAGATCGAAGGAAAGCAGGTCAGACTCGCGATGCGTCACGATATGCAATTGTTTAAACGACTAGTACCTGAAGGCGGCTTTGAGGCAGTTGTAGAGATTATTCAGGGCTGGCCAAAAACGTAGCTCGTAGGATCGGTAGAGTTTCGCAAGAACTCTACCGATCCTACGCCGCTAGAATTCATATGCACTCCATTGCTTCAACCAGTACTGCCGATCTTCAACAAGTCCCGTAACTTTCGCGTAGGCATCAAGTGCGGCACTAAAGGAGCATCTTATGATTTCAGTGGCAACTTGCTCGACCCCATCCTTGAGATATCCGCGATAGACCCTGTCCCCCGCTATTCGCAATGAAATCTGGCGTTCGACCTGCTGCATATTTGCCACCCGGTCGTGGATTAGCACTCTCCAATCCGCCGCGCCCCCGTAACGCTCAGCCCTAAGTTGGCCTTCGCGTTGCCAGATGTCGCCGGCGACACCAATCTTTATGAAGCGCTTATTTAGAGAACCTGCAATGTAGACGTTTCCGGTCTGCGTCTCACGTCTCGTGAATCCAATGTTCGCGGGCTTGCATTGCGCGCAATGTCCCGCTCGAGTTCTGATTCGATGACCCGAAGCTTTACAGTATGAATCGGTGAGGATGAGAATGTTGCCGGCATGCCGGGCATTTCTCTCCCTAGATTGTTTGCTCTGGTGACGACCGTCGTAAACTTCCGATTCGGAGAAGCCGTGACGGTCAAGGAAGGCTCGCTCTTCAGCGGTGAACGGTGACATAGCGGGACAGCCTCGGTGTACTCTCCGAATACGTCCGCTTTCTTTGAGAAAGGTTCAGCAGCCTGCCAGCGCACTGTCGAGGCACTTGGATTTGGTAGCGGGGGAGGGACTCGAACCCCCGACCCCAGGATTATGATTCCCGTGCTCTAACCAGCTGAGCTACCCCGCCACAGGGATCGCGGCGGCGATTTGAGGCCGATCTCGCGAACGCGCGGCATATAAGGAAGGGGGCGGGGGTAAGTCAATCCGCCTTCGCTAAAGCTTCGGCGCGACAAGCCCGCTTCGGCCCGATTTCTCACCAGAATTTGCGATTTTTTACGGGGCCGGACTCGTGGATGGTGTCCCCTCACCCGGAATCCGCGCGTTGCGCGGATTCCGGCCTCTCCCCGGCGGGGAGAGGCGAAGGGAAGCGCTCTTATTTCGGCCTCACATTGGGGTCGCCGCCGGGGCTGCCGGGGGGCGGGATCACCGGGGTGTTGCTGTCGGTGCTGGGG
>NZ_JADYVG010000053.1:0-5052 GCF_020193585.1 Bradyrhizobium sp. IC3195 | reverse complement strand
GAGCTATGCGGGAAAGTGGGTGCTGACGGAATGAGATAGGCGGCGTATCGAGGCGGGTGTCGAGCCTGCCAGAACCTCTCGAGGAGAGCGATACGCCATGAACGATACTAGCAACATTGTCCCGCTTCGTCAGCCCGACGAGATCGATGATCCACTGACCAATATCCTGCGCGCCGGAGCGCGGCAGCTTCTTGCACAGGCCGTCGAGGTCGAAGTCGAGACATTTCTTGCCACGGTGAATGATTTGAAGCTTGCCGACGGACGCACCCGTGTCGTGCGGCATGGTTACGGCCCGACGCGAACGATCCAGACTGGCGTCGGCCCGGTCGAGGTCGCGCGGGCGAAGGTTCGCGACCGTGGAGCGTCCAGCGAAGGCGAACGCATCCGGTTCAGCTCGGCAATCCTGCCGCTGTGGGCGCGGCGAACCAGAAGTCTGGATGCGCTGTTGCCAGTGCTCTATCTGCGCGGCATCTCGACCGGCGACTTCCAGGAGGCGCTGACGGCCCTGCTGGGCAAGGATGCGCCGAACCTGTCGCCGGCGGTGGTGTCCCGGCTGACGGCCGAGTGGCAGGGCGAGTACGAGCGCTGGCAGAGACGCGATCTGTCGGCGCGGCGATACGTGTACGTGTGGGCCGATGGGGTCTTCCTGCAGGCCCGCATGGAAGACCACGGCGAATGTATGCTGGTGCTGATCGGCGCGACGCCGGAAGGCAAGAAGGAACTGATCGGCTTCCAGGTCGGCGTCCGGGAGAGCGCGCAGAGCTGGCGCGAACTCCTGATCGACGTCAAACAGCGCGGATTGCAGATCGCGCCGGAAATTGCCGTCGGCGACGGCGCGCTCGGCTTCTGGAAGGCGCTCGACGAGGTCTTTCCCGGCACACGGCACCAGCGATGTTGGGTACACAAGACCGTCAACGTCCTGGACAAGGTCCCGCTCTCGGTGCAGGCCACCATGAAGAAGGATCTGCGCGAGGTCTATTGGGCGCCGAGCCGGGCGTCCGCCGAAGCGGCGATCGACGTCTTTGCCGAGAAATACTGCGCCAAATACGGCCGGGCGGTCGAATGCCTCGCCAAGGACCGCGACGCGCTGCTGGCCTTCTACGACTTCCCTGCCCAGCATTGGGATCATCTGCGCACGACCAACCCCATCGAAAGCGTGTTCGCGACTGTGCGGCACAGAGCCGTGCGGACGAAGGGCTCGTTGTCGCCGACCACCGCCAAGCTGATGGTGTTCAAGCTGGTGATCACCGCTTCAAAGACCTGGCGGCGGCTCAAAGGCACAAATCAGTTGCCCAAGGTCATCGCAGGTGTCAGATTCAACGACGGCATCGAGGTCATCCACGTGCCGGCAAACCACGCCGCCTGATCGCCTCATCACCCAAAATCCCGCATAGCTCCCGAGCAAGAAGCGGACGCGAAAAGGCGCTTTTATCGGTTCGCTTGGCTGGAGCTCCGAGCTAATTACGCTCTTCATAAGTTTGCCGCTTGGTGCAGGCGGTTCATCGGCAATGCAACGAGCTGCCAGCGAGAATGCCAATCGCGCGCAGCGCGGCGGCCGCTTTCGCGAGTGGTGTAGTCATCTTGACGGTGCCGATTTCGTTGCTGGGCATGGTGTCAATTCGTTGCAGCAGTCGCGCGAAGCTGCTGACTTGTCTGTCCAGAAGAGCGACGTCGACGTAGTCGCCCGGTTCAATACTTAACAGGTACTGCGGCACGGTTACGAGCGCGATGTTTGGGATGCCTTTTAGGTAGAGCGGCTGGCCTTCGCCGAACTGAATGAGCGCGTTTGGGGCCGACACTCTCGGCGCTTGCCCGGTTGTACGCCACTCTGATTCGATAAGCGCCGTCAGCTGCGCGGTGGAGGCGTAGAGCAGTTCGGGTGCGGGGTTGCCTGTCGGCCCGTAGGTGTTTTTGAGGGGATTGTCCCGGTATTCCCGAGCGCCGAGGTGCTCGATCACCAGGCCCGCCACCGCGTGGCGATCTCCCGGGCCACCAGCCCACCATTGTGGGTGATCCCGCAACCAGCGCGAAGTGGCTTGGCCATCCTCGGTCACCGCCGGTATTCGAAGGTGTCCAGCTGTTAACACGAAGATGACCGTGCGTGCCAATGGGTGAGCGACAGTCTGGCGCGCGAGTTCGACCACACCGATGTGGCCGTTCTCCTCGACAATATTTGTACCATCGCTGTGGCTTACCACGAGCACAGTTTCGTGGGGTGCGCCGCGACCTTCCACAGCCGCCCATACTGTACGCATGGCGCTATTTCGTTCGATCACCGCGTCAAGGATGAGCGTCGCCCGCCTGGCCCGTGAGGCGGCGTCCAACACAAAGTCGGCGTCGTCTCCGGCCACGAAGACCGCTGGAATGTTCTGGTAGGGCAACGTGAACGGTAAGTACTGTCCTTTGGCGTTGAAAATGCTTATGCCACGCCAGGCGAAGATCACCGCCTCAACGCCAGCTCGTCGAGCACGCGCCAGACCGAGGCCGGCGAACGTGGCAGGAAGCAGCGGCATAGTGGTCTTGCCCCATGCACGCGCCCGATCCCAAGTCTTGACCGCCGCATCAAACGGGAACTCCCGATTTCGGACCTCGACGACCGCAATTCCTCCGCGCGCTTTGGTCCATCGCGGTATTGGACCGCGCAATCTGTACAACTGCTTCTCGGTCCCTAGGGGGCCGGTGGTCCCGGAGTAGGGAAAGACCGAAGAGATCGCTATGTCGCGCCCGTCGATCTTAAGACGCAGACCGTCGGGATTTTCTGCAGCCATGCTCCAGCGATCGAAATGCAAGACGTCCTCGTGAACTCGCATACCGAAGTCGGCCCACTGCTGTTTGACATGCTCTACAAGTTGATCGTGGCTCTTTGAGCCCGAGATTCGGGAGCCAAGGGACTCCAAGTACATCAGCTCGGCGCGGATGGTATCGTGGTCCACGGCGAAGAACTCCATTCTGCGGATTTCGGCAGGGAGAAAGTGCCCCAACAACTAATATCTCTGCTCGGTCCGGAGGAAGTCGCCAGATTCGACGACTTCAGCGCGGCTGGTTCTTATCTGCAAAGGGAACGCATCGGTATCTGCTCACTTCTTTCGTCAAGTCAATTCTTGAATTCGAGCCCTCCGTACCATCAGCGCTCAGGATCCGGAACACACAATAGGCGCGCGTCGAACATGTTTGGCCGCTCCAGCCGTAAGCGTCAGAGTACAACGTGCAGGACGAACTGGCTTCAAATCCTGTGCCAACTACGAGGCGCATCGACATTGCCCTCAGTTGCCACGCCTGGCGCTCAAGCCAATGGTCATCCTTTACGCCAAGCATCGACGCTTTACTCAGCCTTCATTTACGCCAAAGGATTTTCGGTAACATCGCCGGTGATTGGCGGCTGCTCAAGCACCTGAGCAAACCGCCCTAGGAGGTCGATCGACTTCGGCGACATTTCCGCGATGGGACCGGGTACATAGCGTGCGACCAGGTAGGCGCGGCGGCGCTCCTCAGAGTCATCCAGCAGCAATGGCAGGGTCTCGATTGCTTGCTCCCGTTCCAAAGTGGCGATGATGGTCTGTTGGCGAGTGATTGTAGTCAGACGGTCAGAAGGGACAGAGCGGAACGGCTCGTTCTCCGTCAGGACGCGTGACCAGCGATCGAGACGGTCGCGGCGGATACCGCCGCGATCGCTCACAAGCAGCGCCATAATGCGGATGACGGCCTCGATGAAGCCGCCGGTCGCGATCATCTTAAGCGCAAACTGAACGTCCGGGCGCGACCTCAATTCTTCTAGCGTCATTTGCCTCGCCTGCACTTCGTAGCGATCACTAAAATAGTGCTGCAAAGGAGTGTTCCACATGCTGTGGAACATCAGCTCATACATCATGTCGCGCAGGTCGCGCCAGCAGATCATCGCATGTGCGATATGCTGCACATACAAGGCTTCCGCCAGCAGGAATGGATTATCTACTCTGGCCTTGGCTCGAGACTGGCGAACCTGCTCGCTTATGGACTTGAAGCCAGCCAGCATCAGATTTCGCGAAGACATTAGCGCTCGCGACAGGCGCTCCGGGTGAACACTTCGGCTAGCTTGGGCCGTGAAGGTTGTGACTGCAGCTCTGACGAAGGGGCGGGCGATTGTGTGATAGATCTGTGCCTGAAGTTCAGACGCCCGGTCAACCGCACCGAAAGGGAACTCATCGCGATAGTCGTCGTTCAATGCCCGGATGTCCTTGAAGCTGCGTTCGACTAGTTCAACACTGAAGCTTTTTCGTCCATCATGTTCCTGAACATCTTTGATGCACATTTCGTAGAGGCCAGGCATCAACGCTTCGATTGCCTCAAGCGTGGTTGCAACTTGCCGGAACTCCCTATTGACAACTTTTGAAGAGACGAAGATGCCGAGGTGCCCGATGTCGTCATGCACCATATAGATAATGTGTTGGCCGCGAACGCGGATCTCCTCCTCGTTCTCGTAAACATCTGTAATCCAATTCAGAGCCTGCTGGGGCGGCGTCACTTTGTCGCCATGGCTGGCAAACACGATGATCGGCGCGCGGATCTGCTTGAGATCCACGTGCTGACGCCCCGATCCCAGGTAGGCCATGTTCTTGCCGAGCCGGTTGCCGATGAACAAGTTTTCGAGAATCCAGCAGATCTCGTTTTCGTGCAGCAAGCAGAAGCTGCTCCACCACTTCTCGGTGGCAAGAAAGCTTTCGCGCGTCGTATCCACGTCGCGGAAAAGCTCGGCGTACTTTAGGAACAGCCGGCGCTCGGGATTGAGCATCTCGAAATTGTGTATGAGATTGGCTCCATCAAACATGCCCTGGCCAAGGTCGCACAGAAGCATCGGGATCCAGACTCCGCCGAATATGCCGGCAATGTAGCGGAAAGTGTTGTCGCCGATGTTTCCCGATACAGCCGTCACCGGTGATCCATTGATGACGATGGGTCCTGTCAAGTCAGGGTTTGTTGCGGCGAGAACGAGGGTCGCCCAGCCTGCTTGGCAGTTGCCGATAATGGCCGGCAGAGGCGCGCGCGGATGCCGGCGGATCACTTCTCGAACAAACG
>NZ_JADYVG010000052.1:0-5360 GCF_020193585.1 Bradyrhizobium sp. IC3195 | reverse complement strand
CTTTTTCGGCATTGCGGTGTCATCAATGACTAATACCGCATCCTTGCCGCCGACAAGCCGATCCGCCTGGTTGAGCAGCTCAGATTCCAGCGGTGATGCGTCCCAGACACCTTCGACGATGAAATGGTGCAGCTGATCGTAGTTGCCGGTTGCAAGGCGTTCTGCCATCGGCTGAACGCTCTTGCGATCGCCCGGGCCGATCAATCCCGCAACGTACAGGGGACACATCCGCTGCCGGTCTTATGACCCAACCGGTCCAGGAACGGCTTCAGCCAGCGTTCGAGTTCGTCTTCCCATTCCACCATGGTCAGCCCTCCAAGAGCCGACCACCCATGAATCATTGAAAAGTCGATTCGGGAATCCTAATAAAGAGCCCAAATCCAACAATCTGCCAAAGTAGTGCTAGTGTCCCGAGTCACAAGTTCGCAATCGTAGATTCGCATTAGATTCGCGTCGCTGTGCCAGAGATGGCGGCTGCAACAGCGACGGAGGATCTGATGGCGACCCAGCGACTTGCGCCCCTGGTATTGAGCGATGATGAGCGTGCTGAACTTCAGCCGCTGAGAATGCGGCGAAAGGCGGCGCAGGCGTTGGCTCTGAGAGCCCGGATCGCGCTGGCCTGCGCGGAAGGCGGTCAGAACAAGGAAGTGACGGCCAAGCTAGGCCTGGAGCGGGGGACGGTAGGCAAACGGCGGCGGGGCTTTGTGAAGCAGCGCGTGGCTGGGCTGCACGATGAGCCGCGCTCGGGAGCACCGAAACGTATCTGGCGGGCCTTCGGGCTCCAGCCGCACCGGCTGGAGACATTCAAGCTCTCGACTGATCCGAACTTCGTGGCCAAGGTGCGTCATGTCGTCGGGCTTTACGTCTCGCCACCGGCACACGCCATCGTCCTGTGTGTAGATGAAAAGTCTCAAATCCAGGCGCTGGACCGCAGTCGGCCGATGCTGCCGATGCGTCCCGGCCAGCCGGCCCGAAGGAGCCACGATTACAAAAGGCACGGCACCACATCGCTGTTCGCCGCCCTCGACATTGCGACCGGACGGGTTATCGGCAAGTGCTACGGACGGCACCGTGCCGCCGAGTTCCGCAAATTCCTGGACGAGATCGAGGCCGCTGTGCCGCGCCAACTCGACGTCCATCTCGTCATGGATAACTACGCCACTCACAAGACCCCGCTGATCCGGAAATGGCTGGCCAAGCGGCCGCGCTGGCATGTGCACCTGACCCTGACCAGTTCGTCATGACTCAATCAGGTCGAGCGCTTCTTACCGATTAGAAGATCAGGCGCCGCGTCTATCGCAGCGTAGCCGCCCTCAGGGCGGACATCGCCTCGTTCATCGAACGACATAACGCTGATCCCAAGCCGTTCCGATGGACCAAGTCAGCCGATGATATCCTTGCTTCCATCGAACGCTTCTGCCGTTACAATGCCCCGGTACAACACGACGCGATGTTGCGAACTTCTGGTTCAGGACACTAGACGCGATCCGGCAGACAGTTAGCTAAGTTCATCAAGCTCAGCGCCAGGCCTCATCCCGTCGTGACAGCCTGGCAGCCCCCTTTCAGGCCCATGGGACCGAAAGCCGGTTGGGGAGGGACTGACGGCGCTGCGCTAGGCACGGGGCGGAGCTTCGATCGGGCTCGTATTAATAGTGTAACGCCTGCGACATCGATTCGAATCCAATTGGAGGGAGGTTTCATCTACTCCCGGGACAGGTGCCTGCGACGTCACTGCCCCCTGCATTTCGTCGGAGAGACGCGTCGTGCCTCCTCGAAGAGCAGCAAAACACTATGCTTCGTGATTAGTCGAAGTGTTCGTGTCGGGCTAACGACAACTGTCGTGAAGCCAACATCGAACACAGAAACCCTAGACCAATTCACTCGCGCGCGCTGGCTCAGTTCCTGCATAGCAAAAGCCATCCATGCAGCGGGCGCCTCTTCTGAAGAACTGTTGTTCGGTAGCGGCGCGGCAAGATCTGGAAGTCTCACGTCATGCTCAAGGTATCGATTACTACCGTTCTGATGTGTGTCTCATGCAATGCCATCGCAAACGACGATTTGATGATGACAGCCAGACAGATCTTCAAACCGATCCCTTCTGGTATCCCCGCCCTAAAGGACAATCCCGTGACTACCGAGAAAGCGGAGCTCGGGAAGATGCTGTTCTTCGACCCTCGTCTGTCGGCGAGTGGGATCATTAGCTGCAATACCTGCCACAATCTTGGCACCGGCGGCGTAGACGCGGGTCCAACGTCAGTTGGTCACGGTTGGCAACGGGGAGCGCGGCGGGCGCCGACCGTCTACAATTCAGTGTTCAATGTCGCGCAATTCTGGGACGGACGCGCGCCGGATCTTAAGGCACAAGCCAAGGGGCCCGTTCAGGCGAGCGCCGAGATGAATGCGACTGCGGATCACGTAACGACCACACTGAATTCGATGGAAGATTATGTGGGCAAGTTCAAGCAAGCATTCCCGCGTGATACACCGCCGGTCACCTTTGACAATTTCGCGAAAGCGCTCGAGGCTTTTGAAGCGACGCTCACGACACCAGCAGCTCCGTTCGATGGATACCTGAACGGCGATGCCAACGCGCTGGATGACCACCAAAAGGCAGGATTGCGGCTGTTCGTGGACAAAGGCTGCGCCTCCTGCCACAACGGAATCAATATTGGTGGGCAGGAGTTTTTCGCGTTCGGCGTGATTGAAAGACCAGACAGCAAACTGCTTCCCCCAGCCGACCAGGGGCGTTTCGCGGTCACGAAGGCCTTCAGCGACCGATACGTGTTCCGCGCCGCCCCTTTGCGCAACGTTGCCCTGCGAGCTCCCTACTTCCATTCGGGTCAGGTTTGGACGCTCCAGGAAGCGGTAGGCATTATGAGTGAGGTGCAGCTCGGCGCCGAGCTCACCGAGAAGGAGAAGAACGATATCGTTGCGTTTCTTAATTCATTGACCGGCCGGTTACCCAAGATCGAATATCCGATACTGCCAACGCGCACAAAGGATACGCCGCCACCGTCCTTAGACAGATAGTGCTCTTGTTCACTATCCTGGTTGTTCCACGGTTTAGTCGCGGCGACGCAGCTCCGCTTTGCAGCTGCCGCAAGCCGGAGCGCGTTCAGGCTCGTCGAACCGATCTCTGAGATCGCACTGCTCCCTATCGCGAAGCACTGGATCAAGGTGAAGAGCGGCTTCGGTTCACGATGCCAGTGCAACACCTGCTAAAGGTGTTGTTGCGATGGGACGATGCTCAGCCTTGAGGAGCGCGGCCCTGGCCGGTCGCCACCCACGATCAGTCGGGAACTTAGGCGCAATTCCAAGTTGAACGAAGGCTTGGGCCGGCGGCGACGAACCAATCCGCGTCCAGCAGGTGGCCGAGCGACGGCGGTTCCAAGGGAATGGCTTGATCGGACCCCAATCATCGATTTTGCTGAACTTGACCCTCAGAGTGTAAGTCGCACCATGGATGCGCGATTCCTCACAGCGTCGCGCAAGAGTTTGCTGCTGAGACACTGAATCGGCGCTGGCTTGCGACTGTTATGCCCGAACCATCAATGACAAGTTGGATCTCGTGCGCTCAGCTCCCACAACCTGCTTGGGCAGCACAGTGGAGGGTTTCCCCAGAGCATCGTGTCCGGATTACGACTAAACAATTCGCCTGACTTAGCGACAGCATGCCCTTCTTTTTGGCACCGACAGAACCACCAGCGCCGAGCTCTCCCGCGTGCTGGCGTCGTCGCAGCGTGCCTGTAGGTCATCGACAAGACGACATTTGGCTCGTGCTGCCCAGCAAAGCGATCTGACGATCTGCTGTAAGGCGACCGCGCGAGAGTGCACTGTGCGTGGTCGCGAATTGAGGATGATCTCGAACGGCACGGACGCACCTGATGCGCAATTCAGACGACCAGCTCTACTTAATGCCGAGCGCGCTCACGTCGGTGAAGTCGGACAGGGCCTTGGAAGAGGAGAACGTGAAGCTGAAGAAGCTTCTGGCCGAGCAGATGCTCGATGCCGCCGCACTTCGCGAGCTCCTTTCAAAAAATGGTAAGGCCCGCCGCTAAGCGCGCTGCGATCGCGCATCTGCAGGCTGTCATGAGCCTGTCGGAACGGCGGGCCTGCTGGCGTTGCAGGTGAACTCGGTGCCATGGTCGGACACGATCATTTCTCGCTTGCCGCGTCGCTGGACGATTGCCGTCAGTTCGCCGACCACGCGCCGCCCCGAGATCGACGTCTCCGGAATGGCGCCAGGCATTCGTTGGTGACGTCGTCGACGATGTTGAGGATGCGGAAGCGTCGGCCATTGGCGAACTGGTCGTGGACGAAGTCCAGCGACCAGCGCGCGTTCGGCCTCGCCTCGACCAGGATCGGGGCACGGGTCCCCACGGCCTTTGCGGCGAGCCCGCCTTTTGCAGACGGTGAGCCCTTCCTCGCGATAAAGCCGGTAGATCCGGTTGATGCCCGATGGCTCGCCCTCCCGCCGCAGCAAGACGTCCCGCTGCTTGACGGATTTGCAGCTCGACGCTTACAATCGAGCTCGCGAACCGAAGCATCTCGTGCTTATAAACGCTAGGATCCCTATGTGTGTCACCTCGCAACCGTGAACAGAGTCACTGGCGATTGGTTCACCAAGCATTTGGCCAACCAAATGGATCCTGCTGTTATCTGATTTTGATCAATGACGTTTCATTGCAGCCCTGCTTCTGAGCAGCCCGTCCGTCTCGTCAGACCTCCGATCTGACCGACCCCATTTGGTTACCCCAGGTGAGCCCTCAGCGACGCGCTCGCCATAGCAATGAGGTAACACCAGCAAATTTGTTGGTCGACGGCTATCCGTGGCCACAAGCTTGACGTATCAAGCTCTCTACCTTTGCCTTGACTCCTTGACCGAGAGAGCAGCGCACAGCTCCGGCATACCCCGCACAGTTCATCGCAATGACGGCTTATAGAGCTGAGGACCCATCATTGCCCTAAGGGCTGATGGGGCAGGCGGGTTATCAGGCTTACGGACTGTCGCCTGCCATTTGGAAATTGGAATACTCTAGCCATAGGCCCCGCCTCCGGACGCATTTCAAAGTCGGCCGGAGAATGTTCATTGACGTCATTTTCCTCCGTTCTTCCCATTGACTCGGAGGCGGGCTTTTCTGTCCAACTAGAAAAAGCCATCGCCATGTGTCCGATTTGCGACCTTACGTTAGAACATGACCTTGACTGTCCGATCTCTGACATGCTGTCGGTTTGGTACACTTCCTTGAAAAATTTTCCCTTACTGATCAAGCTGTCGCAGTTGGCATAGGGTTTGAACAGAGAGGCGCATCCACCGCAGCCGACCACGAAGCGGCGGCTACGCTAACGCTTCTTCGGCT
>NZ_JADYVG010000051.1:0-5732 GCF_020193585.1 Bradyrhizobium sp. IC3195 | reverse complement strand
CAACACGTCCCTGTATTTTCTCGGTCCACGACCGAGCGCCCTTAAGTTATCGCGCAGCAAAACCGTCGGGGCGGACCAGACGCTAACACCGACGCGCGCCGAGTCCGTCCCGAAGACCATCGCACTGCGATTGGTGATGATGCGGCAAAGAGAGCAAGTCGCGTGCCGAAGTGAATTCGCGGGCTCTGCAGGCACTTCGTCGCGGCGTCCGGCGTCAAGTTGCTGACAATGGTCTCAATGCCGACAGCCAGCGCAGCCGGTGCAGTACGTTCGGCTACCGGGACCAAGCGCTCAAGATCGAGCTGGCCGGATTAGACGAGACCTGCGCCGACAAGGGCACGGCCGATGATCGTGATCGATGCGCCGCACTTCCACGCTGCTGTAGTCCTAGGACCGACAAGCCGCGTGATCCGAACACACCCCATCCTCAGCTACATGCTCGGCTGGGATCGGCAGCGCGTGGTCTCTGATGCCGAGCGCAAGGGATGGCGCGCGACGTGGGTCGATTGACCCGCGCGAGGCCGCCGAGGGCCATCGATTGCAAAGGTACTTTGGGAAAGCCGAGGCGGCCCGGGATCGCGGGACTGCGCACCTTCCCTTTCGGCCTTTGACTGCGCTGCGAACCAGCTAGAAATCGGCCAGAAGACGCGAGGAAAATTGGCGCGGAAATGGACGCACAAAGCCGCAGTCGAGCTGTGGCTCATCGGGCGAATGCGGCCTTAATTAGCGCAATTTGCGCCAGCAGTCGCCAAGGCGTGTTTCAGAAAGACCCATAAGACGACTTGAGTGTCTTTTGTCCGTGTTGTGTAGCACCAGTGTTCGTTCCCCTAGCGGAAGACGTGCGTACGCGCGCCCCGGGCCGGGAGGTATTTTAGCAAGCCCGACTCTCACGTGCATGTGCCAATCTGGCGCCTTCATCGTATGCCTACGGCGGCGAAGCACTAGGTCATTCTTCAAGCTCATCAAGCAAGATGCGCTTGTCGTGGAGCTCCCTGAGGTACTCGGCAATCGAACGCTGCGTCTCCTGCCATTCGATGCGTTCTTCCGCGGTCCAAAGGAAACACTCAAGTTTGAAGCGAGCTTTCTCAGCCTCTGCGAATTCATTGTAAAGCGTGATATCTCGCTCCACTTCTTCGAGCTGTTCACGAATGGTCCTTGGCATAGTCGGCCTCTGGGGCTTTGCCTCCAGCCAGTGGGCGTATTCATCTCAATTTGCGCGATTTAGCAACTACTCATTTTCTCGGTGCGGGAAGCTGACGCAAGGCGCTACTACCGCAAAACAGGCTTCGTATTTGGCTTCACGAGGGCTGAATAACGGTCCGTGTTTTGGAACGCCACCCCGATAAAGTCTCCCTGTCGCCACGTGAGGCGACAAGGAGAGGTGGTGCGAAACCCATCGAAAGAAAGCGAAAACTCCGTCGGCAGAAGCGTGAGTCCGTTAAGCTGAATGCCAGCGCCTCTACTGGATAGATCACGCACCAGGCATGGCTCGGAGGTGATGTGTCCCGGAATTGAGAGAAGAACCTCTCGCCACACCGACTGCCTTTCGAGGGACCGCCGGGACCAATTCTTCCCTTCACGTTGACGGACCTTTTCTTGCAAATCCTTTAGCTCTCGGTACTGGCGCTCCAGGCTCATATCCCTCATTCTCCGTTATTCTTGTTGGCGCTTCCCACATTATTCCGAAACCCAATAACCATCGCGATAAATTCTGTAGAGCGATCCTCAGGTTGAGGGAATTCCGGACGACTACCGTTTGTGGCCGATCGCGATTTCGCGGTTGGACCCGTAGCTTTCCGGGCCTTGAATGGCACTGCTGGCCTCAACGGTGGAGATGGCGGCAATGGTGCAAAATACCACGGTAGGCCTGTGGCCGCTCGCCGCAGAAAGGACTGTCAGTGGCTGGGGTGGAGGTGTTGTGTAAAGACGATTGTGTAAGGCAAATTGTCCTCCCGGTGTGTTCCTTCAGTATGTCAAAAGGCAGGATTGAGCGGATGGTATTGCCACAGCAAGGCCGTTAAATCTTCATAATACCCCACCATCTTGGTAGGTGCGTCGCAGTTCGCCTTCGGCGATAATGCCTCATCGCGACCGTCACTCGTAAGGGGCGGAAGCATGTGAATCTGCCCACCAAGATCGCCCCCTCGAATTAACGCCAAGAGATCACCATCCAAGCCGCTAGAATAGCTTTCGCGATAGCCATGACGGCAGTGGTAGCTGCGGGGGCGTTCTTTGCTATCCGCCTTTTGATTCGATTCTACGGATAGGGTCCCGCCGCTGCACCTCCAGCCGAACCGACCACAAATGGAGGCCGTGTCGTGATGGCGAATGAACAGGATGTTATCATTGGACGTATTGCCGAGATCGAGATCGACAAGTCGGCTGCCATCATAGTTGAGCAGATAGATGGTGAAATCTCCATTGCCATCGCGAGCGTCGTCGGCGTTCACCTCCAGGTGACGGCGGGGCAGGCACGTGAGTTATCTCGATCCTTAGCTGTGGCCGCGGAGAATGCTGAAAAATTCCGCGCGTCAGCCAAGACGTAGTGGCGCCCGCTCCACTATCACCGCGGGATTTCGGTCAGGTTGCGCCATACAGGTCGGCCCGTTGCCCTAGTGAAGCGCGGCAATCTCCTCCAGGTTCTCATCGTTGTCGGTTAAGATGATGACGCCCTCAATCCAATCCTCAATAATGCTGGTTACTGCCGTGGGCACTGGCCAAAGGGGCCGATGGTGATTTCGGGCCCTCGTTCCAATGAGCGTCGCGGTGTACCAGCCGGGGATGTCCCGATCGCTGTTGAACTAGGTCGGATCGACGTTGCCGGAATGAATGTTACGCGGCCCTCGTGACGTGGGCAACGGGGTTGATCGTCATGCGATTGTGGCGAGCTTGAAGAGCCGCACGCAGAACCGACAATTGCTTATGCGCCTTCAATCGTCGGAAGCCCTTGTTGGCCTCGATCATGCCGGCCGCGACCCGTCGCAAGGCCATACCGGCATCCCGCCAGCGTTTGACGTTGCGCGTGACGCGGCGAATGGTGCCCATCATGTTCTCGGCGATGTTGGTACAGGCGAGCGATCGACGAAGCTCCTTCGGCAACTTCAACCGGACGACGGTCAGGATTTCGTCGAGGCCTTCGAGGATGCTGGCCGCTACGCCGGGCCATTGCTGGTCGAGTCGACGCGCGGGATTGCGGATCAATTTTTCGGCCTTGTCGGTATCATCGAGCTCCCAGGCCTGGCGCAGCGCCCGACGGGTGGCCGCATGATGCTGTTTCGGCAGGCGTTCCATGATGTTGCGCGCCTTGTGGATCTGGCAGCGCTGGATCGCAGCGGCCGAACCGAAGGTGCGGAGGATCGCCTTCGACAACGCCTTCGCGCCGTCGGCGATGAACAGTCTTGGCACCGTCGGGTCGAGCCCGCGCGAGACCAGGTTGCCCAGCAGGGCCTGAACCGTTGCGGCATTCTCGGTCGCCCCTTCCACCAGCGCCAGCGGATGCTTGTTGCCTTCGCCGTCAACCCCGATCGCGGCGACCAGCACGAGATCGTCGCCGAGATGCAGCCCGTCGATTTGGACCACCAGAAGGTCGAGCGCGGACAGATCGGCAGCCATGAAGTCGGCCAGCCGCGCCGCCGACAGCGCTACGAACCTCCGCGAGGCCGCCGACTTCGAACCCCCCGATCCGGGCGGTGCCGGCACGTCACCCTCGGGCAGCCGGACAGCGCGGCCGAACCGGCGCGTCGACACATTGATCAGCATCAGGTTCATCGCCCAGCGACCGAGCCAGTCCTCCTGCGCCGCCGTTTCCCAGCTCGGGATCGTGACCTCGCGGCCGTCCACGCCCCGGACCCGCGGGCGCTCGACCTCGATCTTGCCGCCGTGGAAACCGATCCGTCCGCGCGTTCGGCCCCAACGGTGCGCCCGCCGCGCCGCATCGCGACCGTGGCGCGGCCCGCAGGCCGCCGTCACGTCCGCCTCCATCATCGTGCCGAGCGCCTCGATCCCCGCCGCAAGGCAGAACCGATCAAAGCTCGCCCGCACTTCCGCAAACGCTTCGTCCACAGCCCCAGTCGCCGGCGAACCAGCCGGTGTGATATCTCTCGTCATGGCGTTGCTCTCCTTTGTGGAATCAGCACCCCGAGCCTACCGGCTCAAGGTGAGCAACGCCGACCTCTTCAGAAATTCAACAGAACCCGGGACATCCCCGTACCAGCCGGTTCTCGGGTGGGATGCCTGTGAGACTTTCGCCAGCGCGCCGCGCCCGTGCTGCCTACGATCCGGGACTGATCGCCAAGTCACCGCCCTATCCTGGTAGTTGCGCTAGGGCATTCGTCGGGATGATGTATCCCCGTCAGCTTCTTTCGTCGCTGAGGCTGGCTGCGTAGAAGTCACTAGCGAGTGGCAGGGACAGCACTTTATTGGTCCACTTCCAAGCGTCGAGTCAAGTTGCCGCTAACGTTCCCGCTGTTTAGGTCGCGCGGCTGCCACCGTGAGTCCGGTGTGATCCTTGAGGCTATCGACTACCGTGACCGCCGCTTCGAGTTCATCTCGAAGACGCTTCGTAATCCGCAGAATGCTGCTCGCGAGCTCCTCGCGGCTGATTTCTGCACCGTGAGCAACTTTTTCTTCGAGGTCGCGTATCGCTTCGTCGATCTTGTGCAGCGAGAATGTGCTAGGCATCATCCGGCTCCGTCCTGATTGAGGGTCGGGCATCCGCCGAACCACGGTGTAAAAATGCGTCCGCTACACGGTTAAGTAAAGCGGGTGGCGTTGCGGGAAAATCTGTCCCCATCTCGCGTCTGAGCGCCTCGAATTCGGATAAGGTCGAAATCGGGCAATCCGCCACCGCGTCCATTTTTGAGCGGATAACTTCAACCCGGGATCGCCAATCGGCCAGCTGTTCTTTAGTTCGCTGTGGGCCGTACGTGTCTTCTGCCGGTGTATGGCTTGGCCTACGGACGTAGTCCGTGAATGCTTGGATTGCCACTTCGGTCCTTGGCAAGGCGTTACTCCTATGAGCGGAGCCAGCTCGAACAGTTACAGACCGAGCATTTTATACAGGCACGCGGGATGCGGCAACCCCCTCGTGCTGGTAGGTGCTCTCCAACTGTTCTCAGAATACAAATTGGTAGCATCTTGAGAATTTCAGCCTCTCGGGAGCAAAGGTGGTCAGCCTCAGTCTTCGAGGACGGGCTGGCCACCATCGCTTGCGACGCCACCTTGCAGGTCCAAACGGAATGCACACGTTGGAGCGACACGCCACCTCCCTACGCTCGCAGGCGCTTGCGGTGCTTGCAGCCAATCAGGCCCGGGCGGCCGATCAATCTTTGAGCCTGGCAGATCGACAAGTCGCGACGTTTAATGCTGAGGAGGCCCAGGCGCTGCTCAGCATCCTCGATTGCGTGAAGCTCGAACCCGGGCCTGAGGAGGCACGGAAGATCGCAGCGCGCATACGCGCGCTTCTAGAGGACCCACGGAGGAGCCAACCGATTCGAGTGGCGTGCTTGTAGGGTTGCGGATTCCGATCGATGTCGCCCAGGATTCCGAGATGATGTCACCCACCATTCCGGGATGATGTCGCCCGGGTCTCGCAAGGGCGAACCCGGGGTGACGAGACCTCTTCTGGCTCCCATAGGGTCAACCTTTCGGTTTTGCGAAGGGGGACCCTGGATGCCGACGGAGAGGCTTGCGATGCGCCGTGTGCGCGATGTGATCAGGATGAAGGCGGCTGG
>NZ_JADYVG010000050.1:0-6242 GCF_020193585.1 Bradyrhizobium sp. IC3195 | reverse complement strand
CTCTTATCCTCCCCTGGAGGGGGAGGGTCGGCACGCGATCGAGCAAAGCGAGATTGCGTGACGGGGTGGGGTGACGGTCTCTCCGCGATGAGCAGTGCCCGAGAGGAGAGATCACCCCACCCCGCTCGCGCTGCGCGCGATCGACCCTCCCCCTCCAGGGGCGGGTAAGACGGGATCGAGCCTCAGCCGTCCTGCGGCTGCGCGCCGTCGTAGCCTTCGATGATGATGAGGTCGGCGATCGAGTGCGGCTGGCGCACCTTGATGTTGGCCTGGTATTCCGGCGAGTTGTAGCAGGCGAGCGCGGTCTCGTAGTCCGGGAATTCGATCACGACATTGCGGTTGCGGCTGGCGCCTTCGACGGCGGTGAACTTGCCGGCGCGGACGACGAAGCGGCCGCCCCATTTCTTGAAGATCGGGCCGTTGGCGATGGCGTAGGGCTTATAGCCCTCGTCATTGCTGACGTCGACACGCCCGATCCAGTAGCCTTTTGCCATTGTTCTTCTCCCTGTTGTTTAGTGGGTTAGCCTAGCCCCTGCGCGATCTCGACGTGGATGGCGTCGGCGACCGACTTCGGATCGGCGGCCTCGACAACCGGGCGCCCGACGACGAGATAATCCGCGCCGGCGGCGATTGCACGGCTAGGCGTCATGATGCGCTTCTGGTCGCCGCTGGCGGCGCCCGCCGGACGAATGCCGGGGGTGACGAGGCTCATCTGGTGGCCGACGATCTTGCGCAAGGCCCCGACCTCCTCCGGCGAGGACACGAGGCCGTCGACACCGAGCACCTGCGCCTGCTGCGCACGCGCCTCGACCAACTCCGATACGCTGAGCCGATAACCTGCCGCATGCAAATCATCGTCATTGTAGGACGTCAGCACGGTCACAGCGAGGATCTTCAGGCTAGCGCTGCCGCGGCCTTCGACGGCGCCCTTCATGGTCTGCGGATAGGCGTGCACGGTGACGAAGGTCGCGCCCAGCTTGGCAACGCTCTCCACGCCCCGCATCACCGTATTGCCGATGTCGTGCATCTTGAGATCGGCGAACACCTTCTTGCCCGCATCAGTGAGCTTGCCGATCAGCGGCAGGCCGCCGGCATAAGCGAGCTGATAGCCGATCTTGTAGAACGTGACGCTGTCGCCGAGCTTCGCGATCATCGCCTCCGCGGCATCAACGCTCGGCAGATCGAGCGCTACGATCAGGCGGTCCTTCGGGGCGATCTCGGCTGGCGTCATGTCACCTCACATCATGCGTTGGGAAACGTCGATCAACTGCGCCACAAGCTGCTTCAGCGCGGCGATATCACTCTCGTTCTTCAGCCTGTCCATATCGTCATAGGCCTGGTCGGCAAAGGCGAGGGTGAGCTGGCTGGCAATCACATTGGCGTGGCAGGAGGTCAGGATCAGCCGCAGGGCCTGCAGCGCGCGGGCGGCGCCTAACCGGCTCTGCGACGCGCCGGCAAGCGCGAAGACACGGTTGCGGAACACCTCGCCGCGCGCCTCGTGCAGCTCGTGCACGCGGCTGACCCAGTCGATCGCGTTCTTCAGCAGCGGCGGTACCGAGGCGTTGTATTCGGGCGAGACGATGAGGACGCCATGATGCGCGCCGATCATGCGCTTCAGATTGATCGCGTGCTTGGGCACGCCGGATTTGGCCTGGAGATCGCCGTCATAGATCGGCAGCGGAAAATCGGCGAGCGAGATGCGGGTGACGTCGACGCCGGCCTGAGCAAATTCATAGGCCGCCGCCGCCGCCAGCTTCGCATTGTGCGAGCCGGTGCGCAACGAGCCGGGAATGATCAGGATCTTGGGAGCTGGCATCCAATCCCATGCGTTCGGCGAAACGAGCCCGCCGCGCAAAGAGGAGCCGGCGGAATTAATGCTTGCGATACACCCAGACGCGGGCCGGCGGAAGGTTCATCCAGATCCGTTCCGAGGCCTCTGTGGACACGCCGGACAGCGATTTCGGGATCGGCGGCACCACCGCATAGGTGAACTGGATGAAGGGCGCACCGGGCGCGAGCGCGGTGAAGGCATCGCGAATGAGCCGCAGCCGCGTCAGCATCGGCTTGGTGACGAGCGGCAGGCCGGACACGACCGCGCTGGCCGGCGCGCTCAAGACATTCCAAAGCGTGTCCCGCAGGCGGTAGGCATCGCCCTGCACCACCTTGGCTTGCGGGTAGCGATCGCGCAGCAGCGCGCAGAAGCCGGGATTGTATTCGACGAGAACGAGACGCTTCTGGTCGATCCCGCGCTCGATCAGCGCGGACGTGATGGCGCCGGTGCCGGGTCCGAGCTCGACCACCGGTGCGTCCGAATCGGGATCGACATAATGAGCCATGGTCCGCGCCAGCAGCTTGCCGGACGGCATCACCGCGCCCATGTGCAGAGGCTTTTCGATCCACGACCTGAGAAAGCGCACCTCGTCATCGAGACGAGGCTTCTTCAACGCACGCGCGGACGATGGCAATGGCATGTCGGGACCGGACGGAACCGCGGGACCGCGGCGTGTCAGAAAATGGTCATAAAGACGTATAGGCCGGAGGCGATACGGTCAAGACGAGTCAATTCGCCCGATTGCCGAAGAAATCCTTGACCTTGGCGAAGAAGCCCTCGGCTTCCGGCTGGGTGTTGCCGGAGGAGAGCTTCTCGAACTCGGCCAGCAATTCCTGCTGCTTCTTGGTCAGGTTCTGCGGGGTCTCGACCATGACCTGGACGTACATGTCGCCCATCTGGCGCGACCGCAGCACCGGCATACCCTTTGATGCAATGCGGAATCGGCGGCCCGACTGGGTGCCCGCGGGCACTTTCACCTTGGTCTTGCCCTTGTCGATGGTCGGCACCTCGAATTCGCCGCCGAGCGCGGCGGTCACCATCGAGATCGGCACACGGCAATGCAGGTCGGCGCCGTCACGCTGGAAGAACTGATGCTGGGCCAGCGACAGGAAGATGTAGAGATCGCCGGGCGGCCCGCCGCGGACACCAGCCTCGCCCTCACCGGCGAGCCTGATCCGTGTGCCGTCCTCGACGCCTTGCGGAATGTTGACCGAGAGCGTCCGCTCGCGGGTGACCCGCCCTTGTCCCGCGCAGGACGGGCAGGCGTCCTCGATCATCTGGCCGCGGCCCTGACAACCCGGGCAGGTCCGCTCCAGCGTGAAGAAGCCCTGCGACTGCCGCACGCGGCCGGCGCCGCCGCAGGTCGAGCAGGTCTTCGGCTTGGTGCCGGCCTTGGCACCGATGCCCGAGCAGGCCTCGCAGGTGACCGAGACCGGAATCTCGATCTGCGCGGTCTTGCCGCCAAAGGCTTCCTCGAGCGTGATTTCCATGTTGTAGCGCAGATCGGCGCCGCGCTCGCGGCCGCCGCGGCCACGCTGTCCGGCCATGCCGAACAGATCCTCGAAGATGTCGGAGAAGGAGGAGGCGAAGCCCGCGCCGAAACCGGCGCCGCCGCCGAAGCCGCCGCCCTGCTCGAACGCGGCGTGGCCGTAACGATCATAGGCGGCGCGCTTGTCCTTGTCCTTCAGGACCTCGTAAGCCTCGTTGATTTCCTTGAACTTGACTTCGCTGGTCTCATCCCCGGGATTGCGATCGGGATGGAATTTCATCGCCAGCTTGCGGAACGACGACTTCAGCTTGCCTTCGTCGGCGTCGCGTTCGACTTCGAGGGTCTCGTAATAGCAGCGCTTGGTGGACGTGGACATGATGAGCTCGGTCTATCCAATCGCGATTCAAGTTGGCGCGGAACAACGCTGACATGCGGCGGTATGAGCGCCCTTCGACCTTGCGGCAGAGGAGAGCCTGGCAGCGCTGAGAATAACGGCTGGGAATTGATCGATCGTAACGGGGTCGACTTTGAAGGAGTCACGGCCCGCCCGTCCCGACGACACGACGGCCTCCCCCGTGAGGGAGGAGGCCGGTAGCGTGTGTGGGGTCCAAGCCGTCCGCATCGTCACCCTCTCGGGGCTTAAGCGGACTTCTTGTTGTTCTTGTCGTCGTCGACCTCGGTGAATTCCGCGTCGACGACGTCGTCCTTGGCCGCATCCTTCTTGGCGTCGGCCTCGGCCTGCTGCTTGTACATGGCCTCGCCGAGCTTCATCGAAGCCTGCGCCAGCGTCTGGGTCTTGGCCTTGATCGCCTCGGCATCGTCGCCCTTCAGCGCTTCCTTGAGGTCGCTGACGGCGTCCTCGATGGCGCGGCGCTCGCTCTCGGCAACCTTCGAGCCGTGCTCGGCCAAAGCCTTCTCGGTCGAATGCACCAGGCCATCCGCCTCGTTCTTGGCGGTGACGGCCTCGCGGCGCTTCTTGTCGGCCTCGGCATTGGCCTCGGCGTCCTTGACCATCTTCTCGATGTCGGCTTCCGACAGGCCGCCGGAGGCCTGGATGCGGATCTGCTGCTCCTTGCCGGTGGCCTTGTCCTTGGCCGAGACGTTGACGATGCCGTTGGCATCGATGTCGAAGGTCACCTCGATCTGCGGCATGCCGCGCGGCGCCGGCGGAATGCCCATCAGGTCGAACTGGCCGAGCATCTTGTTGTCGGCTGCCATTTCACGCTCGCCCTGGAAGACGCGGATGGTGACGGCATTCTGGTTGTCTTCAGCCGTCGAGAACACCTGGCTCTTCTTGGTCGGGATCGTGGTATTGCGGTCGATGATGCGGGTGAACACGCCGCCCAGCGTCTCGATGCCCAGCGACAGCGGGGTCACGTCGAGCAGCAGCACGTCCTTGACGTCACCCTGGAGCACGCCGGCCTGAATTGCGGCGCCGATCGCCACGACTTCGTCCGGGTTGACGCCCTTGTGCGGCTCCTTGCCGAACAGCTGCTTCACGACTTCCTGGACCTTCGGCATGCGCGACATGCCGCCGACCAGCACGACCTCGCCGATCTCACCGGCGGTGACGCCGGCGTCCTTCAGCGCCTTGCGGCAGGGCTCGACGGTCTTCTGGATGAGGTCGTCGACCAGCGCCTCGAACTTGGCGCGGGTGAGCTTCATCGTCAGATGCTTCGGGCCGGTCTGGTCCGCGGTGATGAAGGGCAGGTTGATCTCGGTCTGCGTCGTCGAGGACAGCTCGATCTTGGCCTTTTCAGCGGCTTCCTTCAGGCGCTGCAGGGCGAGCTTGTCGTTGCGCAGGTTGATGCCCTGCTCCTTCTGGAATTCGTCGGCGAGATAGCCGACGAGGCGCATGTCGAAGTCTTCGCCACCAAGGAAGGTGTCGCCGTTGGTCGACTTCACCTCGAACACGCCGTCGCCGATTTCGAGAATGGAGATATCGAACGTGCCGCCGCCGAGGTCGTACACGGCGATGGTGCCGGCCTTGGTCTTGTCGAGGCCATAGGCGAGCGCGGCCGCGGTCGGCTCGTTGATGATGCGCAGCACTTCGAGGCCCGCGATCTTGCCGGCGTCCTTGGTCGCCTGGCGCTGGGCGTCGTTGAAGTAGGCGGGAACGGTGATGACGGCCTGCTCGACCTTCTGGCCGAGATGGGCTTCCGCGGTCTCCTTCATCTTCTGCAGGATGAAGGCGGAGACCTGCGAGGGCGAGTAGGTCTGGCCGTCGGCCTCGACCCAGGCGTCGCCGTTGGAAGCCTTCACGATCTTGTACGGGACGAGCTTCTTGTCCTTCTCGACCATCGGGTCGTCGTAGCGGCGGCCGATGAGGCGCTTCACTGCGAAGAAGGTGCGCTCGGGATTGGTGACGGCCTGGCGCTTGGCGGGCTGGCCGACGAGGCGCTCGCCGTCATCCGTGACGGCGACGATCGAAGGCGTCGTGCGCATGCCTTCGGAATTCTCGATGACTTTGGCGTTCTTGCCATCCATCACGGCGACGCACGAATTCGTGGTGCCGAGGTCGATCCCAATGACCTTTCCCATGGTCCTGATATCCTTCTTTTTGCGGCAGGTTGGCTGGGCCCAAGAGGCACCCGAACCGAAACCCCCTAAGATCAAACATCCGCGATATTGCGATGATTGAGGCTCATATAGGAGGGGGGGAGGGGCCCGCAAGGACCGAAGCTAGGTTTCTGCCGCTAAAACATCGGGTTTTGGAAGGTGATATCCGGGCTCAACCGCCCTTGCGGGTGAGGAATTATTAACAGGTCCGGGCTTCGGCAAGCCCCCGCACCCGCGAGCCCGCCCGCCCTGTTGCGGCGAGGCCAAACCGGCTAAAAGGCGGACCGACCGCACGGCCGGCGCAGCTGCTTCGCGCGACAAAGCGGCCCGGTGGCCGACCATCGAACGGCCTCAATGTGAACC